>CAIZQW010000119.1 GCA_903935195.1 uncultured bacterium
ACCCGTTTAAATGACATGAAGAACTTTAAATACTTTCCTATCTCCGAGGCGCAGAAACGTTGGTCAATCTATTTGACCGACTGCGGTAAAGAAACCATCCCTGCGCGATACAAAAACTACCCACCACCGGACACTCCCCTTTCCCGGACCTTCACGTGGCAGGAGGGGCGTATCTTGGATGATTACTATCTTGTTTATATCGTCAAGGGAGAGGGCTTCTACGAAAACCAGAAGACGGGGCTCCAAAAGGTAAAGGCCGGAACAGCCTTCATTGTTTTTGCCCAGGAGTGGTATCGCCATCGTCCGGATCCAAAAACTGGCTGGGAGAGCCTCTGGATAGGCTTCCAGGGCGACTATATCAACCGTCTGGTTCCGGGCTTCATCTCCCCTGATCAACCGATCTTCGTCTTAAATCGTCCGGTTGAATTTGAGATGGCCATGCGTGACTTTGTCGAGGGGATGGTTGAAGCCCCCTTGGAATATCCGCTTTCCACTGGAGGTGAGGTTCTAGCACTGCTCGGACGCCTCCTCGAGCTGAAGGAGATGAATGAGCCCGGCACCAAATATTTTTATGCGGTGCGAAAGGCTCAAGCCCATATCTTACGACATGCGTTTGAGACCATCGATTACCACCGACTCGCCCAGCAAATCGGAGTCAGCGAGACTACCTTCCGCCGGGCTTTCTTAAAACTCGCCCATCAAACTCCGTTGCAGTTTCAACTCGCCATCAGGTTAAAACACGCCTGCAAGCTCTTGGAGGAGACCGACTTTCCAATAGCCGAAATTGCGCAGAAGGTCGGGTTCGACCTTCATCATTATTTTACCCGCCTCTTCAAGGAAAAGCTCGGGTGCTCACCTACCTATTATAAAGATCACCATACACGGAGGACGAACACGCGCATGGTTCTCTTGCCTAAATCGTGCAAGAAATAGATTGTTCTGTGTAATGACATTCGAACGATGGTTTGTTATACTTTAAAAAATTGTGACCAAACTGCTTTAACAAGTACACAAGGAGACAGACATGATCAATTCCATTTGGGCCCGTAATGAATTTCCAAAAGTCGGCATACGCCCGATTATCGACGGCCGCTGTAACGGCGTGCGCGAATCCCTTGAGCTGCAAACCGTAAATATGGCGAAATCCGCAGCCAAACTGATCACGGAGTCGCTTCGCTACCCAGACGGTTCACCCGTTCAGTGTATCCTTCCCCCCTTCACGATCGGCGGATGCACGGAAGCGGCCCAGTGCGATGCCCTTTTCGAAAAAGAGAATGTCGGTCTCTCCCTCAGTGTAACCCCCTGCTGGTGCTATGGCTCAGAAACCATGGATACACATCCTCTGCGTCCCAAGGCTGTTTGGGGCTTCAACGGCACGGAACGCCCGGGCGCTGTCTATCTCGCAGCCGTTCTTGCAGGACACGCGCAAAAGGGACTTCCCGCCTACGGTATTTATGGCAAGGAAGTTCAAGATGCAAAAGACACCTCTATCCCAGCCGATGTCCAAGAGAAGCTGTTGCGCTTTACCCGAGCGGGTCTAGCCACGGCCCTGATGCGCAATAAATCCTACCTCGCATGCGGAACCTCCTCCATGGGGATTGCCGGCTCGTTTGTAGATCCAGATTTCTTCCAGGACTATTTTGGTATGCGCACCGAGCAGGTGGACATGTGCGAGTTCGAACGCCGCATCGAACAGGGTATTTACGATAAAGCCGAATATGAGCGGGCACTCGCGTGGACGCGCAAGAACTGCAAGGAAGGCAAGGACTGGAATGCCAAGGCTAGCCAAAAAACACGTAACGCAAAGGACGCGGACTGGTCCTACGTCGTTAAGATGGCTCTTGTGATGCGTGACCTCATGGTCGGAAATCCTGCGCTCGCCAAGCAGTTCCCTGAGGAGTCACTCGGGCGCAATGCACTGGTGTCTGGTTTTCAAGGCCAGCGTCAGTGGACAGACTATCGTCCGAACGGTGACTTCTTAGAGGCCATTTTAACCAGCTCCTTTGACTGGAACGGTATCCGCGCACCTTATCTGGTTGCCACCGAAAATGACGCTCTGAACGGCGCCTGCATGCTCCTCATGTATCTGCTGACTAACAGAGCCCAGATCTTTGCCGATGTGCGTACCTACTGGAGTCCAGATGCCGTCAAACGCGTGACTGGCAAGAAACTCACTGGCCTCAACGCCAACGGCTTCATCCACTTGATCAACTCTGGTGCAGCCTGCCTAGACGGTTGCGGCAAACAGCGCATCAAAGGGAAACCCGCGATTAAGTCATTCTGGGATATTACCGAGAAGGAAGCCGACGCCTGCCTCAAGGCCACCGAATGGTGTCCAGCTGATGTCGGATACTTCAGAGGCGGCGGCTATTCCTCCAGCTTCCTGACGGAGGGCGGTATGCCCATGACCATGACACGCATCAGCCGCGTCAAGGGTTTTGGACCTGTCCTGCAAATCGCCGAAGGGTGGTCTTCGGACCTCCCCAAGGATGTTAATGATAAGCTCATGGAGCGCACCAATCCAACATGGCCCTGTACATGGTTCGTCCCTCGGCTCACAGGCTCGGGGGCCTTCCGCGATGTCTACAGCGTCATGAACAACTGGAGCGCGAACCATGGTGCGATCAGTTACGGTCACATCGGTGCAGATCTAACCACGCTTGCCGCGATGCTGCGTATCCCCATTGCTATGTCAAACGTTGCGGAGGAAGATGTTTTTCGTCCGCACGCCTGGGGCCTCTTTGGCGCCAGCGATCTGACGGGCTCGGATTATCGCGCCTGCCAGCACTTCGGCCCGATCTACAAGTAGGTCAATAGCGCATAAAACGTGGCCTGCCTAAATCGTGTAAGAAATAAACCGTTTCGTGCAACGACATTTACAGATGTTTCTGCTATTCTTTTATCAATTGTCAAAGGAATAGGATATGCTACACGATCCAAGCCATCATACGCCCCCCCCACAAGCCGTTGAAGTGCACGTGCAACAGACTGACAAAAACGTGTTGCGCGCACTCGCCTCTGAAATCGCGACCATTGCCCAGTTGCCAGTACACAAAGAGAAGGCAAAGCTTTGGCAGGCATTGAACGATTTGAAGCCTGTACGCCCCATGGTCTGGCTCAATGAAGTCTGCTGGCACGAGATGAATGTCAATGACGAGCTGACCCTGCGTTGTGAACACCCTTGGGCGCAGGATCAGGAACGCGAGCTTCGTCGTCTGCTCTATCAGTGGCGCCACATGCCGTGCGATATGATTGTAGATGACTTCCTGACCTGTCCGCTGATGTTTCACAGCACAGACTTCGGGATCATGGAGGAAGTCGACATTCTGAAAACATCGGCTGAGGGCGATATTGTCTCACGCCATTTTCATGTGCAGATCAATGACGTCGATGATCTCGAAAAGATCAAGATGCCCGTCGTTTCACACAATAAGCACGCGACGGAATTGCACTATCAGGCGATGTGCGATGTGTACTCGGGAATCATGCCGGTTAAGAAAATCGGCCAGACGCACATCTGGTTTACGCCCTGGGATTTTCTGATCCGCTGGTGGGGCATTGAGAATGCGATGATGGATCTGATCATGCGTCCGGAGCTCGTGCATGCCGCAGTGGATCGCATGGTCGATGCGTGGATGGTCGAACTGGATCAACTCGATGCGCAGAACCTCCTCTCACTGGATTGTAACAATACGCGAATCGGTTCAGGCGGCTATGGCTACACGGGCGAACTGCCAGGAAAGGATTTTAATCCGAACCATGTCCATCCGCAGAACATGTGGGGCTGTTCGAATGCCCAGATCTTCTCAGAGGTCTCGCCGGAGATGCACTGGGAGTTCGCCATCGAACATGACCTGCGCTGGCTGAAGCGTTTCGGCCTGACCTACTACGGCTGCTGCGAACCCTTGAGCGGCAAGATGGAACAGCTGAAGCGCATTCCCAATCTGCGCAAGATCTCCGCAAGTCCCTGGTGCAACAGCAAACAGCTCGTCGAGCAATCGGGCGCTGCCTACGTGCTGAGCCGTAAACCCAATCCAGCGGTCTTCGCGGAAGACGGTTTTGATCCGGTACGCGCGAAGCGCGAGATGACGGAGTTCCTGGATATTGCAAAAGGGTGCCCCGTGGAATTGATCATGAAGGATATTTCAACTGTACGTAACCATCCCGAACGCCTCTGGGCCTGGGCGAAACTGGCGATGGAAGCGGCAGAAGAAAGTTAAAAGTGATAAGCTAAAAGGTAAAAATGAGAAGTGAAGGAAGCATGTTTAAGACGGAGGACGGGCGGAATCATCTACTGACCTTTCTGCTGATTTGCGGACTCTTCTGCCTGTCCGGATTGTGTAATGGCATGATCGACGTGCTGAATAAGCACTTCCAGAATTCCCTTCAGGTCACGAAGGCGCAGTCCGCCTTTGTGCAAGGCGTCTGGTACGGCGGTTATTTTCTTCTGGCCCTGCCTGCTGGACTCTTTGCGCGTCGGTTCGGTTACCGGTTCGGCATCCTGCTCGGGCTCTCAATCATTGTGCTGGGTTGTCTCTGCTTTGTGCCGGTCACCCAAGTCACGGGAACGCAGGTCGTGGTCTTCAGTTTCTTCCTCGCTGCGCTGGGCCTGGTCTCCAGCGGCTTTACCTTCATTGAGACGATCGCCAACCCGTATGCCACGGTGCTAGGACACCCAAGCGCGAGCGTGGCGCGGATCAATCTGGCGCAGAGCTGTAATGCCGTGGGCTGGATCTTCGGGCCGATCTTAGGTGGATCTTTCGTCTTGTCGAAGACCGCGGAGGCCAACACCAGCAATGCCAGCTTGTATATCCCCTACCTGATCGTCGCCGCGATCGTAACCCTGTTGATTTTGGCTTTCGCAAAAGCGCCCGTACCGGAGATCCACGCTCCTGCGGAAGAACGCCCGGAGTCAGGAATTGCGCAAGGTCAGCGCCCTTTATTCCGGGAAATTCACTTCAGTCTGGCGATTGTCTCGCAATTCCTCTACTGCGCGGCACAGATCGGCATCTTCAGTTTTTTCATCAACTATGTCAAAGATCCTGCCTATATGCCCCCCTTGCCGGCCTGGCTCGCGGACCTGCTGCCCGCAGCCATGAAATATAGTGAGGCGGGCACGTGGCACATTACCGAGTATTGTGCAAGCGCAATGCTCTCGGGAGCCTTCATCCTCTTTACGATCGGGCGATTCTCCGGGAGTGCGCTGCTGCGCTTCGCGCCAGCCCATCGCGTCCTAGGCTTTTATGCGCTTGCGAATGTCGTGCTCATGACCTTGGTCTTTGCGGGACTGGGCTGGGTGTCGGTTATCGCCCTTGTCCTCAGCTTCTTCTTCATGTCCATTATGTATCCCACCCACTTCGCGTTGGCGATTCACGGACTGGGTGAGCGCACAAAGGTCGCCTCCTCCTGGATGGTCACCGCGATTGTCGGAGGCGCGATCATGCCGATGTTCATGGGCTGGATGGCAGATCAGTGGTCCATGCAGACGGGCTTCCTGATGCCGCTCGCCTGCTTCTGCATTATCGCGCTTTATGGATTTTTCTGGCCACGTCTCTATCGGGGAAACGTGAAGGAATAAACGAAGGAGTAACTTTTATCAACGAATTAAACGAATGGAACGAATTGGAATTAGCTTAATTCGTTTAATTAGTTGAAAAATAATTTGATGTTGTATGTAAAAAAAGGGGAACAATTATGAAGAAACAATTCACGCGCATCGCGCTATTCACGACGCTTCTATTTTCATCGCTTTTCGCGGCAGATGCGCCGATGCCACAAACGAAAGCGGCAAAGGAATCGCAAGCGATGGCGCGCGATCCGAAGCTGAAATGGTTCGACCAGGCCAAGTATGGTCTCTTCATCAACTGGGGGCTTTATTCGATCCCTGCTGGTGAGTGGAAGGGCAAGCCGATCGGCGGTATAGGCGAGTGGATTATGCAGCGAGCGAAAATCCCGGCAACGGAGTACCGAGAACTGGCGAAACAGTTCAATCCGCAGAAATTCAACGCCGAAGAGTGGGCGCAGCTGGCTGAAGACGCGGGAATGAAGTATCTGGTATTTGACTGCAAGCATCATGACGGATTTGCGCTCTATAAGTCCGAGGTCAGCAAGTACAACTGCTACGACGCCTCGCCGTGGAAGCGTGATCCGTTCAAGGAACTTCAGGAGGCTTGCAAAAAGCGCAATATCAAGCTGTGTTTCTACTACTCGCAGGCGATTGACTGGAACGAACCCAATGGCGCGATGAATGACTGGGATTTCAAGCCTGACAAGGAAAAAGATTTCGACCAGTACCTGCGCGACAAATCAATGCCTCAGGTTGCAGAACTCCTGAAGAACTACGGTTCTATCGGTCTGATCTGGTTTGACTATCCAGAGCTGATGACGACTGAAAGGAGCAAGAAACTGGCCGACCTCGTTCGCTCCATACAGCCCGATGTCCTTATCAACAGCCGGCTGGGCGAGGGTAACTATCACGACTACCGCTCCATGGGAGACAACGAGATTCCGCACACCATCGTGGAAGGCGCATGGGAGACCGCCGCGACGGTTAACGATACCTGGGGCTACAAGAAAGACGACCACAACTGGAAGCAGCCTGATAACATTACGTTCAAATTGGTGGATGTTGTGAGCAAAGGCGGCAATTACCTGCTCAATGTCGGACCCGACGGGGACGGGGCCATACCTCAGCCGAGCCAGGATATCTTGCGAAGGGTTGGCAAATGGCTCAAAGTTAATGGTGAATCAATCTACGGCGCAGGCAAGACACCATTCGGTACCGAATTCGGCAAGGAAGATCCTGTAAAGAAAAACAAACGAGGCAAAGCGATATTCAACCAAGAGGCGGCTTGGCGCTGTACCGTGAAGCCGATGGATTGGACCTGGGGCAAGGCGGGGAAACTCTATATTCACTTATTCAAGTGGCCCGGCGCCAAATTTGAACTGGCCAGCTTCAATGGCAAAGTCGAGAAAGCATATATGCTGGCTGACCAAGACCGCAAGGCGCTGAAGCACAGTGTCACAGAGGGCAAGCTGACCATCGAACTGCCGGAGAAAGCGACAGACGAGATTGATTCCGTGCTGTGCATTGAAGTGAGGAAATAGAGCGAAGGGACTTTTTATATGACGACAAGAATAATTCTTTCGATGTGGTTGACGCTTGCGTTCAGCGTCTGTGCTGGAGAACTGCGGGTTGATGAGAAGACGCTGCCCGACGGTCTTACGGAACTCAAGGTTGTTTCGGAGGCAGGCAAGGACCTGTCGGTTTATAAGGTTGACCTTAAGACCCGCCACGAGCCGGCAACAAACAGGACGGGAATCATAAAGCAATGGGAGAGCTGGCGATACGGCGCTTTTTTCTGTTTCAACGACAATCAGTTCACGGGCGAGGAGTTTTCGAAAAATAAGGATGCGAAGCTCTTCAATCCGCCGAGGCTGGATATAGCAGGCTGGGCGAAGACGATGAAAAATGCCGGGATGAAATATGCGGTGCTGACAACACGGCACACGTCCGGATTCCTGCTGTGGGACAGCCCCACGACCGAGCTTGACGTCGGAAGCAGTCCCGGCAAACCCGACGTTGCCGGCGAATTCGTAAAAGAATGCCGCAAGGCAGGAATTACTCCAGGGTTTTATTACTGCCTCTGGGGCGGAAAAGGTTGGATGCTGAATCCGAACGCGCGTGAGATAATCCTCGCGCAACTCAACGAGCTGGCTACAAAGTACGGCGAGATCCCTTATTTCTGGATAGACATGGGGAACTGGCGTCCGGGGAACCTGTCGATTCAGGAGATCTACGATTCAATCAAGAACGCACAGCCGAAGGCGATCGTAATCATGAATCAGCACATTCAGGATGGACAGAAGATAAATTATTTCCCGACGGATGTGATGAACGGTGAGGTGGTTGTCCCGCCTGCCGGAGGTCATCAGCCCCTCCGCACGGTGAATAACAAGCAGTATTACCTGCCGTTTGAGTTTGAGCCAGTATCGCAGCGTATCTCAAAAGGAACAACAACACCATTGGGGGCCGTTGGCGCTTGGTTTACGTATGGTGAAGGGAAGGGTTTCGAGGTCAGCAAGCCGATTGAAGTAAAGGTTTTGTTTGACTGGATCAAACAGGCGTATGACCGTGGCACCGCGAACGTACTGTTGAGTCTGGCGGCGGATCACACCGGGAGTATGCGCGAAGACGACGTGAAGCAGCTCGAGGAGCTTGGGAAGATGCTCCGCGAGGCTAAACTGCTTGATCCACCTACGGAAACAAAGCATTAGAAAATGGAGAAGCTTAAATGAAAAAGCTGATGATGGTTTTTACGGCCGTTTGCCTGGCTGGCTGCGTTTCAATTCCTCCAGTAAGCAAGCAGACAGTAAAAGTTGAAGTCGACTGGCCTGCGTTCATCGCGAGGCATGATATGGTCTGGGATACCATGCCGACAAAATTCGACACCGGTGCATTCCTGGGCAATGGAATGCTCGGCGCCACCATTTATCAGGAAGGCGATAATCGTCTCCGCTTCGAGATGGGGCGCTCAGATGTCACCGAGCACCGCCGGGATAACGCGAGGCTTCCTATCGGCGGCCTCGTGCTGACCACAGTCGGCAAGATACAATGCGGCACAATGCGGCTGGATCTGTGGAATGCTGAAGTCCGCGGAACTGTTACAACAGACAAAGGCAGCATCAGCTTCCGTTCGTACATCCATACCGACGAAATGGCGATTCTCATCGACTTGGAGCCGAGCGACGGGGAGAAGGTTTGTGCCATGGCCTGGAATCCAGCTAAATGTCAGGATAACCGCAACGTGAAGCGCTTCAAAGACCCGTTAAATCCGCCGGAACGGATAGAAACTATCGACGGTATCCAAGTCTGCATACAGGAACGGTTTGCCGGCGGGGAGTGTGCGACGGCCTGGACCGAAAAACAGACTGCAACTGGCCGCAGGGTGATCCTCAGTATTGCGGACTCATTCCCTGCTAAAACAGCCGGCACTCAAGTTGTGAAAACAATGAAGGAAGTTGCAGCTGTTGCCCCTGCAACTTTGCTGGCTTCGCATCGCGCGTGGTGGCATGCATTCTATCCTAAGAACTTCGTTTCGATTCCAGATGCTAAACTGGAAAGCTTCTATTGGATCCAGTGGTACAAGTTAGCCAGCGCCTCGCGGCCAGATCGTGTTCCTGTTGATCTGCTCGGGCCGTGGTATCGCGATACCATCTGGCCGCGGATCTGGTGGAATCTCAA
>CAIZQW010000120.1 GCA_903935195.1 uncultured bacterium
CGCACCGACGAGTTCGTCGCCGACCTTGATCTTTCCCTCTGCAGGTGAACCCTTGTCCACCTTTGTGACCTTGGCTGTGTTTTTTGAGAGCGTCCCGCACAAGCCAGTCGGCCCGAGCTGAAAGGTATCCGGTCCTCCTGCGTGTGCCACACCCACAACGAAGCCTGCTGAAAGCATCGCGACAATATTCTTTTGAACGCTGTTCATTTTTTATGTTCTCCCTGTTAACAATAGGGGTCATTCTATCATATGCCCTTCGCAGACGGCAACCTGATTGCACCCGGTTTCCCAAGGTTTGATAGGTGACAAATAGGTGACAAGCCCGCCGCCTGGGGCGGATACAGTGGCAGTAGGCAGTAGCAGTTGGCAGTTAATACCCTGGCAATCATCTGAAGGAGTAACTATTTCCAGCAGAGGCGCGGGGGCGCAGAGGTTAAGCGAAGAAAATTCGATAAGGTTCGCGACAAAGTTTGGGTGTGCCAACACAGGAGCACGGACTTTCCAGTCCGTGATTCAACGGGTTGGAAAACCCGTTCCCCTTTATTGCGACGGCGATGGACACTCAATGTCTTTCCCCTTGTCCTCTTGACAAACGCACCTTCTCTGGCGCGTCGCGGATCGCGACGTCGCCAGCAGAAGCTGATTGGGCGTGTGTCTTCGCCTCTCCCTATTTTGCGGGAAGGGATATTGCTGAGACCGTGAAGGGCTTATCGATCTTTGTATTCGTCAAGACATCTGACTTCCAAGGCATATCCATGTTGATCACAATGAGCTCATTGTCGCGCTCCAGCACCTCGCAGGGCTGATCGAGCGATCCATCGGCCCCATCGGTATCCCCATTCTTATGCAGGGTGGTCACCTTGCCACTCATGTCCACGACCTGGACACCGTTGAGCAACATGTCTGCTACGTAAATCTTGTTGTCGGCCTTGCGCCAGATAATACCGTCACAGCACAGCATGTTTGGACTCTTGGCAAACACGACTGGCTCGCTGGGCGTGCCGTTTTCCGCAAACGTCGTTTTATAGATAATGCCGTCTTCGAAGATTCCGCAGTACAAGTTACCTTCTGCATCGCAGGCAACACCGTCAGCGCCGAAGCCCGTACTATTACTTGTCTGATATTTGGCAACAAGGTGTGGGTCGGCAGAACCTTCCGTATACGGAGCGAGTTTAACCCCGCCGGCCTTCAACTCATCAAGTGTAAAGCGGTAGACCCCGCTGATGAGTTTAGGCTTAGGTTGACCTTGTGCTGCTTCCGGCGCGTGCATGAGGATTGTTTCGCTGACGTAAAGCTTATCACCGTGCCAAACCATCCCATTGGCGCAGATAAAGCCCTCCACAACAACTTCGCAGCTCGTAGGTTTGCCATTCGCAACGTTGATTCGAAGTAAACGAGATTTATGCTTCTTGTCAAAAAACAACTGCATATCAGCCAAATAAAGGTTCCCATCAGGTCCGAATGCGCAATCCATAGGACCAATCTTTTTTGTTTCCGGGTGAAGATCTTGAGGCTTGAAGTCATACCAGGTGGTAAACGTATTACTCTTGTCGATCATTGCCATGAAGGCCGGGGAGGCTTCCTTTATGATGCCCTGCTTAATCAGTTCGTCGTTATTGAAGTTTGGCATCGATAAGATGATGTTACCCGAGGCATCTAACGTACAGCCGTCAGGGGTGTTGGCATTGTCTGGAAGGGTCACTATCAGCCTCGGCTTGGTGGATTGCTTCACCTCGACGCGGGATTTAGCGGAACATCCGGCTACGAACGCCATCGCCAGCAGTATTAGACATATTCTCATGATCGTTTTTCTCTCGGTTTGTTGTTGTGTTTATTCCATCTCAGCTCAACAGTGTGATTGAGCCTGCCTCGTGAAGAGACCACCTCCCCTACCAAGCATTGGAATAGCTTAGAAGATGGAAGGCGTACAGTCAAGCACCTACATTGGCAATCGGTAGGGTGGGAGTGGGAGGACGCAAAGACCTGAAGACTCCGAGACTCAAAGAAAAGACGCAGGACAGTAAAGACTCTTTGAGTCTTATCGTCTATCCGTCTCTGAGTCCTTGGTACGCAGATCTTCATGAGGCGACAGCACTGGGAGAACAGGCATCCTGCCTGTTTTGCCGCCTGCACAGGCAAGATGCCCAATGCCACTAACTTTTCATGGTGCTTTTTAGAGATTCTAACGCAAAAGCCGCAAATTTTGCACGGCTATCTCATCCGCCTCACCCGTGAATACACGGACGGCGGAATGGATAGCCGTGCGGAGGAAGAGTAAGGTGTCACACCAGAAATCACAGGCTTTTACTGTTGTCATGCGTGTCAAAATCATTTTAGCGAAAATGTTCGCTCTGCCGTCCGTGTATTGCCGCTCTATCGCTGACGCTCATCGCTCTTGC
>CAIZQW010000121.1 GCA_903935195.1 uncultured bacterium
GTGCCGATTGCGCAGAGTAACCCCGCTGCCCATACAAATGCTCCCGCCGTTGTTGACCCGGTGAAGCGCTATCTGCATTTCGAAAAGGCTTTCCTGGCAGGTGAACTGGATCCCGGTTTCAAGGATCTGTCCGTCTGGGATTACCGGTGGGTTGTCTACGGCGAAGAGCCGGACGCGATGCTGGCCTGGGGGCGCGAGATGCTCCGTAACTACCGTCCCGACCACATCAGCACCCCGGACACTCGCTGGCGTTATGTGGAAGCGGTCAGGACCGAGGTCAAGTTTGGGTCAGGGGATAGTCAATACGACCTTCCCACGCAGCAGTTTTTCCAGAACATCATCATGAACGGCGGCGTGTGCGGCCGGCGCGCGTTCTTCGGACGTTTCATCCTGCGCTGTTTCGGTATTCCGACCCTGGCGCGTCCGCAGCCTGGCCATGCGACGTTGGTGCACTGGTCGCCTGCGGGCTGGGTCATCAACCTCGGTGCCAGTTGGGGCCAAGGTTCGGTCGAGGGCAAATCGGATTTCGATTTCCTCGCGATGACGCAGGCGCGGAAGGTCGAGAAGGCCTATCCGCAAGTGCAGCGCGCCAAGTGGGTGGGCGATGTCCTGGGAGAGCAGCGCGCATACGGATTCCGTTCCGGCGTTACCGGCATTTGGAACGCCGTGGCGCTCTATCGGCAGCAGGCGATCATTGAGGAAGCCAAGGCCGTGGCGCTGGCCGCAGTCGGCACCGACATTGGCGAGGCGAATGAATCCAAGGTCAAGGAGATCGTCAAGACCGTCACGCTGAGCGCGGAGGACAAGCAGGTCATCGTCGGAAAAGACGGGGTCATCACGATTCCGGCCGTGGCGTGCAGCTCGCCGACAAACAGCACGGAGAAGATCCGTTTCATGAAGAGCTATCTGGGCGGTATGCAATTGCATTACAACCGCCTTGCGAAGCCGGAGACGTTTGAATACACCTTCGAGGCGCCGGCTGCAGGGAAATATGCGCTCAGCGCGCGGGTGGTGACGGTGAGTGTGGGCCAGATCCTCTTGGTCGCAGTCAATGCGGCCCAGACTCCAGTCGAGATCGCCGTACCCTTCACAGTGGGTATGTGGGATAAAACCCCGCCCGTCGAGCTCGCGCTGGTCAAGGGCAAGAATGTCCTTCTTTTCTCGCGAGGCGGTACAAACATCAAGGGCTTGACCCTTAAGGATTTCACGCTGACACCGGCGAAATGACACGAATGTTGATTTGAGTATGATGAGCACGCCTGACCGTCAGAAACTTTGTCGCGAGCTTTGTCGCGAGCTTTGTCGGAGGGCCGGAGGGATCTAGCCAATGGCTTTCAATCACGAGAACCTGAACCTCTACCAACGCATGTTGCCTTTCAACGTGAAGGCAGGCATTTGGACAGGCGAATGGGACAGCAAACACGCTATCTGTGACCAGCTATCTCGCGCTGCGGGAAGCATGTTGGAGAACGTGGCCATGGCGAGCGCGGCGTACTCTTCGATGAAATACAGAGCCTTGGACTATGCGATCGGATCCTGCCTTGAGTGTGCTGCCTGTCTGGACCTTGCCCGCAGCAAGCGTCTGCTTGCTGCAAAGGGCGTCTACACCGAGAAGGAAGAACTCTCACAGATCCTGCGCATGCTGGTGGGGTTGAGGAAGTCTTGGGCAAGCACGCCCCATGTTGTTCGTGAAGGATCGGAGGAGTACTCAACGCCGGGGGATGGGATCGACAAAGCTCACGACAAAGAAGAGGGAGGAAAGCCCCTGTTCCATCACGAGACGCTGGATGTCTACAAGGTGGCCATTGAGGTGGCAACGGCCTTCTCTGCGTCGGAAGCTGTTTCCCGTCTCTCGAATCAAGCGTTTCGGAGACTGGATGAGTTGCTCACGAGCATTGTCCTGAACATTGCCGAAGGAAATGGGCGATTCTCAGACGCCGACCAAACAAGGTTCCTAGGAACATCCCATGAGTCAGCCATCAAGCTGGCCGCTAGGCTAGACCTTTGTGTCGCGCAGAACCTTCTTCCCAGGGATGAGGTTGTTAGATGGAAGGTACTCATGGAGAGGGTTTCGGCCATGACAGTGGCGATGATCGCCGGCATTCAACGATGATACAGTCGACAAAGCTCGCGACAAAGCTCACGACAAAGAAAAAATTACCCGGAAAAACCAGGAAAAAAACAAAAAAGGAGACTGCTTGACCATGCGTAACAGAAGTACAACACACGCGGCATTTTTAGCCCTTACCGTAACCCTGCTCTGCGGCCCGCTCGGACTGACGGCGCAAGAGGAGGCAGCGCCAACCGGGAATGCGGTGGTGCAGACGAAGCTGGCCATCGAGCTCGGCGCGCCGTTCTGCAATAACGCCATTCTGCAGAGGGAAATGCCGCTGCCAGTCTGGGGCTGGAGCAAGCCGGGCACAAAGATCACCGTCGAATTCGCCGGGCAGAAGGTCAGCGCCGAAGCCGGTAAAGATGGTAAGTGGCTGGTCAAACTCGCCCCGCTCAAGGCGAACGCAGAGCCGGCCGAGATGCTCATCACGGATAGCGACGGCAAGAAGGTCGTCCTGAAGAACGTCCTCGTCGGTGAAGTATGGATGGCTTCCGGCCAGTCGAACATGCAGTGGATAGCCGGCAAGTGCGATGTGGCAGCGCTTCTGAAGCGCATCGCCGAGGCTGTCAAGGCCGGCAAAGAGAAGCAGCCGGTCATCCGCGAGTTCCAGGTGACCAGCGTGTTTTCAGCGCTGCACCCGATCGAACGCGCCACGGGAGTGTGGAATGCCGGAAACATGGAGGAGTTCAGCGCTGTGGCGACGGCTTTCGCCTGTGAGTTGTACAAGGAGTTGGGTGTGCCGATCGGCATCCTGAACTGCTCCTTTAGCCAGACCTCCATCGAGGCCTGGGTTCCGCGGGCTGGCTATGCGGCGGCGGAGGATGACTACGGCCGGGAGATCAACCGGAAATGCCTTGCGACCGACCCGCGCACGCCCGAGTACAAGGAGGCCTGGGGCGCCTTCTACA
>CAIZQW010000122.1 GCA_903935195.1 uncultured bacterium
ATCGGGCCCTGTTCCTGGCTGGTCATCTCCGAGATCTTCCCCACGAAGGTGCGCGGACGGGCCTCGGCGATCTGTACCTTCACCAACTGGTTGACCGACTACGTCATCCTGCTGGTCTTCCCTGTAATGCAGGAGTGGTCGCAGGTCGGCACCTTTGTCCTGTTTGCCGGACTCACCCTGACCTTTATGACAGTTTTGCTGAGCCTCCTACCGGAGACCAAGGGAAAAACGCTGGAGGAGATCGAGGCAGTTTGGCGGCAGGATCATTCAGGAAAATCCTCCATATGAACGCAAATGAACATGGGCGTGAGCGGATACTGAAAGCCTTGCGGGGCGAAGCAGGGGCTTCGATCCCGGTCAGTCCGATTCTCTTTTCCAACTATGTCCGGAAATATTTCAACGACCCTGAGGCCGATATTGTGGAAAAAACGGCGGAACTGTATGTATTGCTCGGTGCCGACACCATCCACCGGAACTGCTTCCCGCTGCTCTATTTCTTTGTCGATGCCCCCGGGCCGGTCAGCGCCGACTGGCAGGTGGCGATCACGACGGAACGGCAGGGGGAGAAAACGGTCTGGACAACACGTATCCGCACACCTGGCGGGGATCTTGGCCTCGTTTGCGATGCCTGTCCCCTGTCGCCCTATGAACAGGCGTATGCCTATCGGGAGGTGCTGATCAAAGAGAGCCGGGATCTGGAGCTTGTCGTGCAATACGAGCCGCGCTGGACAGCGGCGGACCTCGATCTCTCCCCGATCCAGCGCGCCAAGCAGGCGGTGGGGACGAATGGCATTGTCGCGCCGTGGGCGCAGGGGGTCTTTAACTTTGCAGCTCTTTTCTACCGTAACTACGAGGAGCTGCTGATGGATCCTTTTGTGGACGCGGGCTTCTATGCGGCGCTGATGGAGCACGCACTGGAACAGAACTGGAGCTATCTGGAGCTGCTGCTGGACGCCGGCGTGGACGCGCTGGCCTACGGCGGCAATATGGCCGGCGGCCAGGTGGGGCCCGAGTTCTTCGCGCGCTATGTGTTGCCGTATGAGCGGGAACTGATCCGTCGGATCCACGGCAAGGGCGGAAGGGTGATCTACCACAACTGCGGCAAGGCCTCGGCGCTCTTTGACCTGTACAAGGAGACGGGCATGGACTGCTTCGAGTCGCTGGCCCAGCCGCCAGAAGGCGACACCGACCTGCGGCACGACCTGCCACGGCTGGACGGGATTCCCTGTCTCGCGGGAGGCATCGACCAGAAGAGCTTCCTGGCCACGGCCACGCCTGAGGAGATCCGCCAGGCGGTTCAGGAGTTGCTGTCACTCATGAAGTCGCGCAATGGATATATACTTTCGACTGTGGACTATTTAGCCGAAGAGACGCCCCTTGAAAATATCCGGGCCTTTGTCGAGGCAGGCCGGGCATACGGGGTATGTTCTCATGAGCTTGCTACCCGAAACCAAGGGGAAAACGCTCGAAGCGATCGAGGCGGGCTGGCGCACGCATGATGGGTATTGATCACATGAAGAAAGAAAGGAATAATGGAATGACGACTCAACAACACGAAGGTATGACACGGCGGGATTTCGGGATGCGCATGGGCTTTGCAGGAGCAGTTTTTGGCCTGGGCGCGGTCACGACAGCCAAGGGGGCCGGGACGGAGAATATCCCGCGCGACAGTGAAGGCAAAATTATTCCCGGTTTTGAGAACACCAAAAAAGGCGTGTCTTATTCGGGTACGGACTGGAAACCCGTTTCTGACCGCAAAATCAAGGTGGGCATCGCCGGATACGGACTCTGCCAATTCGGCGCGACCTGGTTTTATCAAAATCACCCCAACGTCGACGTCGTGGCGGCCACGGATCTCGATCCCGCACGTTGTGCAGAACTGGCCACAGCGGTAGGAGCCAAAAAGACCTATCCCTCCTGCGAGGAGATGATTAAGGACAAAGAGATCGAGGCGATTTATATCGCGACCGATGCGCCGAGTCATGCCAAGCTAGCGATTATGGCGCTCAATCACGGCAAGCATGTCGCCTCGGCCGTTCCGGCGGTTTTTGGCTTTAAGGCCCTGGAAGAGGCGCAAGAACTGTTTGAGGCGGTCAAGCGAAGCGGCAAAGTCTACATGATGAACGAGACCTCGGCCTTTCATGCTGATTGCTATGGCTATCGTATGCGGTCTAATGCAGGCGTTCTGGGTAAGATCATGTATAGCGAAGGTGAATACTACCATGACTTCGGCCCCAGTGGACTTGGTAGCTACAACCCCAAAAACGGCAAGATCGACGCCTATGGCTGGCGCCGGGGGCTTGTTCCGATGTGGTATCCTACTCATGCGACTGCATACCATGTATCAGCCACTGGGGGGCGCTTGACCGAAGTTTCTGCACTGGGCATAAAAGGGCTCTACGAGCAGTTTCAGCCTCAAAATAATCCCCATAATAATGCCTTTGGTACCGAGATTGGGCTTTTTAAAACGAGCCAAGGAGGCATCGCGCGCATCGCGCAGAGCTGGGATATGAAGGACGCGCATGGTGAACAAGGACGTGTCTATGCCGAGGTGACGCGTAATAATAACATCAATTGGCAACGCCCACCCTTGCCGCCGGGAGCGAATGGTCCTCACCACGGGGCTTCGCATGGATACCTGACCAATGATTTCATCGAGTCCATATTGCTGAACAGGAAACCGTATGTGGACATCAGTGAGGCGCTGAACATGACCCTTGCCGGCGTGGTGGCGCATCAGTCGGCGCTGAAGGGTGGCGAGTGGATGAAGATCCCGCAATATAGCCTGTAGCCGTGCCTATAAATTCACTGGAATGTTGGAATACTGGAACGGTGGAATGTTGGGGAAAGACTGTTCGACATGCTGGCGTGCAGGCGTCCTCGCCTGCACACGTACGGGCGAGGACGCCCGTA
>CAIZQW010000123.1 GCA_903935195.1 uncultured bacterium
CTGAAGATCCGTCTTCAGCCTTCCTTTGTACCGGCAGTCCCTCAATCCGTAACCGCGCACTAGCTCGCTGTGCGAACCTTCGATCGCGCTGCGCTTGTGCATGTGGTCCTGATAGTCTTGTGTCTTGCAGAGGTTGCGCCTCTGCTGGACGGTCATATGGTGTTCGTTGACTTCAAGTGTTCTGTGTGCCGTTTTTTTCTTCTTCGAAAGGCATTGCTCTTTTAACGGGCAGGTGGCGCAGATATGACTGGGCCAAGCAAAATAATAGCGGACACCATACGGCGCGTACTTCGCGTCATCGATCCGCGAGCATTCCGAGCTGGCGTGCCCTGCGGGGCAGACCGCCATGCGGCCCGGGATGTTGATGATGAACGAGTCCGAGCTGAAGCGCGTCCTGCTGTTAGGCGGAGCAGGCATAGGCCCTGTGAGCGTATAACCGGCAGCCTCCGCCTTGATAAGCGCAGGTGCGCTGACATAGCCTGCATCCACGAACACCTCCGTAGGCGGCTGGCAGTCAGATCCGACAGAGGACTGGTGTTCCGCGAGGACGAGGGGGACACTGCCGTGGTCACTGTGAATAGCGGGCTGGACATGGATCGCCGTGATGACTGAAAGAGTCGGCTCGCCCTTCGCGCACTTGATTTCTTCCACCGTCTCGCAGACCTGCGCCTTGTATCCGTGCCAGCCCTTCTTGCCAAGCGTCTTCTTCGTGCTCCATTGAACTTCGGGGTCGTGCGGGTTTATTACTGCTCCTGCGTCAGCCCCGTATTTCTGGGTCAGGCATCCTCCGGACTCCTCGAACTGTTCGCCGAAGACGCGCCGGAGCAGCGCGACCGGGGCTGCCGCCTGGACAGCCTCTCCAAGCTCCTCGACCCTGTCCAGCACGTCACGCATGTCCGCCCCCGTCTTCTCCATGCAGGATGCGAGCTTCCCTGCCGATGCGTTGCGCAGCTCTTCAGGGTTGCGTTCCGCGTAACGACCGTACCAAGGTTCCCAAGCCCCGACGCCCCCGAACTCAGCGAGGAACTCAAGCGCCAGCCTCAGCGTCTCGCGGACGCATTCGAGCCTCGACATGTCAGCGATGCGCCCCAGCAAGTGTGTTGAATCGATGCGTACGGACTTGCATGACTTCAGATAGCCAGCATCCTGCATAGCGTTGAGGCACGACTCCAGCGCGATCTTCGTCTTGCCGTGCGAGGCGATCCTGTTTCTGAACTTAACCAGCGTGGTCGGATGGAAGGCGGGGATTTCCCCGAGGGCGAGCCGCCATCTCGCATCATACAGGCAAGCCTCTGTGCACGCCCGGTCAGGAAGGTTCGCCAGTATCTGCAGGACAGTGATACCCAGAAGGAGAGCGGGGTCCGTCTCGGGACGGCCTATCACAGGGGAATACATGCTTTCGATCTCCCTGCGCCTCGCCTCCAACGATGGCATCACGTGGTCCCTCATAAGCACAAAGGGCATAACGGCGGGGGAGTCCTCGGCTAACGCGATTTTTATTAAATGCATGCTTGACATGATATAGCCTATAGGCTATATTATCAAGCCAAAAGGAGATACTATGCCAAAGAAAACAGAAAAGAAGGAAAGCCCTATAGCGTCCTACCCCCTGCGCATACAGGCGATTAAGACGAAAGGGCAGAACGTACGGTTCTTTGTTTACATCCCGATGCCGCTGGCCGCAGCCCTGAGCGTCGAAGGAGGAGAGGAAGTGTCATGGGAGCTACTCTCACGAAACGAGTTGCATCTCGTGAGGTCGGCCCCGGCCCCTGTAAAAGCGAAAAAGCGCGCCTGATGGCACGCTGATCAAAAAGCTGATTAAGTTCGGCGGCAAGGATTGTCCGCCGACTTTTTCAGCGCAACCGAATTTTTAGCTACGACCCCTCTGCCTCTCTAAAGCCGCCCACCGGGCTTGCCCCGGTGGAAGGCAAACGTTGAGTTTAAGGGGGCGCCGCCCCTCCTCAGCTTGATTCACCTGCGACACAAGGTCGCAGGGATCTACTTCTGCTACCTCTGTGTCTCCGTGCCCTCTGTGGTTAAAAACAGCAGAGCACTGCTCCAACTTCTTTAGCATCCGAATGGCACGAACAGCACGAATGAGGAAAACGTCGAACATCAAATGTAGAATGTGGATCTACGACCCCTCGACCCTTCCGTCATGACCTGCTAGCGCTGGCCGGTACTACGGTACAACGGTACTACGGTGCTGTGTGTTTCAACTGCCGGCTGCTACTTGCCACACGGTTGCGTCCCGCGACAGGCGGGATAGCTGCTGCACCCCCAGAAGGGGCTGTTGTCTGTCTTGCGATAGAGTCGCCGCATGCTGCTACCGCACAACGTGCAGGTTGGCGCATGCTCACCCGCTGCTACGTGTCCTTCTGCGCGTTGCTCACGACGTGCTTCGCCCATTTTCTCGCGAAAGCCGCCCTCCTGCTTAAACGACTCGCCCAGGTTACGAATATAAGAATCCATCATCAGGCAAGTGCGCGTGCACAGAATAGCCAGTGCATTTGCGCGTATCGTGCTTTTCGGGTCGTCGAGCCAGACTTTGAACTTTGCCTGTTGCGACAAGATATGTGCGCAGAACGCCCTATTGGTATAGGGCTTTTGAGAGTCGGTACTACTAGCGGGCGGGTCAAGGGTGACTCGCTTGACCAGCGAAGCCTCTGGCTCATCCCACGGCAGTTCTTCGTGTTGCAGAAGCCACTTGAGGTAGTCGTCGCGCAGTTCAGAGAGGCTACCTTTTGCGACATTCAGCAGGTCAATGCCGCTCGAGGTTGATGTCATGAGCCGCTCTGAGCCTTCAGCGAAATTGCGGCTACCTGAGCGTGCCGCGTGATTCATCTGCGCAGAGGTCTTGCCCTGAGGATCATTTCGAAAGTCTAAGAAATCCCTGCAGAAGCGTTCTGTCGCCAGCTCGATGATCCAGGAAAACACATAAACGTCCATATAGCGGTACGCACCCGCCTTGGAATGGAATATCTCCATGATGCCCCTCCATTTTTCTACGACCTGCTTATTACCGACTGACCCAACAAAATATATTTGGATTTTCGCAGAAAGGCGCACCCCCAGCAAGCTGAAAAAAGGTCTGCCAGTCAAAAACAGTACCGTTGTCCCGTAGTCCCGTAGTACCGAGAAACACCACCGCTTCGCGACCTGCTAGCGCTGGCCGGTACTACGGCACTACGGTACTATGGTACTGGGTGTTACAGCACGACTTCTTGACACTTCTTAGACTTACCCTGCCCGCCGTCTCGTCCACCGTAGCCGTATCCGCGGAGGTGGAAGCTAGCGAAGGAGGCTTCTCACTCACCTTACCCCAACTTTTCGACTAACCGCCCGTTAATGTATTTATGCAATATGCTCGAGAGCAGCGTTTGATAAGGCAGCCCCTCTTGCGCGGCTGTCTTCTGAAAGCGGAAAAGATCCCGCTCTGTCATCCGGATATTAACGCGCTTATCTTTTCGTAACGTTGCCTGCGCCGCCTCACGGTAGCGAGAGGCTTCCTGTTGATAATGAGGAACACGCATCCATTCGCCCTGCTCCACAGACTCGAGCAGACTCTTTTCTTCTTGTGTCAGTTTCATTGTGAATCACCTCCGCACAACATCAGCTTGCGCCTATGACGGAACAGCCTGGAGCTTCAAGCCGAGCGCATCGAAAATCTTTAGTATGGTTGCAAGTGCGGGATTCCCGTCGACAGAGAGCGTCTTATACAGGCTCTCACGCCCAAGACCCGTCTTCTTCGCAACCTTAGACATGCCCTGCGCACGAGCAATATCACCAAGGGCTGCGGCAATCAAAGCAGGGTCACCCTCTTCAAGTGCACACGCCATATAGGCTGCCATATCTTTTTTAGTCTTGAGATGTTCAGCAGCATCCCATACTTTTAGTTTTTGTTTCATAAATAGTACCTCCTAATAAACTTTCGAAAGCGCAATAGCTTTCTTTATATCACTTGTCTGGCTACTTTTATCTCCGCCTGCCAATAAGATAACAATCTCTTTACCCCTTGGAACAAAATAAATTCGATACCCTGGACCACAATGAATACGCAATTCTGATACACCTTCACCTACGGGTTTACTATCCCCGAAGTTGCCAAGAGTCAACCGCCGAATGCGGACCAATATGCGCATCTTTGCTGCGCGATCTCGCAGATGTGTAAACCACGAAACATATTCCTGGGTTTCATACGTTTGAATCATGGAGTAACTGTATCACATAGGATACAATCGCGCAAGTGAAACTTCTTCAAATTTAGCATCCGAATAACACGAACCGCACGAATGGGGAATGCGTTTTACCGCAGAGACGCAGCCGGCTTCGCTTTAAAGCTATGCCGAGCCAGGGAGGCGCAGAGGGTATTTTTTATCAACGAATTAAACGAATTGAACAAATTCCAATTAGCTTAATTCGTTTAATTAGTTGAAAAACTCTTCAGTTTATAGGCTGATTGAGCAACTGCCTTTTTCATTGACCAAACAGGTGCAGGTTTGATTAAATACAAACAACACACGCGCCGAACCGCTTGCCCTCACGGGGAATGTTCATCAAGGGCGCGTTTTTTTCATATTATGGCATCAACTGATAAAATCAACTATGAAAAAGCCCCTTGACGAAAATACGCCAATGGCGTATAGTACTGCCATGTTGATTCTGGAAACCAGTGTATTCACAAAAAGAATTTCAGATTGCATGTCTGAAGATGTTTATCGTGAACTACAGAGTCACTTAATCTCAAACCCGGGCGCTGGGGATATTATTCTTGGCGGTGGCGGACTGCGTAAAATCCGCTGGGCTGGATCTGGACGCGGAAAACGGGGTGGTACTCGTGTTATCTATTATTGGTGGGTTCCGGATCAGCTAATGATGTTATTTGCATACAAAAAAAATGAGGCTAGCGATTTGACGCCGAGTCAGGTCAAGCAGCTTCGGTTAATCGTCGAGGAGTGGCTCCATGAAAAAGAATGATTTTAATGACTTGTTGGCCAGCGTGAAAGAAGCCGGGCAGATCAAGAAGGGTGTTTTGGCCCCTTCGCGTCGTTTTGAATTTTCGTCTATGAACATTAAGAAGGTTCGTCGCTCACTCCATGTCAGCCAGAATGTTTTTTCCCGCATGATCGGAGTAAGTATCAATACGCTTCAAAACTGGGAACAAGGCCGCAGGGAACCTGATGGACCTGCACGTGCCCTGCTGATTGTTGCTGAGAAAAATCCCGATGCGGTCTATACCGCACTGCATGGATAAGCGAGGGGGCACCCTTCTTCTCCCGCAGAGACGCAGAGGCGCAGAGGATATTTTTTATCAACGAATTAAACGAATGGAACGAATTGGAATTAGCGTAATTCGTTGAAACCGGCTTGAAGTTACAGGTCGGGTGGACAATTCACAACTCGCGCATTTCCGACACTATCGGAGAGCCGCAATCTGTTGATGCAAGACAGGCAAGTCAACAGTAACGACCTGCCAAATAATTTTAAGACTGATTCCGAAGTAACCATGAATAAGTCTATTGCGCATTCCGATGATCTGATGCCAAGGTATCTCAGAATGCTGCTCTTGAAATGATAAAGATAAATTTCCAGCAGCCTCACCAATCACTTCAATGTTTCTGATAACCGCATCAGATTTTTCTCGATTAGCAATAAAGGCCTCTTCTGTTACACCTTTTGTGTAATTAAAGATGGCTTCTATGCTTTCGATGATATCTAAGACTAGCAAGTCATCTGATCGGTTAGACATAGACAAGATCTTTTCCAATGAAGTCAAAATAGCGTGGCTTAATTCCGTCAGCAGGCACGACATCCGCACGCATGCCGATGGCTGATTCAATGGCCTCTGCC
>CAIZQW010000124.1 GCA_903935195.1 uncultured bacterium
CGTGGTGTATACTTGTAGCACTGTTAAGGAGTAATACGATGAAAAGAAGAAACATGTTCGGTATCGCTACCGTGGTGGCGCTCGGATTCTTGGCTGGGACGTCCATGGCCGATAATACCGGTTCCGGCGGAACGATCACGTACACGGATTCCAACGGGCTGAACCCCACTAATACGCCATACGCCAACGGCTATGTTGTCCACACGTTCACGAACAGCGGCACGCTGAACATCCCGCTCGCGGCCAGCGCTAACGTGTTGGTGGTAGCGGGCGGCGGCGGTGGCGGCTGCGTAGGCACAACCGGCGGTGGTGGTGGAGCCGGTGGCGTCACCAACAACACAGCGTATGCGGTTGTTGCCGATAGCAACTACACCGTCACGGTCGGCGCGGGTGGTCTGGGCGGGAAGATCGGAACCGGCGCGCGGAATGCCACGAGCGGCTCCAATTCCGTTTTCGGCGCCATCACGGCCCTCGGCGGCGGCAACGGAGCGGGCAACACTCAGAACGCAGGCACGGGCAGCGGCGTGGTCGGTTCCGGCGGCGGTGGGGCCTACCCGGGCAGCGGCGGCGCTAGAGGCACGGGGACCCCGGGGCAGGGAAAGGATGGCGGCGCAGGTCAAACGGCGGCACAATATGGCCAAGGCGGCGGCGGCGGCGCGGGGAGCGATGGTCAAGGCGGTTCTGGTACCTACGGCGGCACCGGCGGCACCGGCCTGTATTTTGCGGCGTTTTCGAGTTGGGGCGACACGAACAATCCCGGCTATTTCGGCGGCGGCGGCGGCGGGTCTTATCGGGTTGGTGTCACGGCCGGCGGCTTGGGCGGCAAGGGCGGCGGTGGCCAAGGTGGGAATGGGGTGGGTCTGGTCGGCCAAGCCAACACCGGCGGCGGTGGCGGCGGCGCCGACTATGGTAGTAACGGCAGCAGTGTCACGGCCGGCGACGGCGGCTCGGGCATCGTGATCGTGCGGTATCCCTATGACAGCGGCTCGTTATTTGTGACGGTGGCTGCTCCGGCAAACGGCCAGATATTCCTGTCGGGCTCCTCGGTCACAGCCACGGTCTCGGTGGCGAGCGGCACGGCGCCGTACTCGGTGACGTTCTACACGAACGGCGTTTCCGCCTGGACCACCAACAACACATCAGCCAATTCATTCATCATCGATCTGGGTGCACTGGCGAAAGGGGTGTACACGAACTATGCGATCGTGACGGACAGCGCCACCCCCACTGCCGCCACGGCCTTCTCTTCGACCAACACGTTCACGGTCGATGGCACCCCGCCGACGCTGGCTGGCAGCGCCATCGTCGATAATAAGGGCGGCGGGCCGGTCGGAAGGTACACCCCTGTGACCTACACGGTGACCTTCAGCGAGGACATGGACGCGAGCACGGTGGATGCCGCGGACTTCGGTAACGCGGGCAGCTCGACGATCACCGTCGGTTCGATCACGGAGACCTCGCCCGGGGTGTTCAACGTGGGGGTCACACCGACAAGCGTCGGGACGCTCCAACTGAAGATCAAGGCCGGCGCCGTTCTGACCGACGCCGCGGGCAACGCGCTGGGCACGACATCCGCGATTCCGGACGACACGACCTTGACCGTGACCGTGGCCGCCTTGACGCTCACTTGGAGTGGCACTACCGACATGGTCTGGACACAACCGGACTCGACCAGTTGGAACGACACTTACTACAGCGGCGATTCCGCGCTTTTTACTGGATCTGGGACAGGGACAGTCACCATCTCGGGCACCGTCACTCCCCTCTCTGTCAATGTCAGCGCGGGTAACTACACATTCTCCGGTGGTTCCCTGACGACGACGGGGGACATCTATGTCACAAGCAATGGCTCGCTTACTCTTTCCAGCGATGTGACTGTCGGAAACACCAGGGTTTTTGGCCTCGGCACCACTACGAGCGCGAGCACCAGTGCCATGGTCGTCGTTTCTGGTGTGTTGAATGTCGGGGCCGGTGGCGGGGCGGTGATCATTGGTGGCGGAGCCGGCACCTATCAATCCGGGAAAGGCTTGCTCGTCATTAACGGCGGCACGGTGAACGTCGGCGCGGCAGGCACCACGGCTCAAGGCGTCGATGCCTCGAAACTTTGGCTGAATGCCTATGGCATCGGTGGTGATACCGGCACGATTGACCTCAACGGAGGCATGCTCAGCACGGCTCGTACGATCGAGAATGGATCAATCTACGGCAATGCAGTCGTGAATCTCAACGGTGGCACCCTCCAGGCGGCCGGCGCGATCAACCTGATAGCGGCGGCTGCATCCAACCGTCGTACGACGGTGAACGTGCTCTCGGGCGGTGCGATTATCGACACGCAATCCTTCAACGCGAGCATCTCCGAGAGCCTGCGTGACGGCGGGGGCGGCGGTGGCCTCACGAAAGCCGGCTTAGGCACGCTAACCCTCACGGGCACCAACACCTATACCGGCGCGACGGCCATTAACGCGGGTACGCTTGAGGTTTCCGGGTCGCTCGCAAGCACGAACATCGCGGTGAGCGCGACCACCACGCTTGTGTTGCTGAACACGACGTGTCTCAGTACCAACGCGGTCTTGAGCTACGCCGTCGGCGCCACCAACACCCTCAGCTACTCCGGAACGCAAACCGTTCATGCCATTTACATCAACGGTTATCCAAAACCTGCCGGAGTCTACCATTCTGGCAATTGCCCAGTGCTAACAGGCTCCGGCTGGCTGCAGACCTTGTACTCGCCGCATCCCACCGGCACGCTCATCTCGTTCTTCTAAACGAACGTGCCACGATAGATTGAGTGACGCGTCTGGCGTGAGGTGCTTTGGTGGCGCACGCCAGATTGTTTCACTGAAAACAAATTAGTTGAAAGAATTTAGAAGTTATGAAAAACACACCTACACACATCGCATCATTCATGCTCGCCATGGCCGTGTTCACCGCTGGCTCACTCTTGGCGAACCCGCCCGATCTCACCACGAGCAACTCGGTTGACCGCACGCTGACCCATAACCTGGGCCCCACGGGGCTGCGGGGTTGGGTCAACCTGGCCCTCGGGTGTCCGGTCGCGGTGAAGACACCGAAGAAGGAGGCGTCCCAGAGCAAGGGCGGGTTCGCGGCCACGGACCTGTTCAAGGAGAAGTTTGCGGACAATACCACCGGGATTGTCGGGTGGGGAAGCAGCGCTACCCCTCATGTGTATGTGAATCCTGGGATCGAGGAGTTGAGTCTGCTCAAAGGCGCCATCAAAGTGCCGCCACACGGCGTGGTTGTCCATCCCGGGGCGGACACGGACGTCGTGGTCGGATGGCAAAGTCCCATCACGGGAACGGTCCATGTGCGGGCCAGGATCATGCACGGGCACCCCTCCGCCGGTGACGGCGTTACGTGGGCCATCAAACACGGGACTGCCGTACTGACGCAGGGCAAAGTCGCACGGGCCGGAACAGCCCAGGTTCCCGCCGCGCAGGAAAACAGCGCAGAAAAACTGGCCGCCGTGCCTGTCGCCAAGGGCGATGGCATCTCCCTGGTGATCGGTCGCAACGGTGATCACTCGTGCGATACGACCTTCATCGAGTTCGTCATCACCGAAGTCACCGGCGAGAAACGTGTCTGGGACCTGGCCAAGGATGTGCTCGCGGATATCCAGGCGGGGAATCCGCATGCTGATTCCCTGGGCAACGCCGGGGTATGGCATTTCCTGACCCCCAAGGCCGGCGTTTCCACGGGCGTGGAGGATCCTCTGGCAATCTACCCCTGGTCGCCGGACCAACTCACGGATGGCGTTCGTGTCGTGGGCGGTTACTCGTGCGATCTGGTGTATCGCGGGTCGAACGTGGATGAATGGGTCGAGATTGACCTTGGCGCGGAGCGGCTGTTTCACGAGATCCGGGTGTACCCTGTGCGGGCGCACGCGAGGAACGGGGAGGGCGCGCCGAACTTCCCGCTGGACTACACCATCGAGACGAAGGTCGCAGGCGGCCAGTATGCCACGGTCAAGACAGTGACCAACCAGGTGAATCCCGGGATTGCCCCTCTGGTCCTGCCGGTCCCGAAGCAGAAGGCCCGCTTCGTGAAGATCGCCGTGAGTCGTGTCAGCGAACCGCCACCTGGCGAATCCACTTATGCCTTGCGCCTAGCGGAAGTAGAAGTGATGGGACCCGGCGCGCCGACTCCGCAGAAGGCGGCAACCACTCCACCCCAGCAGCACTGGCGTCTGCAGACGGACGACACGGCGATGACGTTGGCCGTCGTGGACAACCGGCCCACGATCCTGGAATGGAAGAATCCGCGCGCGGGTTGGAACTGGCTGGCCGCGCCGGCAGTCATTCCCTTGCCGACTCGGGTGAATGTCCTCAAGGGCAAGGATCACACCGCGGCGACCTGGGCCTTCCAGGAAGCGACCGAAGATGCGACCAACGGGAAGAAAGTGACGTTACGTTTCACCTGCAACGAAGAGCCGAAGGTGCAGATGACGTTCATCTGGTGGGCGGCCAAGGGGCCGGGGCCCATCCAGTACCAGGAGGTGGTTGAGAATGGCACCGGCAACTCCGTTGTACTCTGGCCGCAACGCGACACGCTCAACCTGAGTGTGAAACCGGAACGCGAAGTCGTCCTGTGGCGATTCCACAAGGATGCCGGAGCGCCAGCGGTCAAGAAGGCTTTGTTCGTCGATCGTCTGGTGGATGGGGCAATACACGAGGCCCCGATCATGGTGGGCGGCCAGGGCGGCGGATACGGCTTCATTCCATTCATCGCGCTGGATGGCGGCAACCACGGCGTCTATTGCGCCGCCGAACGCCAGGAGGGCATCATCAGCGTGGCGGCGGAAGGGCCCCGGCCGGTGACGGTGCGCGTGAGGCATCCTGTTGGGATGGATCATACTGACGTGCCCGGAGTGATGGCGGCCTTGCCGGCCACATACCTGGGCACCTATGCGGGCGACATGGACGACGGCGGCAACGGGTTCAAACGCTGGTTCTTCTTGCACAAGGCGCCGCCAAACATGCGCCGCGATCCGACGGAACCGTGGGCTCAGTGGGGTGCCTTCTGGCAGAATACTGGCGCGAAGTCCGATACCAAGGAATGGTGGAGTGAGGAAAAAGCGTTCGCCCGCGGCATGAAGGAGAAACTGTCGGACGTCGGTTTCGAGTCGGTGAACATCGACAATGGGTGGTGGAGTAAGGAGAACAAGTGGGTGGGGGATCCCGAACGCTGGCCGGATGGAATGGCCGCGGCCGGAAGGCTGGCCCACGAGAACGGTTTCAAACTGACCCTCTACTTCCCAGGTTGCGACAACACCTTGGACTGGGGAAAGAAACTCTCCCAGTACATGACCGATTACGGTGCGGATACCTATCGCAGCGACTTTGGCGCCCCCCACGGGCCTGGCGGCATCGCGATGCTCGACTGGTTGATGACCAACCATCCGAACTTCCGCTGGGAGAACTGCGAATGCGGCGGGGCGTACAAGGACTTCGTCGCCATGCAACGGGCGTCTGTCGTGTTTGGCATCGATGTGTACGATCCACTCTCGAATCGCAAGATGTGGCAGGCCAATTCCTACTGTATCCATCCGGCGCAGTTGCAGACCCCTGTTCGTTTCTCGATGTTGAACGGCAAAAAGGCCGGCAAGGGCGACTTTGGGTCGGGCGAAGTATTCGATCTGCGCAGCGCGCTGCAGGGTGCGTTCTTCCTGTGGGCTGGTTTCTCGATGCCATCCGACTTGCCCTCGTGCATTCCCATGCTCAGGGAGAACATCGGTCTCTACAAGACCCGACTTCGTCCGCTGATCCGGGAAGCAAATCTGTACCACATTTTCTTGCTTCCCGACAACGTGGACTGGGACGGCATCCAGTACCACGACCCGGTCAAGGGCAGAGGCGCGATCATGCTGTTCAAGCCGAACAACATGGTGGATACCCGGCGCATCGTACTCAAAGGGCTCGATCGGAACAAGCCCTATGCCCTGACCTTCCAGGATCGCCCCGAGCAGAACACCCGCAAGACCGGCGCAGACCTGATGGACCAGGGTTTCGACGTGACCATGACCGGCCAGAACGTCTCGGAGATCGTCTGGGTTGAGGAAACCCGGTGAGGATCCGATGAACCGCAGAATCGCCCGTTCATGGTGGTCGCATTGGCGAACCGGCAGCGTGGCCGTGACAGGCCAATACTGAGGAGACAGAAATCTGGTTCTTCGTATAATTTTGTGGATTTTAACCACAGAGGGCACTGAGACACAGAGATTTTAAGAACAAAGCGTTTCACTCCGTCGATTAACGTTGGCTTATTAAAATTGATTAATAATCCAACTCTACAACCGGTAATCCGCATATACCTTTCCCGTTCTCCTCTGTGCCTCTGCCTGTCCGCCGTAGGCGTATTCGCGTAGGTGGACGCCTCTGTGGTTAAAACGAACCATTGCATAAACATAGACCATCATTTGACACCATGAAGATCTACGAAGAGGCATTATTACCCGCTAAATTGTTCGAAGAGCCGAATTTTTCGACAAACCGTGAAGAACCGAATAATCATTTAAATCGGAATGCAGGCTTGATCCAGCGCGCAGAAAACACCATACTAACTTCCAGAATAACTCATGAAGAAAGCGAAATCAATAATGAGGAATGTGAACTTTGCAATGATCACGAGGGGGCTGCCGAATTTTATCCAGGCCGGCGGGGTTGCTGTTCTGTCAGGCCTGCTTTCGTGCATACCTGTTTTGCAGGCCCGCGGTGAGGATGCGGCCGGAGCGCTGAAACAGGCGTCCGGGCAGGAATCGAAGCGACTAGTGGAACTCGAAAAATACAAAGGCGCAACCGCTATTTCGCCGTTGTTGTTCGGACATAATTTGGAGACGACCCGGCGCGGAGTCTGGCAGGGACTTGGCGCCGAGCGGGTCGCCAACCGCAAGTTTGCCGCTGATCTGAAGCGCTGGAGTGTTATCGGACCGGGCGAGACGGTGAGCATTGACTCCAAGCTGGGTTATGCAGGCGGGAAATCGGCCTGTATCAAGGTGCCAGCCGGTGGCGTGCCATGCGGGATTGCCCAGTCGCACGACTGGCTCGCGCTGAAGCCGGGCACGAAGTACAACTTGCGCATCTGGGTTAAGAGCGGTGAGGAGCGCAGGTGCGATGTGAAGTTTGGAAAGCTGCGCCAGACGCTGACAGCTGCAAAAGGCGACTGGCAGTTGCTGCACGTCGAAGGGACGGCAGCCGGGGATGAGGCGCGACTGGAAATCGCCAGCGCTGAGCCTGGAACATTCTGGATCGGCGCGGTTTCGCTACAGCCGGCCGATGCGTTTCACGGTATGCGGCGGGACGTGATTGATTGCCTGAAGCGCATGAAGCCCGGTACCCTGCGCTGGCCAGGCGGGTGCTATGTTGAATTCTATCGCTGGAAAGAGGGGTTGCTTCCGGTGGATCAGCGGCCGCCCATCGGGCCGTCCGGCCAATGGTGGCTGCTGCCCGAGAATGACGACTATGATCCGCACGAGATTGGCATTGATGAATTTATCGCGCTGTGCCGGGAGGTTGGCAGTGAGCCGGCCATTACGGTGCGAATGAGTGAAGTCGCTCCAGAAGATGCTGCTGCGCTTGTTGAATATTGCAATGGCGGCACGAACACGAAGTGGGGGAAGAAACGCGCGGAGAATGGGCATTCGGAGCCGTACCGGGTCAAGTACTGGCTCCTCGGGAACGAACTGGACATGTTTGGCAGGGGTGGTCTCAACAAGGCCGTCACCTGTGCGGAGCGGACGCGCGAATTTGCCCGGGCGATGAAAGAGGTGGATCCTGGGATCCGGCGGGTCGGATGTACCCGGGTCGGACTTGACCGGGCCAGAGAAGCCTGGGATAAGACCATGCTCGAACGGGCCGGCGATTCGTTCGAGCTCTGCTCGGTTCATGATTACAGGATCGGAGAACTGTTCTCGGCCGGATCACCGGCAGGAATCCAGTCTCTCTATGACAAGAGATACACGCAGCCTGCCCAGTTGGCGGCAATCTTGCGGTGGGCCAGGGAGGGGTTGCCGCCCATGTTCAAGAAGGTCCGGGCGCCGATCACGTTTGACGAATGGAATATCCACTGGTCTCTTCATGGCAGCGTCGGGATGGGGTTGTACACGGCGACGGTGTTGAACCTGCTCTGCAGAGAAGCCGGTCAGTACGGGATTGAAAGCGCATACTTCTTCATGCCGGTGAATGAAGGCGCGATCCAGGTGACACCGGTTGCCGCGGAGATGGATGCGGCGGGGCTGGTGTTCGAGATCTTCGGGGGGCATCAGGGGAATCTGCTGGTGGTTCCGCCGGCTGCGGATCCCACGCTCGACCTTTGTGCCTCGATCAATGCTAAGGGCGACCGCTTCTGGGTAACGGCAATCAATACCGACCTGCAGAAGGAGCAGACGCTGGAGGTGACTGTTCCTGAAGGGTGTCGGCATAAAGAGATTGCAGTGACCCTACTGGTTCCCGAATCGCTCTCCCCGAGTGCCCGAACCTTCCGTCGGGAACAGCGCGTGTTGAAAGTCGAAGAAACGCACAGGGTGTCCTTGACGATTCCCCCGTGCGCGATTGTGGCTACAGGAGTGAAATAACGATGAACAAACTCATATCTTTTATCTCGGCTGTCTGCTTGTTGACAACGCCAGTTCTTATCCATGGCGCAGAGGTGACGGACCTCCGTTGCGAATACTTAAAAGACCCGCTCGGCATCGATGTCGCGAAGCCGCGGCTGAGTTGGACGCTTGAAACTCGAAACTTGAAACTCGAAACTGGGAACATGAGTGAGGGGACGCGCGGCGTTAAACAGACGGCCTATCAGGTACTGGTGGCGAGTTCGGAAGAGCAGCTTAAAGACGGCTGGTTCACGTCTTGCAAACCCGACCTGTGGGACAGTGGCAAGGTGAAGAGCGATCAGAGTATCCAAGTGGAGTATGCAGGCAAGCCGCTGGAGTCTGGGATGCGGTGTTTCTGGAAGGTGCGGGTGTGGACGGCGAAGTCAGAGGTCAGAGATCAGAGGTCAGCGGACAGAAAGAAAGAGGCGTGCAGCGGGTGGAGCAACACGGAGATGTGGACGATGGGGTTGCTGGAGCCGGCAAGCTGGCAGGCGAAATGGATTACAATGACGGATCCGACGCGCCTCTCGCATCCTTGGTTGCGCCGTACTTTCGAGCTGAAGGAAGATGTGAAACAGGCGATGATGTATGTCAACACCGCGTCCTATTATGAACTGCGCATCAACGGCAAGAAGGTCGGTCCGTATGTGCTGGAGCCGGGCATCACACAGGTCAGTAAGCGTTTTTTCGTCAATGCATACGATGTGACCTCCTTCCTGGTGAAAGGCACGAACACGATTGCCCTCTGGATGGGGCCTGGCTGGCATCAGCCACGTAACGGCAACACGTACAAGGCGCCGATTCTGCGCGCCCAATTGAGTGTTGTTACTCCCTCCGGTCCGATGGTGATCGGGACTGACGCAAGCTGGCGGGTGAAAGAGAGCTGTATTTCACAGATCGGCGGTTGGTGCTGGAACAACTTCGGGGGCGAGCGTTTTGATGCCAGGGAGTTTATAGAAAAGTGGGACCAGATCGGCCTGGATGATTCTACGTGGCCGCAGGCGCGTGAAATTCCGGCGCCGAATGTTGCGCATTCCTGGCAAGGATGTGAAAGCGCAAAGCTGAGCGATCCGGTGAAGCCTGTTGATATCCGGCAACTGCAAAACGGCAAATGGGTGATCGACTTCGGGCGGCCCCTGACCGGCTGGATGCGCTTGAACATGCACGATCTCAAGGCCGGGCAGGAAGTTCAGATTAACTATGCTGACATTGATGACAACCGCAACGCGCGGAAGCTGGCCTTCATGGTCAACGCCGACGGCTTCCAGGACTTCAATCAGAAGGATGTGTTCATCAGCGCCGGGAAGGGAACTGAAACGTTCTGTTCGAAATTCAATTTCCACAGTTTCCGGTATGCCGTCATTGCGGGGCTTACCAATAAACCTTCCGTGAGCGATGCGGAAGCCATGATGATCGAACCTGATTTTGTCTCTGCAGGTTCCTTCGAATGCTCGAACGAGCTGTTTAACCGGATCAACGAAATTACACGCTACACGCTGCGCACCCAGAATCCGTGCCTAGCACTGGGCGCTGGGGAGGCACGCGAGAAAACGGCATACGGCGACGGCGGAGCCCATCTCTCGGGATATCTTTATAACTTCACGTGTGATGCCAATCTGAAAAAGTGGATACTTGACTGGAGCGATGTCCAGCGGGATGACGGCTGGTTCCACCACACGGCGCCGGCATTCGAAGATCATGGCGGGGGTCCGGCATGGGGAGGGCAGGTCTCAGAACTGGTCCGGCGGATGCATCTTTATTACGGGGATCGCGGCGTTGTCGAGCAGATGGTTGACAAGCTCAGAAGGTATGTCGACTTCGTGGAAAGCAAAACCCGCGATGACATCCTGCGTTCTTTTACGCCGACCAAACGTGAGGAGGCCTGGATGTTCATCGGCGACTGGGCGCGTCCCGCAGCGACCGCTGGCCAGGGGTTCAACATGGACAAGAAGGATGAACGCGAGTTCTTCAACAACGCCTACCGCGTGTTGCTGTGGCAGCAACTGCAGGACTTTGCCGCAGGCATCGGCCGCACCGATGAAGTAAGACGTTGCAGCGAACGGCTGGCGGTGATCAGGCCTCTTGTTCACAAGACGTTCTATCAAGAGGACAAGGGCGCTTACCTTTACAGCAGCCAGAGCAGTCTCGCCATGGCGCTTTATGCGCGCATCCCGCCGCCCGAGTTGCGTCCGAAAATCATGGCGCAATTGGAAAACATGATTGTGGTCGAGAAGCAAGGCCATCTTGACACCGGCCTGCTGGGAACCTTTGTCATGCTTGACCTGCTGATCCAGGAGAACCGGAATGATCTGGTTGATCTGATCATGGGGCAGACGACGTATCCGGGGTGGGGATATCTGATCAAAGAATTGGGCCTCAAGACATGGCCCGAGACCTGGAGCGGCTGGGGCAGCCATGTGATTCTTGTCACGGCCACGCCGGGCTCATGGTTCTACGAGGGACTGGCCGGCATTCTGCCCGATGCGACTCAGCCTGGGTTCAAGCATTTCACACTGCGGCCCGGCATCGTCAAGAGCGTTGACTGGGTCAAGTGCAGTTACCAGTCTCCCTACGGCAAGATCGTCAGCAATTGGAAACGCGATGGCGACAAGCTGACAATGGAAGTGACGATTCCCGCCAACACCACGGCCACCATTTTTGTTCCCACGCAAGACGCCGCAGGGATCACCGAATCCGGCAAGCCCGCCGCCAAAGCTGTTGGCGTAATATTCCTGCGCAGTGAGAACGGCGCAGCCGTGTATGCGGTCAGCTCGGGCACCTATCAATTCCAGTCTGCGCTCGCCAAGACTGTCAAATTTTAGTAACGGATATTTAAGGAAGGTATAAAGGGGATAGAGGATACAAATGTTTATTTGTTGATTACTGTCTTTGCGTCGACTGTGTTGACGGCCGAAAACGGCACGTGCGGTTTGCTCAAAAAAGAATATAGTTTTTGCTCAATTGTATGCGGTTTTCTTTTTGTAATTCCGCTATACTATTCCTCATTCCGATTGATGTGCTTGAGTGAAAGGATCCCCTGTGAACCAGACAACAACCCAGACAACCTATCTCTATCTCGTCTCCTTCGTGGCCGCCGTGGGAGGTTTCCTCTTCGGTTATGACCTCTCGATCATCAGCGGGGCGCTGCCGTTCCTCACGAAACACTTCGCGCTGGATGCAGCTGGGGAGGGCTGGGCGACCAGCAGCGCGATCCTCGGCGCGATCCTGGGTCCCCTTGCGGGCGTCTGGCTGGCGGATGCCGTCGGACGGCGCATGACGCTGGCTATCGCAGCGCTTTGCTTCATGACCTCGGCGATCGGAACGGCAATTCCTCAGACTTTTGCCCAGTTTGTCTTCTGGCGCATGGTCGGCGGTGTGGGCGTGGGGCTCGCAGCCGTGATCTCTCCCATGTACATCGCCGAGATCGCACCTGCTCACCTGCGGGGCCGTCTGGTCACCGTGAACCAGCTCGCGATTGTCATCGGCATCAACCTGGCGGTCATCGCCTCCTATCTGCTCTCCTTCGGCGGACACTGGCGTTGGATGTTCGCCTCTGAGGCTCTCCCGATCCTCTTTCTGATGGTCGGTCTCTTTTTTGTTCCGGAAAGTCCGCGTTGGCTGGCCGCCAAGAAACGTGGACGCGAGGCGCTCGCTGTGTTGACGCGTATCAATGGTCCGGCGCAGGCGAACAAGGAGCTTGGCGAGATACAAGAGGAGCTGAAAGAGGAGTCAGGGACCTTCCGTGAACTCTTCCAACCGGGCATCCGGTTGGCGCTGCTAATCGGTATCGTGATCATGATCTTCTCGCAGGTCAACGGGGTGAACATGATGCTCCTTTACGGGCCGACCATCCTGGTGGAGGCCGGCATCGGCACGACCTCCGACGCCATCTTCTTCACCATCTTCCTGAACCTCGTCATCCTGGTCTCCACCCTGATCGCCTTCTGGCTGGTCAAGATTTTCGGGCGGCGCGAGATCCTTATCGGGGGTGTGCTCGTCATGGCACTCGGTCACCTGGCCATGGCGGTGACCTTCTTCCTGAAGGCCTCGGCCCTGCTGAACCTCGTAGCCATGTTTCTGGCCGCAGGGGCCTTCACGCTGAGCCTGGCACCCCTGAGTTGGGTGATTGTGTCGGAGATCTTCCCGAATCAGATCCGGGGCAAGGCTGTCTCGATTGTCTGCTGCATCCTCTATCTGGCCTCCTTCATCTGCGCCCAGTATTTTCCCATGCTCACCGAGGCGTTCCAGAAGGGCATGGGACATCCCGGCGGAGCCTATTTGCTCTTTGCCGCCATCTGCGTCTCGTGCGCTCTGTTTACGTGGCGGGTGGTCCCGGAGACCAAGGGGCTTACCCTGGAGGAGATCGGCCTTTTCTGGCTGAAGCGGACAGGGGGCGGGAGAGAGCAAGCAGTGGGCAGTGGCAGTGGGCAGTTAAGCAAAGGCAAGGGATAACAGGATAACGAATGCGAAACGATTTATATGCGGGGTTTGATCTGGGGACGACCTTCTTCAAGGTCGGCCTTTACACGGCGTGTGGTAAACAGATGGGGATGGGGCGGCGTGCCTTTGTCAAAGACGAGGATGCGGAAGGCCGCTGCACAGTGCCTGTATGCCGTTTCCTGGAGACAATAGCGGCTGCGTTTCAGGATGCGTTGCTCCAGGCCGGGGCCACCCCGGCTGACATCAAGGGCGTCTCGTACTGCTCGCAAGCCAACACCTTTCTACTGCTGGACAGTCGTGACAAACCATTGACACCCTTGATCGTCTGGCCGGACCTCCGCGCCGCGCCGCTCTCTGAACAGATGATTGCTTTGACTGCGACGGACCGCTTTCTGGAACAGTCCGGACAGGGGATCGTTGCCGCGGAAACCATGCTGGCGAAGCTCGACTGGCTGCGGCGGAATGAGCCGGAGTTGTGGGGACGTGCGGCGCGGATCGTGACGATCTCAGACTACTTGTCGCTCTTGCTGACCGGCCATTTTATCGGCGATTCCGGAACAGCCTCGCTCACGGGGCTTTGGGATCTGCAGCAGAACAGGTGGAATCAGAAGGTGCTCAAATTTCTAGAGCTGGAGGCGTGTCAGTTGCCGGAATTGCATCGCCCAGGTGCATTAACGGTCGGTGTCGATAAAAGCGGGGCCGCCTGGTTGGGGATTCCTGAAGGCACACCGTTTACCATCGGCGCGCTGGATCACCATGCCGCCGCACTCGGCGGCGGCATCGGTCGCTGGGCACCTGTCAGCGTCTCCTTCGGCACGTCACTCGTCTGCTTCCGGTTTGAGGACGGCTACAGGCCTGCGCAAGGGAGCTGTTTGGGACCTGCGACCGACCCGGGCCGCTTCTACCGGATCGCCTTCTGCGCACCGGGTGCGTCAGCCATGGACTGGTATCAGCGCGATTACGCTTCTCACGCCTCTATCGAAGAACTGCTCACTTCGGCTGAGCACACCCCCCCAGGATGTGACGGCCTCTGCGCCGTGAGCGAAAACGGTACGATCCGGTTTTTAAAATCTGAAATCACAAATCACAAATCTAAAATTAACGAACTACCCGACACGCATGGCACCGGCCATCAGGTGCGCGCGGTCATGGAGCTGACGGGGCGAAACACCGCAAAATTACTAAACGATCTTGGGGCGATGGCTAGTGCGCCAGCATCCCGAATCCTCGCGGTCGGCGGTGCGGCGAGAAGCGACCTCTGGATGCAGGTTGTCGAGCAAACGTCCGGCGTGGCTGTCTCACCTGCGCGCCCGGCAGACACGGCTGCCAGGGGCGCGGCGATGTTCGCCACCGTGGCGACGGGGCTTCATGGGAGCTTGGAAGAGTGTGCGATTCGTTGGAGCAAGATCGGGGAGCCGGGGGGTGGGGCAGATAAGTCGGACAGGAGTCAAAGATGAGCACGAGCATACGCAAACGGTTGAATGATGCGACCGCGGGACGGCCTGTTGAGAGACCTGTCTTCGCCGTCTATGACTGGTTTGTCCAAAACAGGCCGCATGTGGACTGGCAATCGCTCTTTGAGCTGGGACTGGGTCAGATCAACCATGCCAACGTGATCCGCTATGAGCATCCGAATTTTGAACTGATCGAAAAGCGTGTTGAAAAGGACGGCGTACTCCGGCGCGATGTGCGCCTGGTGACCGACCGGGGCGAGCTGCATGAATGGTATGCGGGCGAATGGCGGCAGGAGTATTTCATCAAGACGCCAGAGGATTACACGATCATGGCGCGGGCGCTCGAAGGGATTC
>CAIZQW010000125.1 GCA_903935195.1 uncultured bacterium
AGATCCGTTCTTCCGGCAGAGGTTTGCCAAGCGGCTTCCAGTAGTTCTCCCATTTCCATTCCCTGTTGAACATTCCGTCCGCTTTCAAGGTGTGCGCCGTGGCGACGATGTTGTTGTACTCCGCCTGCCTGGGCTCTGCGGCGGCAATGGCATGATCCCAGAAGGGAGCGGTATCAACGGCAAGCACATTGCCCTTGAACTCGGGCATGTTGGCTGGCGCGGCCATGGCCTTGCGGAAATTCACACATTTCTCACCATCGACTCCCAGCACGCCAATCACGAAGGGCATCTTCGGGGCTGACAGATCTTTGCGGACATCGCGAATGAAGTGTGACAGCAAGCGCGAGTATTCATCATAATTCTCATTGGGATAAGTCGTCCCATCGACCAGGTCGTTAAAACCCTGAAGCCAGACAAAACCGGCCAGTTCATAGCCAGCCTTCGCGTCATATTCCGGACAGACCCGCTTGGGATCGGCCAGCACCTTTTTCACATGGTCGATCATCATCCGATAAAACACACCCGAGGCGGCATCCTTTTCTTCCTGCCACTTCTTCCGCTCCTCGAGTTTGGGAACCCCGTGGGCACCCTGGGGATACTGATCCCACACGTCCTGAACCGCCTTGGGCAGCCTGTATGGTCCGGCACTGGGCGGACGGAATTCGGTGTTGAGCGACCTGCCGCCCCAGGCGGTCTTGATAATCAGAATGGGTTGCTTAAGCTTTTTCTCCATAGTGATTCCGAAGGTGAACTCCGGACCGATATTGCCGCAATTATTGGTGGGTTGATCTCCACGTGCGCCAAAGCCGGCGGTCAACTTACCCAGCCCCTCGCCATTGGCACTGCCATCATAAGGACCCGTCAAATAGGACATCCAGACCTTGTCGCATACCCGTGGCGTTCCATCGGGATTGCGCATCTCCTTGAGGAGGGGCGCCGTCAGCGGATCCTTGCCGATATAGTCAAAAGTGCTGATTGCGGCATGCCCCTCCATGTTCGACTGGCCCGCCAGGATGTAAACCTTCAGCGGTTTGGCCAGTGCGCCAGTAGCAGACAGTGCAGTTAACGACAGCGCAACCATGCAGCTCAATGAATTTCTCATAATAACCTTTCCCCTTTTCTTTATATCTTCAAAACCATCCGTTACTTAAACATAAACCAAAGCACGTCCCTGCACGCTAAGGTTTCTTCCAAGCTGATTCCTAATCACGAGCATACCTTAGGTTCCCCCGGAAACCTTCCAGCAACAACGAATTGGCGCATAGTATCGCACATTTCGCACAAGTTGTCATGTCGACAAAACTGTCTACAAGCGGGTGTAGGAGAATTGGAGAAGTTCGTTAGTTCATGAGTGCGTTAGTGCGTTAGTTTTGGACACAGCGGCACACCGGGAGAGACCAGTATTTGTTGAGGACGCCAAGACGGGAAGACTCCAAAACTCAAAAGAAAGACAAAGGACCGTGAAGACCATTTTTGAGTCTCCTGGTCTTTCAGTCTTGGCGTCCTTTGACAGGTTGACCCACCTTCGCGAATACGACTACGGCGGGCAGGCTGGGTGACCGAGTGACATATTGAGCGACTGACCGTGTGACCCGATGACCGAAGAAATCGGTCCGACACTTCCCAACTTATTGACACTTACTGACACTTCCCAACTTACTGACACTTCCCCCTGCCCCCTACCGCCCAGTATGCCAAGCCACAGCCTCGGCACGGGAGTTGACGTGCAATTTTTTGTACATGCGCGAGATGTAGGTGTGAACCGAGGCGTAACTAATTTTCATCTCGTCGGCGATCTTTTTGTAGGCATGCCCCTTGGACAACAACGACAACACTTCTGCTTCGCGGGTGGTGAGCGCCTCCCCCTCCGGGACGGGCTTACGCTGGAACACCTGCACCAGCTTGCGGGCGATACTGCTGGTCATCGGCGCGCCCCCGCCGTGGATGTCGCGCACTGCGGCCAGCAACTGGTCTGCCTCTACCGGCTTGACCAGATAGCCCGAGGCGCCAGCCTTGAGCGCGTCAACGATCACATCCGTATCCTTGTGCATAGTCAACATCAGAACATGTGCGTCCACGCCCTTGGCCACAAGCTGCCGGACACATTCGACACCGTTGATGCCGGGCAAATTGACGTCCATGATGATGACCTGCGGTGCGAGCGCAGGAAGCGCCGTCAACGCCTCCTCACCGCTGCTGTACTGGCCGACGCAACGACAGTCTGGCTGGCTGTTCAGAATCATCGCCAGCGTCCTGCTGACACGGACATCATCTTCAACAAGAGCTACGTTAATAAGTGTTTCTGTTTTCTTCATTGTCTTATAACCCTACCACTAGCCGTATCCGTGTGCCTTGTCCGCGGACAGATTGAAGCTCACACGTTCCGTTCATGACTGTCAACCGTTGTTTCAAATTAGCGAGCCCGTCGTGGGTGCCTGTCGTGTCCTTCACGCGCGCAGGGTCAAACCCCACGCCGTCATCTTCGACCGTGATCTCGAGGCTACGGCCTTCCAGCCGAAGCGTGAGCGTGACGGTCTTGGCGCGGGCATGCTTGATGACATTAGCAAGACACTCCTTCACCATCATGCAGATTTGGTGGCGAATTTGTGCATTCACCTCCAGATCTGGCACGACTGCGGGCACGTCCATCTCGCACAGGATTCCAGCCGAACTCAAAAACGCCTGGGAAAACTCACAGACGAAGGAGACTAGTTTTTCCAGCGTGTCATTCGCGGGGTTGACCGACCAGACGATTTCATCCAGAGCCTGCGTCATCTCCCTGGACGAGGCAAAGATCCGTCGGGAATTCTTCTCGACCGCGTCTGGCATATCTCGGTTTAGGCGCACAACCTCGCTGAGCAGGGCGACCTCGGTCAGTCCTGCCCCCAGGTCGTCGTGAAGATCTTGCGCGATGCGGACGCGAACATGTTCAATCGCCTGTTGCAGTTTGAGTTTCTCGATCTTGATCTGGTGCCGCCGCCGCAGCCATAGTACGACGAAGCATCCGACTACCCCAAAGGTACAGAGCGTCCCGCCCACCCGGAACCAGGTCGTCTCCCACCAGAAGGGAGGTACCGTCACGTCAAGTGAGGCCCCCTGCTCGTTCCACACGCCGTCACGGTTGCAGGCGATAACCTGAAATGTGTAATGTCCTGGCGCAAGCTGCGAATAGAGAACCGACCGATGGGCGCCAGCCTCTATCCACTCCTGATCCAGCCCCTGCAATTGGTACTTGAACCTGATGCTTTCCGGCATCGTAAACGCGGGGGCTGTAAAACGAAATTCGACTTGCCGTCTGCCAGAGGGAAGATGGAGCTCCGCACCCGCCTGTCCCAACTCAACCAGTGAAGCGACGTTGGTGCCCGGCAGAGTTTCTCCACTGGCCCCGTAAAGGGCGACCACCTCGCCAGTGGCCAACACGCGGTCGATCACGACCTTCGGCGGCAGAGGATCATCCGTGATTGCGTCCGGATAAAGGGTCGCCACACCGGATTGCATCGCAAAGAAGAGTGCTCCGTCCTTGTCGCGGAAGGCATTTGGGCTGGTATTGTAACTGGCCTGTAACGCCAGCAAGCCGTCTTTCTGCTTGTAAACCAGCGCGTGTATCTGGTTGTCACGACCGGCCGTCCGTTCATCCAAATCCTTGATACGCACACTGGAAATGCCCCTGTTCCCGGCGAGCCATAAGCGGCCTCGGCCGTCGCAAAGGATCTGCGAGACATAGTCATCATGTAGCCCCTGCTCCCTTCTGAAGGAGGTGAAGCGACCGTCTTTCAGACGACCCAGCCCCCTGCCGGCAAACCCGATCCAGAGGCTGCGATCAGGCGTCGCGAGGAGCGATCGGATCGGGTACAACGTATCGGACAGCAGAAGTGGGGTCTCATCCGCCAGGACATCCCCTCGGACCCGCAGCAGCCAGCCATTTGCGGTTCCAGCCCAACAGTCTCCTGCGCCATCACCCGCAAAGACCTTGACCCTGCCTGCGCCCACTGGCAGCGGGAAGCTTCGAAAGGCGCCGTCTTTGTAGCAAAAGAGAGTCCCGTTGGGCGCATTCGCATCTGGCGAACTAAACCAAAGTTCACCGGACTCTGTCGCATAAAGGGCGTCTATAGCACCGCCAGTCAGACCGTTTGTGGAAGAGAAATGGCGGGATACTGCCCCGTCCTGCCAATGAAACACCCCATTACCCGTCGTGCCGATCCAAACACCGCCTGCTGGATCCGCCGCCACGCAATTTACTGTGGTCTCGCTCCAGCCGTCACGAGCGGTTAACGGCTCCCACCCGTGGCCCGTGTTCCGGACGATTACGCATGTGTGCCAGATGACCGCCCACAAGTGTCCTTGCGTGTCTTTGCAGAGCGACTGAGTTCCATCAAGTTGCGTAGCCGAACCGGTGGTCCGCAACGCGGCAACCCGTGGCCGTATCTGTTTCAATCCCCCGCCTCGCGTGCCGACCCAGATGTTGCCCTCCGCGTCCTCCTTGAGGCAAAGCATGGTCTTTTGCGAAGTCCTTACTTCAACCGCCTGGTTACCGTCTATGCAAAAGAGTCCCGCCGCGCGCGTCCCCGCCCACACGCGACCGGTTCGATCTTCCAAAAGCACTGTGGGACCGGCATACGCGGAGATCCCTGTTTTCCAATCAAGTTGGCCCGAGAACCCCTTCCCCTCGGTATACGTCGCGACAGCGGTTTCTGACAAGAGCCGGACACCCCCTTCACGCGCGCCACATATCCGTTCGAAGGAAGGCGCCTTCGCCAAGACAGTCACTTTTTCCTCCCGGATGAACCCCAGCATATCCCCCAGAAACCAGACGCGGCCACTCGGATCAACGGCCAATTCAAAGACTCCTCCTGCGGGCAGCCCGTCCGCCGTTGTGTAGGCACGAACTTTCCCATCCTTTATCCGCAGGGGTTCCCCGCTCTTCCGCGCCACCCATACGGCGTCTTCATGATCAACGACCAACATCCGGGCGTCTACCAAATCTGAGCCACCGGAGACATCGCCCACGATCTCCGTGACCCGCCCCTGGTCCACACAGACGACCGAACCCCGATCCTTCGCAACCCATATCCGCCCCTTACGGTCAGCGCACATCGCACAAATCGCGTCAACCGCCATTCCGGGCGCCTGGGTTGAAAACTCCCTGAACTGCACGCCGTCAAAACGGACCAGCCCCGTTTTCGTCGCCACCCAGAGAAAACCGTCAGGCGTTTGATCAATGGCCATCACGGTATTGTCCGGCAACCCCTCATCCGACTGCCAGGTACGGACAACCCACGTCTGCTCCGCAACGGCTGAAGTCGTTGCAAAGAAAATGGCGGCCAGCGCCACACACGTATATGATTTCTTTCGACACATTTCAGCTAGAGTACCAGCCTCTCTCAGAAATCTCAACAGTAATATCCAAGGGAAATGCCGCAACTGGAGGAACGCGCTCTGCCTGCCACGCCGTAGATCAACGAAGGCGTGTCGCGTCCGGAGCTAGGGGCGTTGGCCCAGCAGGATGGTGACGTGTTGTTCGCCCTGCAGGCTTCCAGACACGAATGGCTCGGTGGCGGACTTGCCGTTGATCTCGAAGCTGCGGATCGCGTTGCCTTCCCCTTTCAAGGTGATGTGCAGTGTCATGCCCTTGTATCGGAGTCCGCCCAGACGGACTTCACCCCAGGCGGCCGGCAGGGTCGGAGCGAACCGGATGCCGTCGGGCTGAAAGTCCATGCCGAACATCCCGTAAAAGATCATCCGGCAAAAGGCACCGGCGCCCCACGCCTGGTTGCCGACGGCCTGCCAGAGGGTGATTTTGCCGGTGCTGTTCATCTGGTAGCCGCCGCAATGTTCGCCAGTGATGTGGTGATAGATCTCGCGGATGTTGCCGCTGCCGCGGAACAACCCGGCCAGGTTCTCGACTTCGCTTTGGAACAGGTCGATCCGCCCGCCGATGCAGGCCGCCTGCGAAAACAAGCTGTTGATCTGGGGCCAGACGCTGACGTTGTGCCGGCCGGGCCGCTCATCGCTGAAGCGTCCGAAATGGGGCCAAGTCATCGTGATCCCTTTGGGTTGCCGGTGGACATTCGCGAGGATGAGTTTAGTCCGCTCGACATCCGCCACGCCGAAGAGGATGGCCAAT
>CAIZQW010000126.1 GCA_903935195.1 uncultured bacterium
CAAAGCTCTGCCGGAGTATCGGGAGCGAGTGGAGTCCTATCCCTTGTTCAGCCTGGGAGCGCTTTGTTTGCTGGCCATGTTGTGTGGAGCCCCCCGGGGCCAGAAAGATCTGGAGAAATTCGCCCGTGGCTTCAGCCAGGGGCAGAGGCGGGCCCTGGGCATCCGGCCCGACCGGCAAGGCAAATACCCGGCGCCTTCGCAATCGACCTTCTGTCGCTTTCTAGAAGGCGTCAACGGGAAAAAACTCAACGAACACCTGCTGCACATTCAACGCCAGTTGCGCGGCCCCGCTCCCAAGGAGGATCTGGTGGTTTTGGATGGCAAAGAGCCCAAACACGGCAGCGGTGCCTCCATCCTCACCGCAGTCACTGCGACCAGTCAGCATTACCTGGGCAGCGCCATCGTGGATGTCAAAACCAACGAAATTCCCGTGGCCCAGCAGGAACTGCTCCCTAAATTGGACTTGGAGGGCCGTTTCGTCAGCCTGGATGCCTTGCACACTCAGGATCAAACGGCCCGCACGGTCGTTTTGGAGGCAGGGGCGCATTACCTGCTTACCGTAAAAGACAACCAGCCGACAATCCGCTTGAACATAGAAAACAAAGTAACCGCTCCCGAAGCGGATTTTTCCCCCTAAACCCCGCACGGCCACCGAGGCCTGCACGATGGAAATCAACAAGGGGCGCTTTGAAAACAGATTCATTCGCACCGCGACGGTCAGCCCGGAAGATGTTGGTTTCCCTTTTGCCAGCCAGGCTGCGCGCTTGGTGCGCCAGACCGAGGGACGCAAAGAGGAAGAAGTCTCGCTCCTCGCCAGTGCTCCCGTGTCAGTGCTGCCAGCCTCGTTGTGGCTAAAGCTCAACCGGTATGGTTGGGACATTGAAAGCGGACTTCACCAGCGCCTGGACGTTTCCTACAACGACGACCGTTGCCGAGTTCAAGGCAATCACGCCGTTCTGGTTCTGGGGATGTTTCGGCGCATTGCCAACAGCATTTTCATGGCGTGGCGCTCCCGTCAACCCAAGCCCAAACATGTAACAACCACCGATTTCCAAACCATTATGGATGAAAACCACCGAGCGGCGGCCATCCGATTTGTTCTTAACAAACGCCCCTCTCTGAAAAACCTTTCATGAATTGGCCCTGGTTTTATCAGGCAATGCGCGGTTGAGGATTGACGGGAGGGCGTGTGTCGGTGATCGTTTGGAACTGAAACGGCCGACGGCGTTGGGTTGCGTTGGCAATCGGTTTTATTTTGTATGAAGAACACGAAATCACCTGTTTTCTGGCGGTCGTTGGCGGCGGCGATGGCTCTGGTTTTTTGCGCTGGATTAGCGACATCGCGGGGGGATGAAGCCAAAGCGCCCGCGGAGCCCGCGGCGAAGAAGGACGGCGATAAGTGGGATGTGACGAATCCGCCGGGGGCCGGCACGGCGAAGAACGCGGCGATCGACGTCACCGAGGGGACTTGGATGAATGTCGATGTCTCGCCGGACGGCTCGACCATTGCCTTCGATCTCCTGGGCGACTTGTACACGATGCCTATCGGAGGCGGCGAGGCCAGGGCGTTGACGAGCGGATTGGCGTGGGACATGCAGCCCCGGTTCAGTCCGGATGGAAAGTGGATCGCCTTCACGAGCGATCGCGGGGGCGGCGACAATATTTGGGTGGTTCGAGCCGACGCGTCCGCCGGTCAGACGCGGGAATCGGGCCTGCGCCAGATCACCCAGGAGTCGATGCGCCTGCTCAACTCGCCGGCGTGGACGCCGGACGGCAAATACATTGTCGCCCGCAAGCATTTTTCGTCACGCCGCTCGCTGGGCGCCGGAGAGATGTGGCTGTATTCGTCCGGGGGCGTGGATGCCGGAGCGAGCGACGGCTTGCAGATGACGGTGAAGCCGACGGAACAGAAGGATGTCGGCGAGCCGGCATTCTCGCCGGATGGACGTTACCTCTATTACTCATGGGACGCGACGCCCGGCGGCCAGTGGGAGTACAACAAGGACAGCACGGCGCAGATCTATATCATCTCGCGGCTCGACCGGGTGAAGGGCGAGACGGAGAACTGGGTCACGGGCCCCGGAGGGGCGGTGCGCCCGACCCCCTCGCCGGATGGAAAACGTCTCGCGTTTGTGAGGCGGGAACGGTTCAAGACGTGCCTCTTTGTCCAGGATATGGCGACCGGCGAGGTCAAAAAGCTGTATGACAAGCTGGAGCGGGACATGCAAGAGACATGGGCGATCCATGGGGTTTATCCGACCATGGCATGGATGCCGGATTCGAAGGCGATTGTTTTCTACGCAAAGGGCGGCATTCGCCGGATCGATCTGGCGGATAAAACGGTGTCCGACATTCCATTCCATGTGAAGGGGGACCGCAAAATCCTGCCCGCTGTGCGCGTGCCGATCGAGGTCGCGCCCGCCGAATTCGACGTCAAAATGCTGCGGGGAGTGACTGTGTCGCCCAAGGGGGACGCCGTGGCGTATTCGGCGCTCGGACACATCTATGTTCGCCGCCTGCCCGACGGCAAGCCGGAGCGCGCCACCCAGGATGACAAACGCTTCGAGTTCATGCCGTCGTGGTCGCGCGACGGGCAATCGATTGCCTATGTGTCGTGGGATGACGAAGAGCTGGGGAGCGTTCGAGTGATCGGCGCAGGCGGCGGCGAA
>CAIZQW010000127.1 GCA_903935195.1 uncultured bacterium
ACATTGGTGCAAAGCCTGTCATCACCAAAGTGGCGCTTGAGGCGGGCAAGCGTTATCCCCTTACGATTAAGTACTTCAAGAGCGGTTCAGCGGCCCTCTGGCTGGAACAGGTTGATCTGGTGGGCAAGGGTGACCTCTTGCCGCTGGCCAAGACGAATCCGATGTTTTCGTACCTGATTGATGATCAGGACAAGTGGACTGTACGTAACGATGTTTATTTTCAAGAAGCACGCTGTACTCCGGAGGGAAAAGGCTCTCCGTTGAGTGTCACGTCCAATGGCAAGTCGATCGGGCCCGAAGTGGGCTTTGGCTTTGTCATGGGAATCTTTCATGATGAGCAGGTCCTGCTCATCAAGACGGCGATGGGCAATCGCTCATTGGGCTCTGACTTCCGTCCGCCATCGAGCGGTCGTGTGGTGGCAGACAGTCCGTGGGAAGGGCTGGAATATCGCCTGATGGTGAAAGGTGTTCGACAGACGCTTGACACGATTGACAAGGTTGTGCCCGGCTACGCAGGACAGGGCTACGAGATTGCAGGCTTCGGCTGGTTCCAGGGACACAAGGATAGCGGCTCAACCAAGGAAGCGTATGAGAAGAATCTGATCAACCTGATCAACGATTTGCGCAAGGAGTTCAACGCGCCGAAGATGAAGGCTGTCGTGGCAACAGTCGGTTTCCACGGTTACAGATTGTCCAAGGGTCCGTGGCAGGGTGTCTGGGAGGCACAGATGGCCGTGGGCGATCCCAAGCAGCATCCCGAGCTTGTCGGTTCCGTGGCTTCTGTCGATACGCGTGATTTTTGGCGTGAGGTATGCGAGTCACCCCGGGGACAGGATTATCACTACAATCGTAATCCGGAGACCTATCTGTTGGTGGGCGAAGCGATGGGCCGCGCCATGGTGAAGATGCTGGGTGGCGAGGCGGAGGTGATTCCGAAAACAGACCGCGAAGCAAAAACCATGGCTGATATGGCTGCTGAGGCTGCGAAGCCCGTGCCGACAAAAGAACAGCAGGCGGCCTCTCTTGCAGCGATTAAGCCGATGGTGCTGAATGGGCTCATGCCCGCCTTTGTCACCAATACGCGCAATCAGCCTCTGTTGCAGGCTGCTCTCAAAGGGGGACCCGCAAAGTCGGCAAAAGCGTCGGAGTATCTGGATGACGTGATTGACGATGTGGTCGCTTATTATCAGGTCGCAGGCATTGACGCATACGACTGGAAGCCCTTTGGCGCAAACATCAAAGATGGCGAATGGAGTTATTTCGCTTTCGATGTGAAGAACAGTCCCTATAAACTGATGCCCGCCGGTGTTCCTGCAAAAGAGGAGGAAGACAGTTCCTCGCTAGAGACTCCCCCTGCGGTTGGAGCTGCGCCCAAGGCGAAGAAGGTCGCCAAGACTGAGCCATTGTTTACCTTCACCCTGCCAGAGGGGCTGGCAAACTGGGCTCAGCCTGACTTTGATGTGAAGCAGGCTGGCTGGAAGAGCGGACCTGCCTCCTTTGGCATGAAGATGGACGGGAATATCCCTTCGAATATGACGTGGCTCGCCAAGTATCCGCTCTATCCGCTGAAGCGCCCGATGGCCAAGACGATTGTCGAGAACGACATCCTGCTGATCCGCAAGACGATTGAGGTGCCGCCATTGAAGGAAGGCTGTCGCTACCGTATTTGTGTGGAGGGCACTATTCATGATAACTCCGGAGAAGGCTTTGCCGTCTATGTGAACGGTAAGCTGGTGGGCGAGATCAAGGAAGGCGTGGTAGGTTGGCGTAAACAGGGGATTCGGGGCGTGAAGCTCGAAAATAGTCTTCTGGAGTCCCTCAAGGGTGGAAAGATGACGATCGCTGTGGCGAACTTCCCGATGAGCAATTGGAAGCCAGACTCTAACATTCCGTTCTTCAGGCCCTTGAGTGTCTGGGTGGAAGAGCAGAAGGTGCCGGCGTTGCAATAGTGGATTTTGTTTTACGCGAAGATCGCTATGAGAGATGCTTGCACGGAAAGCCCTCGCGAGTGGCGGAATACCGCCAGGGCTTATCTCGTGCAAGCATCTGCGTGTCATGCATAGACTCTGGGTGAAGGACGAGCTGTGCCGTCGGCGTATTCGCCGAATGCGTAGGCACGCCGTCCTTCACCCAAATAGCGATCTTAGCGAAAAAGTATTTAAAGGAAGGTATAGGAGAGTATGATGAAAAGAAGCATGTTGAAGATGTTAAGTAGAATCATGATCTGCGGCG
>CAIZQW010000128.1 GCA_903935195.1 uncultured bacterium
CTAAAGTTCTAAAGTGCTAAAGTGATAGAGTGATAACGTTTTAACGATCAAGGGGATAAAAATGACAAAGATTTTCAAGGGAGGACGTTTGATTTTGAAAGCCATGGCTGTTCTGCTGCTTGCGACGCTGGGGGGTGTCGCGCAGGAGGACGAACCGACAGGCGCCGCAGTGGCGCAGCCCGTGCTCGCGATCGAGCTGGGCGCGCCCTTCTGCGATAACATGATCCTGCAGCGGGAGATGGATCTCCCGGTCTGGGGCTGGAGCAAGCCCGGCACGAAGATCACGGTCGAGTTCGCAGGCCAGAAGGTCAGCGCCGAAGCCGGTAAGGACGGTAAGTGGACGCTCAAGCTGAAGCCGCTGAAGGCGAACGCCGAGCCGGCCGAGATGACCATCACCGGCAGCGACGGCAAGAAGGTCGTCCTTAAAAATGTGCTCGTCGGCGAGGTCTGGATGGCCTCCGGCCAGTCGAACATGCAGTGGAAGTCCAGCGCATGCGATGTGGCAGTGCTTCTGAAGCGTATCGCTGAGTCGGTTGCGGCCGGCAAAGAGAAGCAGCCCATCATCCGCGAGTTCGAGATCAGCAGCGTCTATTCCGCGCTCCACCCGGTCGAGCACGCGACAGGCGCCTGGAAGGACGGCGACATGGGGAACTTCAGTGCCATTGCGACATCGTTCGCATACGAGATTTACAAGGAGCTGGGTATTCCGGTCGGCATTCTGAACTGCTCCTTCAGCATGACCAGCATTCGGGCCTGGACCCCGAAGTGCGGCTTCAAGGACGGCAAGGATGAGGGAACCCAGGCGATCTACAAGTCGCTCCTCGAGACCGATCCTTCGACATCCGAGCACAAGACCGCGTGGGAGAAGTTCTACAAGGACATTGAAGCGACGATCGCAGGGAATGCCGAGCTGGTGAAACAGGGCAAGCCGGCGGTGGCGATCTCCACCAAGACGCCCGGCAATATGGAGGGCAACCGTGATGCCTCCTGGATGTTTAACGGCCGGATGAATCCTGTTGTTCCTTATGCCCTTCGCGGCGCGATCTGGAACCAGTGCTATTCGAGCATGTTCGAAGGTGTGCACTACTACCACCGGCTGCACGCATTGATCCGCGGCTGGCGCGAGGTCTGGGGACAGGGCGACTTCCCGGTCTATTTCCATCAGCTCTACGCACCGGGTGCGAATGACGGACTGACGCTCAATGACCAGGGCGAAATGCGGCTCGGCTTCTGGCTGGCGCGCGACATTCTCAATACGGGCATGGCCTCGCAGATCGACATCACCGGCGGAATTCATTACCGTGACAAGGCATTGCCCGGCAAGCGCCTTGCCCTGCATGCGCTCAAGAACCAATATGGAAAGAAGATCGTGGCAGACGGGCCGATGTTCAAGAGCTACGAGGTCAAGGGCGATAAGCTTATTGTGAAACTTGATTTTGCCGAGGGCGGACTGCTGGTCGGAAAGACGATTCCGGGAAGTGCGGTGGACAGCCCGGTCGTCACCAACAGCGAAGAGCAGGTGACGCTCTTCTATCTGGCCGACAAGGATCGCGTCTGGCATCGGGCGAAGGTGAAGATCGCCGGCGAGAAGCTGGAGCTGACCGCGGCGGGCGTGAAGGAGCCGTGCGGTGCGGCCTACGCCTGCAACGGCATCGGTGCCCTGCCGAACATCTACAACAAGTCGATGCTGCCACTGTCGCCGTTCATCTACTTTGACAACAAGCTCGTTGCCAGCAAAGCCCTGAATGCCGAGCTGCAGGCCTGGCCGGATACCCCGATCAAGGTCGAGGGCGTGAAGGTTGACCCGTCCGCAGTCGGCAAGCTGTATGAGTACAGGAAGATGCCGCTGGTCAGCGCGCAGTTCCGCGACAATGCCGTGTTCCAGGCCGACATACCGGTCACCTTCTGGGGCTCGGCCGTGCACGACTGGGGCTACGAGGCGAAGGGTAATGCCGAGATCACATTCAGCTTCGCCGGTATTGAGAAGAAGATCCCCGTCACACCCGGCATGAAGGAGTGGCAGGTGGTCGTGCCGCCGATGAAGGCCAGTTCCGAGCCGAAGACCTTGAAGGTGACCTTCACCATTGACGGCGAGCTTGTGCACCAGCGCGTGTATACCAACATGATTTACGGCGATGTCTGGTACGTGGCAGCTCCGCCCATGACGGTCGTCACTGATGCCAGCGCTCCATCTAACGGACTGGTCCGTGTGATGAAACGCAATGCCAGCCGTGACCGGAGTCCGAGACCCTCCAGGTTCAGCGTCTCGACCTCGACGACGCCGGACAGCCCCTATGCCTCCCGGTGGGAAGCGGCGAAGGGAGGCTTTGCCGCGAGTCTGGGCCAGCGGATCGCCGCGAAAACCGGCAAGCCGGTCGGCATCATCTTCATGCAGAGCGCCGGCGGCAAGGATGTTGCCGAGGCGGAGCTAAAGTACTGGATCGATGAGCAATCCCTCGCGAAGGTGCCCAGCCTGGCGGTTGATTTCAAGCAGTTGGCCGGCATGGATCCCGCGACCGAGTATTATGCGGCGTTTGCACGCAGTTATATCACCGCCTGGAAGAAATACTGGAGCGAGTATATCCCGACGATGATCACCGAGAAGCGTGTGCCGGACGGCATCTCATGGGGAACTTATCCGACCTTTGGTGGAAAAATTACAACCGAAGCCGCACAGTCCTACAACGTCCTGACGTGCCCCTTCACGCCTGCCAGCGTCAAGGGCATTATCTTCCTGACGGGCGAGGCGATGTTCAAGAAGGACCAGGGCGCGAACTTCGGTGAGCAGTTCACCGTGATGGCGAACAGCTGGAAGACAAAATTCGGCGGCGAGGATCCGGCCTTCTACTATACAATCCCGAGCCAGGCGTTGGCGGCTAAGGTCGGCAAGCCCGGGAAAATCAACGGCAGGAGCATACCTCTTGAGATCAGCAGTTGGCCGCTGGCGAATCCCAAGGAGAAGGATGCGGCCGCGGCTGTCAATGCGCAGATGCAGGCGTTGATCGAGAAGATTGTCGGCGAGGCTTACAAGTAGGCGATCAGAGGGACAACACGCATCAGACACTGGGAGAACAGGCATCTTGCCTGTTCAGTCAGTGCACAGGCAGGATGCCTGTGCTCCCAGTAGGGATGCTTCAAAGTCTCCAAAAAAATTATTCCACCATTCCAATGAACCCGTCAACGGAGCCTCAAATCGAAAATCCAAAATCACAAAATTAAAATCAATGAAATTTTACACACCTGTTTGTTGGAGTCTCTCAGTTTTAGCCGCATGCGCGGTTGTCGCGAACGCCGGTGCGGACGTGAAGCAAGGTGGACCCGGGGTGGCCCTGGAATCTGGCTTCCGTCAGCCGCCGGCTGCTGCGCGGCCCCTCTGTTACTGGATCTGGATGAACGGGAATGTCACCCGCGAGGGGATCACTGCCGACCTTGAGGCCATGGCCGCGTCAGGCATCGGTGGCGGGTTCATCTTCAGTCTCGGTGGCCCGATTCACAAGTGCGAGACGCCAGACGGCCCGGCCGAGTATTTGAGTCCGCTCTGGCTCGACCTGGTGAAGCACGCGGCCAGCGAGGCAACACGGCTCGGACTTGAACTCGGCCTGCAAAACTGCGCGGGCTGGGCCACGACCGGCGGTCCATGGATCACCCCGGACCTCGCGATGCAGAAGCTGGTCTCTTCCGAAGTGACACTCGAAGGCGGCAGGCGCATCGAGGAAAAATTGCCGCAACCACAGGTGGTGCTGGGCTATTACCGTGACATCGCGCTCTTCGCCATTCCCGCAACGCTCGATAGCGGTTTCCGTGTCGGCCAATGGCAATCCAAGGCCGGACAACGCGGAGGCTACGCTGGCCGCCAACCGGACCTCAAACCGCTTCCAAAGGATGCCGCGATTCCGTTGGAATCGATCATCAATGTGACGCCTCACCTGCGTAGCGACGGCACGCTCGCGTGGGATGCGCCCGCTGGACGCTGGAAGCTCATCCGGCTCGGCCACACACCGACCGGTTCGACCAACTGTCCTGCGCCCGCCGCCGGTGCTGGACTGGAAATCGACAAGCTCCGCCGCGAGGGCATGGATGTCCACTGGAAACAGGGCATCCATCCTGTGCTCGATCATCTCGGACCGCTTGTGGGCAAGGGCTTCAAGAGCCTTATAATCGACAGCTACGAGGCTGGTCTCCACCACTGGACCCCGCGGATGCGCGAGGAGTTCCAGAAACGCCGAGGATACGATCCGACGCCGTATCTGTTGGCGCTCACCGGCCGCGCTATCGCTGACAGTCCGACCACCGAGCGGTTCTACTGGGATTTCCGTCGCACGATCGGTGACCTCTTCGCTGACAACTACTACGGTTACTTTGCGGATCTCTGCCGCAGTCACGGTTTGCTGTTTGCGACGGAACCCTATACCTCCTGTTTCGAGGGGTTGCAAGTGGGCGCGAAGGCCGACATCCCCATGGCCGAGTTCTGGGTTAACGGCAGTTACTCCTTCTCCATGCGCCTCTCCGCGTCGCTCGCGCACATCCACGGACGTCCGATCGCCGCGGCCGAAGCCTTTACCGCCGGACCGCCCCTCGGCCGCTGGCTCGATTATCCCGGCGCGTTACGGCGCGTCGGCGACCTCGCCTGGTCGCAGGGCATCAACCGTTTCGTGCTGCACAGTTACGCGCACCAGCCGTGGCTCGACCGCGTGCCGGGTATGGCCATGGGCCAGTACGGCTGCCACTTCAGCCGCAACGCGACCTGGTGGAAGCCCGCCGGCGCGTGGCTGGACTATGTGGGCCGCTCCCAGTTCCTGCTTCAGGCGGGCGAGCCCGTGGCGGATGTCCTCTGCTTCGCCGGCAATGCCGCGCCGAACGGCGCTGTCTACGAAAATGAATTGAAGGCGGCAGGCTACGACTATGACGCCTGCGGCACCGACCTTTTTGCCAAGCTGAAGGTGCAAGAGGGCGACGTGGTCCTTCC
>CAIZQW010000129.1 GCA_903935195.1 uncultured bacterium
AAGCGGATACAACCTGCGCGAAATAATTGACCATATCGACGAGCTGCGCTTCCAGTCTCAAACCGAGAAGCACGAACTCTCGCACCTTTACGAGGCCAAGATCAAGAACATGGGCAATGCCGGACGCAATGGCGGTGAATACTACACGCCCCGTCCGCTCATTCGCGCCATAGTCACGGTTACTGCGCCCAAGCTCGGCGAGACCATCTGCGACCCGGCTGTCGGCTCCGCTGGCTTCTTGTGCGAGGCATTTGACTATCTGAAGACACAGAACCCCAAGCGGACCACCGCCCAGGACCGTGCCCTCCAGACATCCACCTTCTATGGCAAGGAGAAGAAGTCGCTCGCCTATGTCATCGCGATCATGAACATGATCCTGCATGGTATCGAGGCGCCGAACATCATCCATACCAACACCCTCGCGGAAAATCTAGCGGATGTCCAGGAGAAGGACCGCTTTGATGTCATCCTCGCCAATCCGCCCTTTGGCGGCAAAGAACGCAAGGAGGTCCAACAGAACTTCCCAATCCGTACCGGCGAGACCGCCTTCCTCTTCCTTCAGCATTTCATCAAGCACTTGAAGGCCGGAGGCCGTGCAGGTGTGGTCATCAAGAATACCTTTCTCTCAAACACCGACAACGCCTCGGTCAGTTTGCGCAAGCTCCTGTTGGAGAGCTGTACCCTGCATACCGTATTGGACTGTCCCGGCGGTACCTTCATTGGCGCAGGCGTGAAGACGGTTGTACTCTTTTTTGAAAAGGGCAAACCCACGCGCAAAGTTTGGTACTACCAGCTTGACCCTGGCCGCAACATGGGCAAGACCAACTCCCTGAATGATGGGGACCTCGCCGAATTCATCGCATTGCAGAAAACTAAAGCCGACTCGCCTAAATCTTGGAGCGTGGATGTGAAAGGTATCGACACCTCGACCTTCGACCTCTCAGTTAAAAACCCAGCAGGCGGCGAAGTCGTCATCCACCGCACCCCGATAGCCATCATGGACGAAATCACCGCGCTCGATAAAGAGAGTGCCGAAGTCCTGAAAAAGATCCGAGGGTTGCTCGCATGAAGAAAGGGTGGCAGATAAAGAAGCTTGGGGAACTATTTGATATTACGTCTAGCAAGCGTGTTTTTGAGTCAGACTGGAAACGCGAAGGAGTGCCCTTTTATCGGGCTCGGGAAATCGTGAAGCTCGCCAAGCAGGGCTACGTGGATAACGAACTGTTCATCTCAGAAGAGATGTACGACGCATACTCCAAAAAATATGGCATTCCATCACCAGGCGACATCATGGTTACGGGCGTGGGGACATTAGGCATTTGCTACGTTGCGAAGGAGAACGACAGATTTTACTTCAAGGATGGCAATATTATTTGGCTGAAAAAACGTAGCGAGGCGGATTCGCGCTTCATCGAATACGCGTTTCAGTCGGACTACCTCCGAAAGCAGATTGATGATTCTGTAGGTGCGACAGTTGGAACTTATACCATCATCAAGGCGAAGAGCACGCGTGTTCCCATCCCCCCACTCGCTGAACAGCAACGGATCGTCAGCATTCTCGATGAGGCGTTTGAGAAGATCGCGACTGCAAAGGCGAACGCCGAGAAGAACCTCCAAAACGCCCGCGCCCTCTTTGAAAGCCATTTGAACGACGTGTTCACAAATAAAGGCAAGGGGTGGGTGGAAAAGAAGCTGGGGGATTTATCTCGAATCAACTACGGCTATACCGAGTCCGCTTCAAGCGAAAAGATAGGCCCTCATTTTTTACGCATAACAGATATCCAAGGTAATCGTGTTGATTGGAGTACTGTGCCATATTGCCTAATTGCAAGGGATGATCTCCCAAAATACAAGCTGGCGGACGGTGATATTGTTTTTGCTCGAACTGGAGCTACCACTGGCAAGAGCTATCTCGTAACCAATCCACCTGAGTCTGTTTTTGCTTCTTATTTAATTCGCGTACAATTGCTTGAAAAAGAGATCCTTCCCCAGTTCGTCAATTTGTTTTTTCAGACCTATTCATATTGGGATACAATTCGGGCGGGTGTTTCTGGTAGTGCACAAGGCGGCTTCAATGCAACTAAACTCGGCGAGCTTGTTATTCCCTATCCTAAAACATCGAACGATCAAAAAAACATCGTGGCCAAGCTCGAAGCCCTTTCAAACGAAACCCAGCGCCTCGAAGCGATCTATCGCCAGAAGCTGGCTGCGCTGGAGGCGTTAAAGAAGTCGCTGTTGGATCAAGCGTTTTCAGGAGGGCTGTAATTTTATGAGCATTAGCCATCGCCACACCGCAGGTTTTGGGAAAAGGATCGAGTATTACATCGTGGGATTGATGTTAAAAGAAGGGCTGGATGTATATCTTCCATTGGTTGATGATAATGCGATTGATGCCGTTGTAAAGCGACCCGATGGGAGTTTTGTGGAGATCCAAATCAAGGCACGTTCAAAGGATGTTGTGTTTGGCGATGCTGCCCTATTTGCTGCGATGACGCATGAAGACCGCCCCGGCTATTGGTTTGTGTTCTACTCGGAACGAATTGATACAATGTGGATTCTATCGTCACGAGAGTTCATAAAAGAAGCCGTCCAGAACAAGTCAGGGAAGAATGTAGGAAAGCGGTCCATTTGGTTCAACGGAAAGAGCACTAAGGCGAAGACCGAACATGTCAAACCCCAGTTTGAAAAGTACGTAGCCAAGAATTTTGATCGCATCATTAAGGAAAGCCCTGATGCTAGGATAAAGAAATGAACGAAGCCGAAACCAGAGCCGAATTGATTGACCCCGCGCTGAAGGCGGCTGGCTGGGGCGTGGTCGATGGCAGCCGCATCCGCCGCGAGTTCCCGATTGCGCCGGGCCGTATCGAAGGTCGCGGGCGGCGCGGCAAGGCGTTGACAGCCGATTATGTACTGGAGTACCGCAACACCAATCTGGCTGTGGTTGAAGCGAAGGCCATAGGCGAAGAGCTTACAGAGGGCGTGGCGCAAGCCAAGAACTACGCAGAGAAGCTGGCAATCCGCTTCACATACGCGACCAACGGCAAAGGGATCTATGGGATTGACATGGAAACCGGCAAAGAGGGTCAACAAGCCAGTTACCCGACCCCGGACGAACTGTGGGCATTGACCTTCGCTGTGCAAAATGATTGGAGGGACCGCTTTGCGCAGGTACCCTTTGAGGACAAAGGTGGTTCGCATCAGAGCCGTTACTATCAGGACATCGCCGTGGATCGGGTCTTGGAGGCTATCGCGCAAAATCGTCGGCGTATCCTGCTCACGCTCGCCACGGGCACAGGAAAGACCTTCATCGCCTTCCAGATCGCGTGGAAGCTGTTTCATAGTCGCTGGAACCTCACGCGCGAACCCACGCGCCGTCCGCGTATCCTGTTTCTTGCAGACCGCAACATCCTCGCTGATCAAGCCTACAATAACTTCTCTGCGTTCCCGGAGGACGCCATGGTGCGCATCGCGCCGGACGAGATCGCCAAGAAGGGCAAAGTACCGAAGAATGGCAGTCTTTTCTTCACCATCTTCCAAACGTTCATGAGCGGTCCACCCAAGGACGGACAACCGAGCCCCTATTTCGGCGACTATCCGCCCGACTTCTTCGATTTCATTGTCATTGACGAATGTCATCGCGGCGGAGCAAAAGATGAAAGCACCTGGCGGGAGATTCTGAAGTACTTTAAACCCGCTGTGCAACTTGGACTGACCGCAACGCCGAAGCGTAAAGACAATGTGGACACGTACGACTACTTCGGCGCGCCCGTCTTCATCTACTCGCTGAAGGAGGGTATCAATGACGGCTTCCTGACACCCTTCCGTGTCAAACAGATTGCGACCACCCTCGATGACTACCGCTACGCGCCAGATGATGTGGTGATGGAGGGGCAGGTTGACGAAGGTAAACTCTACGAGGAAAAAGATTTTAATCGCACGCTGGAGATCAAGGAGCGAGAGAAAAAGCGCGTAGAGCTCTTTTTGAAACAGATTGATCCGCGCCATAAGACGCTCGTCTTTTGCGCGAATCAGGCGCATGCGCTGCTGGTGCGCGACCTGATCAACCAGCTCAAGAGCAGTAGCGATCCGAACTACTGCCACCGCGTGACAGCCGACGATGGCGCGCTGGGCGAACAATACCTGCGCGATTTCCAAGACAACGAAAAGACAATCCCGACGATTCTGACCACCTCGCAGAAACTCTCGACGGGCGTAGATGCCCGGAACATCCGCAACATCGTCCTGATGCGACCGATTAACACCATCATCGAATTTAAGCAGATCATCGGACGCGGAACACGTCTGTATGACGGAAAAGACTATTTCACGATTTATGACTTTGTTAAGGCGCACTACCACTTCAGTGATCCCGAGTGGGACGGCGAACCCATAGAACCAACGACCTGTCCGACCTGCGGTAGCTCCCCGTGTATCTGCAAGAACTATCCGTGTCCCGTCTGCAACGAACGGCCATGCGTCTGCCGTCGCAAACCCTGTAGCATCTGCGGCCAGCGTCCGTGCGTCTGTGAAAAGCCAGAACCCAAGCGGGTCAAAATCAAACTGGCCGACGGCAAAGAACGTAACATACAGCACATGATGAGCACGACCTTCTGGCATCCAGACGGAACGCCGATCTCCGCCCAGCAGTTTATGGAGATGCTTTTTGGGAAGTTACCGGAGTTCTTCAAGAACGAGGACGAGCTACGAATTCTTTGGAGTTCCCCAGACACGCGCCGTAAATTACTGCAAGGTTTGGCTGAGAAAGGGTTCGGGCATGACCAGCTTAAAGAGATGCAGTCAATCATCAATGCCGAGCAAAGTGACCTTTTTGATGTGCTGGCCAATGTAGCGTATGCTTTGCCACCCATAACACGGGAATCAAGGGCGCTTAAGGCCAAAGCAGACATCCGAGCTCACTTTAACGGCAAGGAGCAGGCATTCCTAGACTTTGTCCTGCAACACTACGTCACCATCGGCGTGGAAGAGCTCGACCAGGAGAAGCTGACTCCCCTACTACGTCTCAAGTATCACGACTCAATCTCCGATGCCATTGCCGACCTGGGTGGTGATCCTAAAGCTATTTCTCAAGCTTTTGTTAGCTTCCAGAAATACCTGTACGCCGATAAAACTGTGGCATAGGAACAGCCTAGGTGTCGTGTTTAGACACAGGCAAACATGGAGTCGTTACGATGTTGTATTAAGCATGCTTCTAATTCAATAAATCCTTAATTAATTACAATTGCTAATTATTCTAAGACTCTGTATTATCCTCAAATGATGTGGGTAAGTTAGCTAACTGATATTTAACTTTTGAAGTTCTAACTTGTTTTCTAGTGGAGAGATTTGTAGAGGAGTAATAATAGCATGAAGAATACTAGGTTTAGTTCGCAAGCAATCAACTTGGAAACAGAGATCACCCACGACACCCGCCCCAAACGTATCAAAATCCGCAACATCTGCGGTGATGAAACTATAGCGGAGGTCCCCAAATGATATCTGTTCCTACTGTTTTTATTCTGGGAGCAGGTGCAAGTGCACCGTACGGATTCCCATTAGGACCAACTCTTAAAGCAAAAATATTAGAGCGCCTTCGAAATGATGCTATTCGCCAAACTGTTTATATTGACTATAAGGACGATGTAATTGATGCTTTTATTGAACTATTAACGATTTCTCCGTATGACACCATTGATGCCATATTAGGTAGAAAGCTCTCCATATCGGAAATTGGAAAAAAAGCAATCTCTGATGCACTGTATTCATGCCAAAAGCATGAGGCTGTCCTTTCTAAAAAGGATTGGTACCAGCATTTCTTTGTGCGATCAGAATTTGATAGTGCTGCTTATTTAATGCCCGAAATAACTTTTGTGACATTTAATTATGACAACTCACTGGAATATTTCTTTGAGAAAACAATTGAAACCCACTACGACGAGCCTTTCCAACAGGTGCTTTTACAAAGATATAACTCGATGAAATTTATTCATTTACATGGTCGCCTCGCTTCATTCCCACCTAAAGATACTCCATATGATTTACTAATGGAAGCTCGTCAGAAATCCGATATACGTATTATTTCTGACGCAGATCTTGATGATGCTCCACAATTCAAAGAAGCTCATAGCGCTCTTTCACGGGCGAAACGCGTTGTTTTTCTTGGTTTCGGATATGATTCAATTAATCTCAAAAGATTGCGAATCAACGAATGGGACAGCTCAATCGAAACTTTAGCAACATGCGCCTATATGGACCCCGCAAAAGTTAAGCCAAAATTACCAGAAAAAACTGTGCTATTACCGACAACTTGTTTAGAGGCGTTTAAAGCTTGGCCCCATATTTTTTCCTAATTTTAGAATGGCCTAGGGTTCATGTTTAGTCATGGGACATTGACCTTTTAGAGCGTAACCACGGCGACCGCTTCATCGCGCTGATGAACAGGCCCTACCCCAGTGGCGAGCCTTACATCAGAAGCTTAAAGCGACCCCCTTTCCCATGAGGCTTGGGAGTATGAGGTATGAGATCATCTAAGCAGCCTAGGAGAATTAGCAAAATGCATTACCGGTTATCAACCAAAGGACGACGCAAGAGGGTGGGGGCGAACAAAAACTGGTTTAATTAAATAATCTGTCATTGCCATGTCCATTGAATATAACGATCTGCCAAAATATTTAAAGCGCTACTCATTTGATTCTAAAATGAGAATGTCTTTTCTGCACTCTTTAGCGCTAATAGACGGAGGTGAAGTAAAAGCTATTGAGAAGTTATCTGAGATGCCTGGTCCATGGGAGTTGGATGTTTTTGCGTTGCTATCAATATTGACGTGTAACGAATACCAATATAAGTCTTTCGTCGGGAGAAACGAGTATTCAATATTTAGAGAAATGGTCAATTCAATTCGTAATTATGACCATCCATTAATCGACCAGGGCCGGATACAAGACGTGTTCCGTTATGGCTATGCAGCGGTGCAGTTCAAAGTTCAGAATCATTTTTTAATCAGACTTTTTCGCTACAACTACATATTTAACGCAGAACATGAAAAGATCAGTATGCCGACCATGTTTAAGTCCGTTTTCGGTATAACTTACAGTGAGTTCATTGATTTTGCGCTTTCATTTTATGCTGCTCTTAGCTCAAAGAAAGAGCATCCAAAGATACTATCTATACTTATTGAGAAACATTCCAAAGCTTTTTCGCTGCTGTGCATAAACCGTACCGACTTTATAAAGAAACAAAAAATACACATGCCGGACGGCATTGACAGTGCTTATTTCTGCTTCAAACTTTTCTATCACTATCCTTTCGTTGTTGACAAAAAGGCTATCTATTTACCTTTACCGCATCTTCTAATAGATTCAGTTACTGACTCGCTGTTGTCGAGACTCACCCATAATGACAACGATTTGCGTTCTAAAATAGGCAAACACATTTTAGAGGGGTATCTTTTTAATCTTATTTCCAACACAGATGGGTATTGCAAAGTCCAATCTGAGATATTATATAATGCCAAGAAGAATGCGTCTCCAGATATTTTAACATTATCACCTGATGGTAAATACTGCATCATGTTTGATAGCAAGGCAATGGTCCCTGGAGAAAGGCTCCGCAACTTTCGAAATGAAGACATTGACGATGTAATTAGACGCCAGACTGAATCCGTTATTCAAATGTACAAACAGATAAACTCGTTTTCGCGTTACACCCCTTTTAGTAATCTATCAAAAGATTATATTTTCGGCGTCATTGTCCCATTTGAAGACCCCTGCTCAGATCGCGATAAGATATACTGTTCAGCTGCTGATTCACTAGGATTGGAAGTAGAGTCCACCGAACGATCATTTATTCGATCAAATATTCGAATCGTATCATTATATGAAATCGAGAAATATTGTCTCTTTGTTAACAAATCTATTCTGCCTAATCTACTTTCCATACAAAAAGATCCAACAAGATGGAATGACCTCACCATCGGCTCAGCTGACGGTTCTCATAATGAAACGCTTTGGCGACCCTTTTTTGAACACCTAAAACAGGTGGCATCTAACTTCAAAAAAAGTGTCAACCATGGCTGAAGCATGGTCTCTACCCAATGTGACTATCTAAATTTGGCCTGTAAAATGGCGCCTAGGGGTCGTGTTTGGACATAGGACATTGACGCTCCAGTCCCTCGGCGCGAAGGCACAAAATAAACCCGTAAATAATGGCCTAGGGGTCGTGTTTGGACATAGGACATTGAAACCCTCATGATTGAAACCTTCCCGCTCTTTTTGCGGAGAATAGGGCTTCAATCTCCGCAGTTTTTGCGGATAATACGCCGCATAATGGCCTAGGGGTCGTGTTTGGACGTAGGACATTGAACAACCCGCATTGCCACTCCATCGCGGAATACGAGCTCGTCCTCGACGCGTGTTTGTTGACCGCCTAGATGAAGGGACTGGAGTGACCGAAGGGGCATGAGGAGACAGCTGTGCAGAGTTAAATCGCGGGTTGATATTATTTTTCATTTCGCTTGCTTTAACCATCTCAGGCATTAATAATATTGCACATGCTTGATAGGGTCATCAGCATACAAAATAACTACTCCGTATCACGTTAGGAATTAAAAATGCATCTACTTAGCTTTTATCTGCCTTTTATTCTGCCGACAGGGTCGACAGGTAGCGACGGGAAGGGACTGGAAGCCGGCTTCGCTTGGAAGCTACGCCGCGCCAAGGAAGTTCTAAAGTTCGAGAGTTCTAAAGTTCTGAAGTTGGGACATTTCCCCTGTCGCCCAGTCGATACTCGTCGGGTCCTGTCGAAATATAAGGAGGCGTCATGAAATTTGACCCGTCAGGCGGCTACAGGCGTTTGGATTCCTGGGTGATGGCCAGCATCGTCCAGTTCGCGAATTTCCGTTTTTGCGAGAAGTTCATCACACGTGCCATCGACCCTACCGGGCGCCAGTACGACCAGATGACCCAGGCCGCGCGTTCCGGCAAGGTGAACATCGTCGAGGGATCAGCCCGCGCCAGCACCTCCAAGGAGACCGAAATGAAACTCACAGATGTCGCCCGTGCGAGTCTCGCGGAACTCCACAGCGACTATGAGGACTGGTTGCTGAGGAAAGAGCTTGTGCCTTGGCGTAAGGACTCGGCTCAAGCCCAGGCGGTCTATGCGACGCGGCTAGACAAGCCGGAGTATGGCGACGATGTCGTACACGACTCGTGCGTCCACATTCTGGTGCAACGAAGGAGGTTTGCGCAATGGTTGCAGTCCGACGATCACGAGGTTGTGGCCAATGCCATGCTCATTCTCCTCAGCCGTACCATCAATATGCTCATCCGCCAGAAGGAGGCGCAAGGCGAGACGTTCGCTCAAGAGGGCGGCTTCCGTGAGAAGCTGACCGCTGTGCGTGTCGAGACCAGGGCGCTTGCCGAGAACGCACC
>CAIZQW010000130.1 GCA_903935195.1 uncultured bacterium
CTCCAATGTCTCTTCTGGCTTAATCAACTTGCCGTAGTTCAGAATGGAACTGCCGAGGAGCAGCATCTGATGTTCGACGCCTTCGAGTCCGAGACGGAAAGTGCCTTGCAAATAATCCTTGGTGCGCTTTAGTTCCGCAGCCGTGACTTTGGTGTCGATGATACGCCGCACCTCTTTGCTCGTCAGCTTGAGTGCAGCCTCTGCGCGTGCGACATCAAAACCGCCACTGATGGTGAACATCCCGGTTTCCTGAAAGAGTTGATACGAGGACTGGATCGAATAGCAGAGGCCATTTTTTTCGCGCACGGTCTGGAAGAGGCGTGAACTCATGTTCTCGCCCAGAATGCCATTGAGCACGCGCATGGCAAAACGGCGGTCATCATGACGACCAAAGGTGCGGAAGCCTGCAACCGCATGCACCTGTCCGATATCCTTACGTGACATCACAAAAGGTTTCTGCTGTGTCTTACCATCAACGAGTTTATAGGAGAGTCCCTTCTTCTTGGGAATCGCGCCAAACAGTTTTTCCACACAAGCGACACAGGCATCGTGCTTCAGGCGTCCGGCAAAAGCGAAGACCGTGGCCGCGGGTGTATAGGCGCGCGCCTTGTAGTCCAGCATGGCCTTGCGGTCAACGGGTATCAGCGTCTTCTCACTGCCGGCCAAAGGGCGACCCAGCGAGTGGTTGACATACATGGCCTCCTGCAGTTGCTCCTGGACGACCGACTGGGGCTGATCCTGATACATCTTGATCTCTTCGATGATGACCGCACGTTCCCGCTGGAGATCCGCCTCGGTAATCTTCGCGTTCATGTACATATCGGTCAGCACATTCACAGCCTGTTCCATGTACTCATACGGCAAGCGCGCATAGTAGCAGGTGTTCTCCTCCTGCGTGAACGCATTGAGATAACCGCCGCGGCCTTCGATCGCCTGCGAGATCTGCAGGGCATTGCGCGTGGGGGTTCCCTTGAAGAGGAGATGTTCCAAAAAATGGCTGATGCCTGTCTCTGAGGCGCGTTCGTGACGTCCACCCGCATTGGCCCAGAGTCCGATTGCAACGCTCTCGGCATCTGCCATTTCAGAGGTGACGATCGTGGCGCCGTTCTTGAGAATCGTGATATTCGCGTTTTTCATAAGTTGATAATTTCCAATTGTTCGATAGCCAAACTTGTGTGTTCTACCGCAAAAGCCGCAAATGTTTAGCAAATGTCACGCCCGCCTCGCCCGTGAATACACGGTCGGCGGAGCGGACATTTGCTAAGGTTTAATCAAGGCCTGGTTCATAGTCCTTATCACCTCGTGCATGGCAGTTGTAACCCCTGTTTTCAACTCCGCGTGGCTATCCATTCCGCCGTCCATGTATCCATGGGCGAGGCGGATGAGATAGCCACGCAATCTTCTTGCGGTTTTTGCGGAAAAATCTCCCTCTTATTTCGCTGCGGCCATCATGGCGGCGAGAGTTGTCTTGCCATCGTAGAGCGCCTTGCCGACAATGGCGCCATAGAGGTTGGCACAGCCGAGGGCTTTCAGAGCCGTCACATGCTCCGGTGCGCTCACGCCGCCCGAAGCGATAATGTTACATCCCGGAACTGCGAGGCAGATCTCCTTCATCGCCTTGAGATTAGGGCCACCCAACATACCATCCGTTGCCGTATCGGTATAGATGATCGTCTTGACGCCCACGGTTTCCATCTGCTGCGCAAGTGAAACCGCACGGGTACCGGTGGTCTCGACCCAGCCCTTGACCTGCACAAAGCCATCACGAGCATCAATGCCGACAGCGAGGCGATTACCAAAACGTTTAACCAATGCGGCCAAGGTCTCTATCTTCTCCAGCGCCCGTGTACCGATGATCGCGCGTGCCACACCCGCATTGAGTAATGTTTCGATGTGGGTATCCGTCCGCAGGCCGCCACCCACTTCAACAGGTATCTTGAGCGCGCGGATGATCTCAGCGATCACAGGGGCGTGCTTCGGCTCGCCTTGAAAAGCGCCGTCTAAATCCACCACATGCAACTGCTCCGCTCCCTGAGCGAGAAAGGTCTTGGCCTGCGCGACAGGGTCATCCGAATAGATCGTGGCCTCTTCGGCCTTACCCTGACGCAAGCGCACGCACTTGCCATCCTTCAAATCAATCGCAGGCAAAATAATCATGGTTTAAACTTCATTGGAATAATGGAAAACTGGAATGATGGAGGGATGGGATTGAGAGTGTCCTCTCTAAGCGGTCTTCTGCTAGGATTCCAGTATTCCAACATTCCACTATTCCTTGTGTGACTCGTCAGGTTTTTATTGGGTTCTTTGCTGGATACCTTAAATCGTCCCCTTGCTCGACGGAATCCCGGTTTCGCGCGGATCTTTTTCAACGGCCATGCGGAAGGCGCGTGCAAAGGCTTTAAAGATTGCTTCGCAGACATGGTGAGTCTCATCGCCATAGATATGGCGAAGGTGGATATTCATCCGCCCCTCGACCGAGATCGCGCGGAAGAGCTCCTCCAGAAGCTTCACATCAAAACCGCCGACCTTCTCATGCTTCACCGTAGAGATAAAGACACAGAAGGGACGTCCACCGAGATCAAGGGCGACCTCTGCGAGCGACTCATCCATGGGAAGCTGGAAATAACCGTAGCGCCGAATGCCCTTGCGGTCCCCAAGCGCCTCTTGGATACACATACCCAGAACAAGACCAATGTCTTCGACTGTGTGATGGTAGTCCACATGAACATCGCCTGTTGCCTGGACATCCAGATCCACCAAAGCATGTTTTGCGAACAACTCCAGCATATGATCTAGAAAGCCAATACCCGTGGAAATATTAGAAACGCCTGTCCCGTCAAGGTTCAGTGCGATACTAATATCTGTCTCGCGAGTCGTACGCGTTTTGGTCACTCTTCTCATGGGATACCTCCTTGCCTATAAACTTCACTGGAATATTGGAATATGGGAAGGGTGGAATGATGGGAAATATCGCCTTTGGGAGGGGCACGCGTCTGCGTGCCTAGGACGAGCAGACGCACGTCCCTCCTTTCTTCCATTATTCCAACATTCCACTATTCCTCTCACGTTACTCCTGCGTCTTTAGACGCGCCTTCTCTCTCAGCCAGATTGCGCCGATGCACACTTCATACAAAAGACACATGGGGACAGCCATGATGAGTTGCGAAAAGGGGTCTGGCGGGGTCAAGACCATCGCAAGGATAAAGATGATTACAATGGCATGCCGCCGTTTATCTCGCAACGCCTTTGACGAGATGAAGCCGAGCCAGCCGAGGATCATCATCAACAGCGGCAGTTGAAAGGCCAAACCAAACCCAATCAGCATCTGCAAGGTAAAAGAAATGTGATCATCAATACGCACAATTTCCGTCTTAAGCCCCACCCACGTGGTAATTTGTTCCATGATCTGAATGGCGATATTCAACGTTGTTGCATACGCCATCCACACGCCTCCCAAAAAAAGGAAGGTGGAACTGACGAGGCAGACAAGGATCAGCATCTTCTCGCTCCGCTTCAACCCCGGGAAGATAAAACGCATAATAAAGTAGGTGAGCAGTGGCAGGCTCAAGGTAGTCCCACCCCAGAAGACAACACGCAAACTCACATCAAAACCAACGGTCCAGCCCAACCCTTGAATCTTGTCAGCCGAGAGCCCTGCCGGGGCCTTCAAGAAGGCGATGATCTTTGGAATAAAGGGAATAATGACGAGCGCACAAACTGCCCACGAGATGGCGCATTTGATCACACAGTCGCGCAGATCCAAAAGATGTTCCAGAAAGGGACGTGGCGGATCATTGTACTCTTC
>CAIZQW010000131.1 GCA_903935195.1 uncultured bacterium
CTGGATAACTCTTGATGCACCCCTGGTGCAAGTCGGGCATTTATCCGCGAATTTATTGAACTCGCAAACCAATCCGGATGTCTGGCGTAAAAAAATTGAGCCCTCGCAGAAACTTTTCTCCTGGGCCATGAACAACCACTGGGGCACCAACTATCGCGCCTACCAGGATCAGCCAACCTTGTTCCGTTACGTGATTCGTCCGTATCAAGGAAAGCAAAGCAATGCGGATGCGACAAAAGCAGCAACACGCCATGCGCAACCCCTGCTGGCCCTCCTGGGACGCGGCGCGCCACCTTCTGGACAATCGCTCTTAACTGTTGATTCGACTGCTGTGACCGTGACTGGGCTTAAGCCTGCGGATGAGGGAGAGGGATTGATTATTCGACTCTTCAACACCTCTGAAAAACCTGCGGAGGCAACGCTCACCGCGCATGGCTTGTGCTATTATCTAAGTGCGACCGATGAAAAAGCCGGCAAACGAATCAAGAACAACCACCTGACCTTCAAACCCTTTGAACTCATCACCGTCCGAGGCGAGTAACGTTTTTCCAGCTATTATTTCCGAGGCCGTTCGGCGACGGCCGGGTGAAAGAGGATGCCCTTGCCGCTGATGGGCGGATTATCAACGCTCGGTTCGCCACCCGCCAGGCGACGATAATCACGAGGCGAATGTCCGGTCAGGCGTTTGAAAACAGTTGCGAAATGCTGGCTTGTTGCGAAGCCGGAATGTAAGGAGAGTTCGGTGACCAGAATATCAGATTCCCGCAATGCCCGTTTGGCTTTCTCGATTCTCAGCCACATCAGGTATTCCATGGGAGTCATGCCGACCTCACGCTTAAAATGGGCCTTCAGGTATGACTCGGACGTGCCTGCAGCAGACGCAAGTTGGGCGATGGTCAAGTGATCCCCGCAGTGCGTGTCCAGGTGTTGAAGCGCTAACTTCACGCCCGGTGAGCATGCCTGTTGTACCTTGCGTAAGGTGAGAGATTGGATGTCCAGAAGGAGTCTGAGCAACAGGTTTTGAACACTCGCCTTCGCAAGCGCTTTCGGCGTGGCCGGAGAGACTGGTGAGAGCAGGTGTTCGAACGTTCTGAAAAGGACATCGCAGTTGTGGAACTGGCGACAGGGCAGATAGGTGAGCGGTTCGAGGAGCTGGCGAGCGGTGCGGGGAGACAGGCCGAGAAAGGAACGGTTGCGGGCGGGTCTTTGAATTTGAACCCAGTAGAGGCGTCCTCGGTTCTCCGGTTCGGTGTCTGTACCATGAGCCTCGCCGGGGTGGATGATGATCATGTCGCCGGCTGAAAGGTCGAAGCGCTCGTTACCGATGAAATAGGTCTGCGTCCCGCGCTGTAGTACGCAGACCTCGAAGACCTCCTGATGAAGATGTTTCCGTAGGGGCGGGTGGGCATGCGTATAGTCGTAGCGGCCAACCATGCGAATTTCGGCAAGTCCATAGTCGGAAAAGTCCAGCATCACACGGTCGGTCGAGGTAGCCACAGTGTTCATGACATGATGTTACTACGTTCCCGTGTTTTGTCAAGTCCGCCGATGTTTCTGAAAAGATTTATCCTTGCCGACATGTTTTTCCTGCGCTTGTGTGCTATTATTATCACCATGAATGATGAGAAAACAATCCAATCTTATTCCCATGTCGGGGATGGCTTCTGCCCGTTGCTCATCCGTCCGGGCTGGCAGGTATCACAGTTGAATGATCGCTCGGACTTGCATGCCGACACGGTCTGCCAGGTGGAACGGCATGACGTGACGGACGAGGTCTTCTTGCTTGTCAAAGGCGATGCTGCGCTGGTCGTGGGCGTCGAAGTGGCTGACGGGATGACATTGGAAACGTTGCGCATGGAAAACGGAGTGACGTATAATATTCCGCAGGGTGTCTGGCATACGATCGTGACCACGCCGGGAATGCAGGTGATGATCGTGGAGAGAGACAACACGCATGTGAACGATGTGGTTCACCGTATTTTGATGGAGGGAGAACGGGCAGAGTTAAGAGCGAAACTATCGGGAGAGCGGTTCTAATGAATAAAATGACTGGACTTGAAAGATGTCTCACGGTTTTGAACGGCGGTGTCGCGGACTGTGTGCCGGTGGTGCCCCAGACCTTCATGTTTGCGGCGGAGACCGCAGGAATCAAGATCGGCGAACTGGCGCACAACGCAAAAAAGATGGTCGAGGCACAGGTCGTCAGCCAGGCCAAGTATGGCTACGATGGCTGTGTGATTGATTTTGACGATGCCACGCTTGCCGAGGCGTGCGGCGCGAAGGTGATTTTTCGCGAGGAAGATCCGGCCATTGTGGACGAGTCGGATCTGGCAGTGAAAGAGTGGAGCGACCTCGACAAACTCAAGTTGCCCGATCCATGGCGTGATGGGCGGCTGCCGGTATGGCTTGAAGCCACGCGCCTGCTGGCCGACCGGATTGGCGATCACGTATGGATTATGGGTCGCGCGGATCAGGGACCGTTCAGTCTTGCGTGTTTGCTGCGTGGGCCCGAGCAGTTCATGATGGATTTAATGGACGAGGATAATCATCCGCAGATTGACCGGCTGATTGACTTTTGCCGTCAGGCTTGCGCTCGGTTTGCCAAAGCCCAAAAACAGGCTGGCGCGCACGCCACCTCCATCGGCGACGCCTTTGCGGGGCCGAGTTTGGTTTCGCCTGAACTTTACCGCCGCTTCGCGCTCGAACCGGAAATCAACCTCACACAGGAAATCCAGGCTGCAGGTATTCCGTTTTCAATTCACATTTGCGGAAAGACCCACCGCATCATCAACGACATGGCGAGCATCGGTGCCCGCATCCTGGAAGTGGATTGGCAACTGGACATCGGCGAGGCCCGGCGCATCGTGCCGTCATCCACCGTGCTGATGGGAAATATCAATCCGAGCGATCCGTTGGTGCTGGGTAATCCCGATCAGGTCACTGCCGCCGTGCGACAGGTCATCGAGGCCACGGGCGGCCGCGGACTATTTTTAAGTTCCGGTTGCGCGATGGGACGCAACACGCCGCCGGAAAACATGAAAGCTCTTGTTGCAGCAGTCAATACGTATGGAGAAATGTAAAATGTTAAACAAAATACCAGATGACAATAAGTCGGGACGTAACTTAAGATTTCTTGTGATTGCCGCAACTGTCTCATCGCTGGGCGGATTCCTGTTTGGGTATGACAACATTGTCATCAGCGGGGCAATAGGGTATCTCACCAAATCGTTCAACCTTGACGCCGCCGGCGTTGGCTGGGCCGCCGGGTGCGCACTCGTGGGGTGTCTTGTTGGTTCTGCAGGATCGGGCTGGCTGGCGGATCGCATCGGCCTGAAGAAAAGCCTTGCTATTTGCGCCGTGTGTTTTGCAGGCTCATCCATAGGTGTTTTCTTCACTTATTCTCTGAACCAATTTGTTTTTTGGCGGATTCTTGGTGGCGTGGGTATTGGCGCAGCTTCGATCTTGGCGCCGATGTACATTGCTGAAATCGCGCCGACCAAAATGCGCGGCAGACTGGTGACGCTATATCAGTTGGGTATTGTTCTTGGGATTCTGAGCGCCGTGTTCGTGAACATGCTGATCCAGAGGTGCGGGACTGAGGCATGGAATCAGGCTATTGGATGGAAGTGGATGTTTATGGCAGGTACGCTACCGGCACTATTATTTGCTGCGGTCATTGTTGTTGCGCTGGAAAGTCCGCGCTGGTTAATGAAGGTTGGTCGGCAGGTTGAAGGGCTGTCCGTGTTGACAAGGATTAATGGCGAGACCATTGCCCGGGAGGAATTTGCGGGCATCAAGGAGTCGCTGGTTGCAGAAGAAACAAAGTTCTCGGAAATATTCACGTCGGGATTTGGCCGAGCACTTTTTATTGGTATTGTGTTGGCAGGGTTGACCCAGACCAGCGGAATAACCGCGGTGTTCTCATATCTGCCTTCCATATTTGAGGCGGCTGGCGCGAGAACGGGTGATGCCTTTTTTCAATCGGTTCTGGTGAGCGCCATTAATTTGGTCTTTACTCTGGTTGCCTTGTGGCTGGTAGACAAAGCTGGCCGGAGAACCTTGCTACTGACAGGCATTTGCATTCAGGTACTGGCTTTTTCTGCTGTCGGATTGTTTTATTTTCTTGGCGGCTGGTCCATCGGGGTACTGGTGGGTGTGATGGCTTTTGTGGCTGGTCATGCGATTGGCAATGGTGTTGTCTGCTGGGTGCTTCTGGCCGAAATATTCCCGACCAAGGTGCGAGGCCGGGCCATGTCGGTTGCAACGACGTCATTGTGGATCTTTGCCTTCCTGAGTAATCTCATCTTTCCTGTCATGCAGAATGCAGTTGGGAATCATGGTTCCTTCTGGTTTTTTGCGTTTATGGCGGTAGTGAACCTGTTCTTCGTTCTGTTGATGGTGCCGGAGACCCGGGGGCATTCGCTGGAAGATATCGAGAAGATATTCATAAAGAAATAGTAGAGGCGCAGCGGAAAGGAGAACCATGAATTCAAGAGAACGATTTTTGACGGCGTTGACTTGCGGGGTTCCGGACAGGGTGCCGTTCGGGGACTATCTGTTCAGCCGGAAACTTCTTAAGAAGGTATTGAACCATGAGCCACAGCTTTATGAAGCTGATGCGCAGGTTAGGCTGGCGACCAAGCTGGGGCTAGACTGCATGTGGATTCCCATCAACGGTTTTTGCGGAACGGAGGAGGAATGGCATCCTGATGGCACCACGTATATGGACGAATGGGGTGTTACCTATGTCAAAAACGGATGGCCGATCATGGTGCAGACCGACTCTCCTGTGAAGTCGCGCGAGGACTGGGGGCGCTACAGGATGCCTTTGCCTGGGGCTCCTCACAGGCTGAAGATGCTGAAGGAAGGGATTAAGGCAAATGACGGCGACCTTGCGATCATTGCAGGAGTTCTGGGTCCGTTTACGATGATGTACTGGTACTTGATGGACCTCGAGACTTTGTCCGTCACCCTTTATGACGATCCTGCACTTGTCCATGAGATGAACGAAGCTTATGTGAAATGGGTGTTGGAGGTGTGCGGGCTTGCCGTCGGCCGGGGCTGCGTGGACGCCTTCTCAATATCGGATGACTGGGGGAGTACGCAATCTCTTCTCATGTCTCCTTCCCATCTCAGGGAATTTTTCATTCCGCCGTTCAGGGCTATTGTGCAGGGAATGCGGAAGCTGGGAAAACCGGTGATAATGCACAATGATGGAAAAATATGGGATGTGCTGGATGATCTGGTTGATACAGGGATAAACGGGTTTCATCCGGTTGAACGTGCGGCTGGAATGGACCTCTCCAAGGTAAAAGAACGCTATGTCGGCAGACTTTGTCCGCTCGGCAATGTGGACAATAAATATACCATGAGTACGGGAACACCCGATGATGTGGAGAACGAGGTGAGGGATTGTCTGAAGATTGCAAAGCCTGGCGGGGGTTATATTCTCTCCACGGATCATTCGATTCATGACGGCATGCCGTATGACAATGTCATGGCCTATATTGATGCAGGCAAGAAATATGGTAAGTATTGATATCGAATGGCGGAATGACTTATCATCAGCAGTGCCTTGCCTATAACTTCACTGGAATGTTGGAATACTGGAACGGTGGAATGATGGGGAAAGACTGTTCGACATGCTGGCGTGCAGGCGTCCTCGCCTGCACACGTACGGGCGAGGACGCCCGTACGCCGATATTGAAACACCCCATTA
>CAIZQW010000132.1 GCA_903935195.1 uncultured bacterium
AAACGCTTTGTTCTTTGAATCTCTGTGTCTCAGTGCCCTCTGTGGTTAAAATCCACAACATTATACGAAGAAACGAAATATTCGAGTTTTCTCATCTTCTTTGTGGCTTCGTGGTCCGGCAGTGGCCGGACGCTTGACAAATTGCCCATTTTAAAAGTAAAGTTACCACGTTAGCTATTTATCTCAAGGATCTAGTATGCGAACATCAATCTCACTATGCTTGTTGACTGTTTTACTCATGGCTGTCGGGGTATCTGCCAGACCCATGGATATCAAATCCGACAATCTGGAGCCACCACGAAATGGTAGGCCCCGTGATCCTGTCATGGTTCCACCCAATGCCACCAACAATCTGGCTCTGGGGTGCCTCGTCACCACAAGCACAAAACCGTTGACCGTGGATAAGGCAGAGCATTATGCTCCGTCAGAGGAACCACCCTGCGTCACAGATGGCAAGAAGGAGGCTGATGACGACCGGCTCACACTTCCCTCTGGCAAACAGTGGGTGCAACTCGACTTGGGAAAGACACAGGAGGTCTGGGCCGTTCAGATCTGGCTCTGGTATGATTACCCGTGTGCCTATCATGATGTAGTGTCACAACTCTCGAATGACCCCGGCTTCACAAACAATGTCAGCACCGTATTCAACAACGATCACGACAATACATCCGGACTGGGAAAAGGGAAGGATAAGGAGTACATCTCATTTAATGAAGGCCGCGGGATTCCTGTTAACGGTATCCAAGCACGTTTCCTTCGCGTGTATAGCAATGGTTCCACCGAATCCCCCAACAACCGCTACACCGAAATTGAAGTCTACGGACGCCCGCCCACAGATGGCCTAAGCGCCGAAACGACAAATCGCGTACCGCTGAAGATCATGTTGCCAAAACCTATCTTCATGTAACGTCAGCGGTTATTCTGTTACAATTGGTTCAAGTAATCTTGCGCTCCATAGAAAAATCGAAGAATATGAATCCGCTTCGTCTGTTCTTCGATTCTGAAAATCAAGAGGTAATTGCCAATCAGAGCTTTTCGATACCCTTTATTTCTCAAATAGGTGTCATCGCACACCCCATAGATTTTGGGACGGGTCTTGAGAAGTGCATAACAGTCCTCTATCTTCTCCAAGAACGCACGTGCAGCGATGGGGTTGGCAAGTTCGACAACCATGTAATTTACGATTCCATCTAAGTCCTGCTCAGCAAGCTCTGTGACAAGCAGTCTATACATGATACTTTGCCCGTAGGGATTTTAAAGAAGCGGTCGCTTCTTTCGACAAGCCCTGTGACACTTGCTGCTCGGCATCGGCAAGCTTGGCATAGACATCCAACTTTGCCAGACTCTCTTCATAGCGCTTCATGCTCATAATCACCATATCACCATAGCCGTTTTTGGTAATGAAGATTGGGGTGTCCGACAAGCGACACTTTTCCGAGATTGCGGCTGTGTCTTTCAGATCTCTTATTGGTATTATTTGCGGCATACAATCAACTCCTTATTGTGGGACATTTATACCATAATTGTGTCACAACAACAAATGAAAAATTAAATTGATGATTTTTGCGTTAAAAATCTCCTCCGCCCCAGCGGGATTCAGACGCAAACTCCGAACCGTTTGCCGAACGGCGATAGATGCGCCTGTCACGCCGACTTGTCCTCCGTAGCCGTATTCGCGAAGGAGGAAGCTTTAGCGAAGGCGGATACCCGCCGGATCACCCACGAGAAGGAAAACCAAGGAGTGGTGCCTCTGTTGGAGCCAAAAGGACAAAAAGTAATCATCCGCTACGGGAGCAGGATGCGCCCGCTACTCTGATTGCATCCTCTAGCTGCATTGCTCGCCGCCCAAAGAAAGGGCGGCGCGAAGAGGCCGCACAGGGGAGAGGCGCATGAGCGGGCGCGTGAGAGGCGTGGACGCGAGACATCGCAGGCGAGGAATGCGGGGAGTCGTCTATGGACGGGGGGCGCCTGTATTCGGGCCCCGCCCAGAGGCGACTCAGCCGCGTCCGCAGCCCGATGGCTCCGCAGGACACGCCCGAACGCGGAGCGAAGGCGTCTCGACACAGAAGGCCGACCCGGCACTCGGGTGATCCGGCGGGGGTATCCAAGCATCCGCCGTTCGGAAACGGAGTCGGATTTGCGGATGCGCGGCTGGGGGCTGGATATGTATCCGCCCCAGCGGGATTCAGACGCAAACTCCGAACCGTTTGCCGAACGGCGATAGATGCGTACCCGCCGGATCACCCACGAGAAGGAAAGCCAAGGAGAAGTGCATCTGTTCAGAGCGTAGTTACTCGGCTAACTCGGGAGCAAGATGCTCCCGCTACTTTAGCCCAGGAGGTCAGCAGGTCAACTACCTTGGGGACCAAGGCTTCTATGGTGGAGAGGTCGCCTGTCGGCGCAGAGAGATGGGGTTGGCCGTTGGAGACACCTGCATCGCAGAAGAGTTGCGCATGCGGACGGAGCTCGCCATCGACCTTCTGGTTGATGCAGCCAATCCCCAAGCGCGCCATGGGATGTCCGGAACACGCATTCGGACAACCGGAGATGCGAACCTCGTCAGCCACGAGCCGCAGGAGGTTCAACTTCTCTGGCGTGTCTGCAGGGAGATAGTGATCCAACGCCTGTGCGATGGCATCCGCGACTGCTGAAGAGTCCACCATGCCGATCTTGCAGACCGTTGCGCCCACGCAGGTCACCAGATGCCCCTTGTAGGAGTTGAAAAGAAGATCAATCCCGGCAAGCTCATGCTTCAACACATCAAAAATCTGCGGCAGACAGGAGCGATGAACAATCGGGATCAGAAGATCCTGGGTGGTCAACAGATTGACCTGCTCTGAACCGCACTGAAGCGCCAGATCAGCCAGGACGCGAAGCTCCGCTGCCTTTAGATTCCCATACGGCACAAATATCCGGACCGAAACCTGCTCATCACCGAATCGTGTCGGCAGTACGGCAATGGCCTTCCAAATGTCATACGCTGCTGAATCCATTGCATCATTTGAAAACGAAAAATTCTTTGATGCAGGGACATGAGCGATCGCCGTTGGAAGAGTCAAAGGCGGGAGCCGCTTCTGCACCTCTGCATAGTATTCTGAAAAAAGCTTTTTAAAATCCTCTTGCCCAAGACGTTTCAAAAGATAACGAATGCGGGCCTGGTTGCGGTTGGTGCGATCCCCGTGATCATGGAAGAGCTCCATACACGCTACGGCCACGCGAAGAACCTCGGTAACCGGGAGAAAATCAAACAGCGTGATCCCGATGGCACTGTCGCGTCCCATGCCGCCCCCGGCATAGACTGCAAAACCATCTTGCCCCGCACGTCGAGTCGCCAGGAATCCGAGATCCTGAACAGAAGCGGAGAGCCGCTCCTGTTCAGACGCAAAAACGCCGATCTTGAGCTTGCGCGGCAACTGGAAAGCCTTTTCACTCTCCTTCATTGTCTGATTCAAGGCGACAGCATAGGGATAGACATCAAAGAGTCCCTCTTCAGCAATTCCACTGCGCGCACTGGCCAGAATGTTCCGATAGGTGTTGCCTCCGCCACCCTTGAAGGGCAAGCCTAACAGATCGCACGCTTCAACAAGCCGTGCCGCTTTTTCCGCAGGCACGTCATGGAGTTGGATATCCTGACGCGAGGTCAGGTGGACAGTACCCCCCTCTCTTTCCAGAAGATCAGCAATGCCTTTCAAGACCGTGCAGGCGATTACGCCACCCGTCACTCGGATTCGTAACATAAATAGTCCATTTCTCTGTTCGTAGATACCAAAGGGCGCCGCAATCGGTTTCAGCTTATCCGAGGTCAATGTACCCTGCTGGTAAGCCTCAAATGCGGTGCGGAGATCGCTATACGTTTGTTTCATAGTATTTCGTTTCTCTGGAATGTTGGAATAATGGAATTGTGGAATAATGGGGGAATACAAATAAACCACAATCATTCCCCTACTCAAACATTCCATCTTTCCAGTATTCCAACTCCCCAATTCCCGTATTCCAATATTCCACCATTCCAGTATTCCATTCTCAGATGCAATAATCCGGTATCACATGGTGATCCACCAGGAGGTTGAGGACTGCCTTCACATTAACCTCTTGGGATGCCAGGGGATCCACCTTGATCGCTGACGGTATCGCGGGCCCCTCTGCATCACCCAGCGCGACAACCAGCAACTCATTCGGCTCATTCAACACGCGCAGGGAATCCAATGCATAGCGGTCTGCCTGCGGCAGTGCAGTGATGAATAATAGCCCCGCATCGGTTAAAATGCGAGCCAATTCACCCATACGATGAATTTGTGCGTCATGTTCAGAACGCGCATCCGCCACATCCGAGGCGAGTCCGCTGAGGAGACTGGAGAAGCCGAGGAAGTAACAATTCAAGCTGAGTTTGAAGAGCTGAAGTTCCAAGGCCTTTCCAAAGGCATTGACCGCCTCCACATTGCTGCCAGTGACAACAACGGTCTTGCCGACATGCCTATTACGGACCAGACGATCCTTGACCGTGACCAGCCCTGTCTCCCAGAAGAACTCGCGGCGTTCAACATGTTCACGGATCAAGGTCGCTGGATCAGAGACCACGCGGGGCGAGGCGGAGTCCACAAAGACGGACTCTGTGATCATGGCCGCGCCAGCCGTGGCATTGCTGATCTCATCCACAAAGACAAGACTGCCTGTCACATGGTTGGTTTCGTAACTATCGAAATATAATGGCTTTGTCGTCTCAACAACGATACGTCCGATACCATTCAGCGGCAGGGCGTCCACCGAGTTTTGTTCCATGGTATTGACATCAATCGCATAAAGTAACGCTTCGATGCGCGCCTTCACAAAGCGCCCCGCATGACGGACCAGATAGTGCGATCCAGCCTTCAAGGGTGTCTCATTCATCCAGATCACAATGGCTTCAAAACGATCCTTGATCTTCGGTTGATTATTGTCATGGACAATCATGTCACCGCTGCTAATATCCACTTCATCCGCGAGTTCGAGTGTCACCGCCGCACCGGAACCGGCCTCTTGCAGGTCGCCATCGGCCGTCACAATCCGTTTGACAGTCGAGATCTTGTGCGAAGGGAGGACGTGAATCTTGTCATTGGGCTTGATGATCCCTGAAGCAACTGTTCCCGCAAAGCCTCTGAAGTTCAGATGCGGA
>CAIZQW010000133.1 GCA_903935195.1 uncultured bacterium
AATTCAACCTTGCAGGGTATCCACGCCAACCTCGCACCTGGTGCAGTAGGGCTAGTCGAGGTACCCAATTTCGATATGATACTCAAGAAGAACCTCTTCTCTGAGTTTATCCCCGACCACCTCTTCTACTTCACCCGTGAGACCCTCAACGCACTTCTGGAACGTAACGGGTTTGAGGTCATTGAAACACGGGAGATCTGGCACGACTACATCCTCTCCTCCGTCGTTCGAAAACGTCAAACCTCAGACCTCTCACCCTTCCGGCAGCAACAGGCGCTCCTGAAGGACAAACTCTCCCGCTTTGTGACCTCTTTTGGAAAGAAGAACATCGCTGTCTGGGGCGCCGGCCATCAGGCACTGGCTGTTCTGGCGCTGGCCGACTTAGGCGACTCCGTCAAATACGTTGTGGACTCCGCACCCTTCAAACAGGGACGCTATACGCCCTCCACGCACGTTCCGATTGTTCCTCCCGAAACGCTCACCTCTGACCCCGTAGCTGCCGTCCTGATTATGGCCGCCGCCTATTCTGACGAGGTGGTATCGCTCATCCGGCAAAAACATGGGACGACTATGGCCCTTGCCATTTTGCGGGAGACCCATTTGGAATGCTTTTGAAATCCGTTATAAAAGAAAAAACATGAATACTGCACAAGTCAACACCCCTAAAAAACTTAATATTCTGTTGGTCATGCCTAGGCTTGTCCAGAACGTCGGGGATGGTTACTCCTTCCCGCTCGGCATCGCTTATGTATCCGCCGCATTAAAGAAGGCAGGCTTTAACGTCACCGCGCTCAATCTAAACCACCGGGAGGGACAGGTCCAGGCGATCCTCCATCACGAAATTCGGTCACGGGCGATTGATGTGGTTGCGACAGGCGGACTCTCCTTTCAGTATAGCACGTTGCGGAGTGTCATCGAGGCGAGTAAAAGCGCAAACCCTGAGGTTATCACCATTGTGGGAGGCGGCATCATCACAAGCGATCCCGAACCCGCAATGACGGCACTCGCCCAAGCGGATTATGGCGTCATAGGTGAAGGTGAGATCACCGCCGTTGAGCTTTGCAAAGTCCTCGAAGGCGGGGGTGATCCAGCCACCGTCGAAGGGGTAGTTTTTCGTTTGAAAGACTCCTCCTGGCACATCACACCGCCTCGCGCGGAAATCAGGGCGCTCGACGATCTTGCCTGGCCAGACTATGAAGGATTCGACCTGAAGGCATTCTTCGATTCTTCCCCCAGCATCAGCGGACTCAACCGAAAAAACACCGTCTTCATGATTGCCAGTCGCTCATGCCCATATAATTGCACCTTTTGTTTCCATACGGTCGGCAACAAATACCGACAGCGGTCGCTCGACAGCTTCTTTGCTGAACTCGACTATATGGTGGCTAAATTTGATATCCATTACATCTGTCTGGCCGATGAACTCTTCTCAAACAACATTCAACGCGTCAAGGAATTCTGCGAGCGAATCAAGAAATACCATATACGTTGGTGGGCTCAGTTTCGCGTTGACTGTATGACCCCTGAATTGCTGACTATTTTGAAAGATGGTGGTTGTGATGTCATGTCGTTTGGTCTCGAAAGCGCTGACAATCGTATCCTAAAAAGCATGCGAAAGCACACAACGGTCGAGCAGATCGAAAGCACGCTGAAGATGGTTTACGACGCCGGCATCTCAATGGAGGGCGCTTTTATTTTCGGCGATATCGAGGAAACTTGGGAAACGGCCAATAACACACTGAATTGGTGGCGCGCCCACGCCGAGTACAAGATTAACCTGAACCTTATCACCGTCTACCCGGGCTCCTATCTCTACAAGCATGCCTGTGAAAATGGCGTCATAAAAGACAAGGTCCAATTTCTCAAGGACGGATGCCCCCAGACAAAAGTCTGTAAGATGACCGACGATGAATTTGGAATCCTTATTCGAAACATCATGGAAGCGCCGATGACCCTGGCCAAGGTGATGTCCGCCGTGGAAGTGAACAGCATTGACAGCAAGATGGGGCGTATCTCTGTCTCGGGCACCTGCACAGCCTGCCGCCACCCCAATCGCTGGGATGACATCAAGCTTTTCACAACAAACTTTTTGGGCTGCAAGGCGTGTGGCCAACGTTACAATATCGTACTTCCCGACGAAATTCGACGCACCATTGACAACCATGTATTACGCCTGCTGGACACCTATCGAAAGGTGGCCATATGGGGTATTAACTATCATACTGCGGACCTTTTCAAACACTCTTCTGTGTTACGTGGTCCCCACGTCTATGCCATCGATATTTCCGAATCCAAGCGGATGATGGATCTCTATGGCCAGAAGATTGCCTCGCCTGAGACGATCGAAACCGAGCAGATAGAGGTCGTGATCGTCGCCATTCCCGTCTATTACAGCCAGATCGAGGGACAAATCAAAGCTAACCACAAGGGAGTCAAACGCGTAATTGATCTCTCCCAGCTCGCAGACCCCTCTTTCCAGTGATAACGGCGATATTGCGTTTGGTAGGGCAACCTGTTATCATAAAATCATGACAAACGAACAAAAGACGCTCAAGCCAGCAGAGAATGTCAAGCGAGAGCAGTTGCGACGCGAAAAACCACGTGTTTATGAAAAAATCATGGCCTTCGATGAAAAGGTCAAACGTGGTGAGAGCATTGCTATCATTCAGTTCCAGTATAACTACCGCTGTAATTTCAAATGCGACCACTGCTCCATCAAAGGGTTCCAGGGCAAAAAGAATGCCCGCTCCTTCACGCTTGCGGATGTCAAGGAACTCTCACGCCAAGCCGATGAACTTGGACTGGCTAACATCGTGATCACGGGGGGGGAGCCTCTCGTGTTTCCTGATTTCGATGAACTGGTCGCAGCGATTGATCCACAGAAATTCTATATTACTTCGGACTCCAATGGCTGGTTGCTGGATGACAAGAAGGCAAAGCACCTGAAGGCCATCGGGGTCGATAAGATTCAGCTCAGCCTGGATAGCCTCGACGCAAAGGAACACGATGATTTCCGCCACGCCCCCGGCTCCTTTGACCGTTGTATCCGCGCCATAGATGCTTGTTTGGATGCAGGGCTCAGTATTATCCTCTCGACGGTCGTCACCCACCAACGCATCCGTACGCAGGAGTTCATCGACTACCTCGAATTCGCCAAGTCCAAAGGGGTCGGAACTTTTGTCACCTACGCGAAACCGGTCGGTGCTTGGGAAGGTAACTATGAGGCGCTTGTCACACGCGAGGATATGGCCTATATGCGTGAATTGGAAAAACAGTACGCGGTTTTCACCCACCTGACGCCCTCCTACGGCCTCGACCTTGGATGCATCGCTGTCAAGCGCATGATCTCGATTACCCAGTACGGCGATGTTCTTCCCTGCCCTTATATGCACCTCTCACTGGGCAACGTCTTTACTGAGCCCCTCAAGGACATTATCGCCAGGGGGATGAACATCAAGTATTTCGGCAAGCACGTCAACACCTGCCCGATTGCCGAAAGCCGCCCCTTCATTGATAAGTACATCGCCGGACGTATATACGGTAAACCGTTGCCAGTGCCATGGAATGAAGTTTTTTCCAAGGAGGACTTGATTGACCCTTCTAGGGGAGAGGCAGGTATATGCCCTTCTTCTACATGTGGCTCCGCAAAGCCCTGCGCAGTATGCGGTGGTGGCGAATGTCATCTTTAGAGAGGCCGGCAACGAGAAAGTAATACACATGAAAACTATCAGTATGGTCTCTGGTTGTTACAATGAAGAGGGTAACCTTCAAGAATATTATAACCGTATTGTTGAGGTCTTTAAGAAGTTCCCGCAGTACAAATATGAGATTATTGTTGCCGACAATTGCTCAACCGATGGCAGCCGGGAGATTATTCGCCTTATTGCCGCGCAGGATAAGCAGTTTAAAGCCATTTTCAATTCGAATAATTTCGGACACATCCGTTCCCCGCATAACGCGTTACTCACCGCCACAGGCGATGCGGTTGTCATTTTATGTTCCGACCTCCAAGAACCGCCGGAGATGATTGAGGAATTCATCAAAAAATGGGAGGAGGGGTATCGTGTGGTCTGTGGTGTAAAGCCAAAGAGCAAGGAAAACCCGCTAATGTTTCTTGTCCGTCGCGCGTATTATCGTTTGCTTGCCTCCTGTTCAGAAATTCATCAGATCCAAAACTTTTCAGGGTTTGGACTTTATGACAGGAAAGTCGTTGACGCGTTGAAAAAATTTCATGAACCCTACCCCTACTTTCGGGGCTTGATCAGCGAAATTGGGTTTAAGCGTACGGAGGTCCCTTTCGTTCAGGCGGCCCGCAAGCACGGCAAGACCAAAAACAACTTCTTCACCCTTTACGACATGGCCATGACGGGGTTTGTCAATCATACGAAGTTACCCCTGCGCCTCGCTGCTTTCATGGGTTTTGTCGTTGCCGGGCTGAGCATGATCGCTGCCTTGGTCTATTTTATCTACAAGCTGCTCTATTGGGATCAGTTTAACGTGGGTCTGGCTCCGTTGGTCATTGGCGTCTTCTTCTTCTCGTCTGTCCAGCTCATATTTATCGGCATTATTGGCGAATATATCGGTGCCATCTGGACCCAAGTGAAAAACAAGCCCCTCGTGATCGAAGAGGAACGTATCAATTTCTAAAAAGAGTTCGTCCGATACTTGTCAGGGATAGCCATTTTCTGCTATATTATATCCTTTGTGGAGGAGCAGACGTTGCTCTTCTGGCATAGCTAAGGAGAAAATATTATGGCATGGTTTGAAAAAGCGGCAGAGGCGCCCCTGCGCGTACCAACTGAAGCAGTCTGGACAATCTGTCCTTCGTGCAAGGCTTATGTAGAGAAGGCTGAATGGAAAGCCACCGACAAAGTCTGCCCCCGCTGCAATTATCACGATCGAATGGGATGCCGTGAGCGCGTCGCCTTGATCACAGATACCGGCAGCTTTAAAGAGCTAAACGCTCAGGTCGGACCCAATGATCCTCTCAAGTTTAAGGATTCGACGGGTGCTTATGCTGACAAGGCTAAAGCCACGGTCGAAAAGACCGGCATCGGTGAAGCCGTTCTTACAGGTACAGCGACCATCGAGAAGATTCCCGTGGTCCTCGCTGTCATGGATTTCAAATTCCTCGGTGGTAGTTTGGGAAGCGGCACCGGCGAACGTATCCTACTCGCGGCAGAGGAGGCTCTCAAGCTTCGTCGTGCCTTGATCATCGTCAGCGCCTCCGGTGGCGCCCGTATGCACGAAGGCATCGTCTCGCTCATGCAGATGGCTAAAACCTGCGCAGCGACGGCACGCCTGAAAGAGGCTGGCCTTCCCTATATTTCAATCCTGACCGACCCCACCACGGGTGGCGTGTCAGCCAGTTATGCCATGGTCGGCGATCTCAACATCGCGGAGCCTAAGGCGCTCATCGGCTTTGCAGGTCGCCGCGTCATCGAGCAGACGATCAAGCAGAAGCTTCCCGATGATTTCCAAACAGCAGAGTACACCCAATCCCATGGGTTCATTGATGCTATCGTCCCGCGCAAGGAGATGAAGGCTTTCCTCGCAAAGATCCTCCGCTATGCAAGTGGTGCGTGTTAATCGATCGCTTTGATCAATAAAAAGGAATTTCATCATGGCTAAAAAAACAGTTGAACAACAGGAAACCGTTCAGGAAGTTAAACAGACCGCCTGGGACATTGTCCAGATCGCCCGTCATGCGGAGCGCCCCAATATTGCGGATTATATCACGTTCATGTGCGATGATTTCGTTGAATTGCACGGCGACCGTCTCTTCGGCGATGACCGCAGCCTCATCGGTGGCTTTGCCACGATTGGTGGCGAAAAGGTGATGCTGATAGGCCACCGCAAGGGCCGTGGAATCGAAGAGAACATTGAGGCAAACTTCGGCATGGCCAGCCCAGAGGGCTATCGCAAAGCCAAGCGTCTCATGAAGCTGGCAGAAAAGTATCATCTGCCTGTCGTCTCTCTCGTGGACACCCCGGGAGCCTATCCTGGTTGCGAAGCCGAGGCACGCGGACAAGCAGAAGCCATCGCCCATAACTTGGAATTTATGGCGACCTTAAAGACCCAGATGGTCATCGTGGTCACGGGCGAAGGCGGTAGCGGCGGTGCCTTGGGCATTGCGGTCGGCGACCGGATCCTCATGCTCCAGAACGCGGTCTACTCGGTCATCTCCCCTGAAGGGTGCGCGTCAATTCTTTGGCGCGACGGCACCAAGGCAGCCCTGGCAGCAGAGACGCTGAAGATTACCGCGGGTTCACTGAAGAGCTTGGGCATCATTGATGACATCATCCCCGAACCCAAGGGTGGGGCCCATACGGATGCGGCAAAGGCGGTCGCGGCAGTCAAGAAGGCTGTGCTCGACAACCTCGCTGTTCTGAAGAAGATCAACCTCGACACGTTACTGCAGCAGCGCTATGACAAGTTCGCTGCCATGGGACGTTTCTAATGGCTTACGAAGTACTCGCACGAAAATGGCGTCCTCAACACTTTGAGGACGTCGTGGGGCAGGAACATGTGACCCGCACGCTGAAGAATGCGATTGAAGTCAGTCGCATTGCTCATGCGTACCTGTTTGTCGGTCCCCGAGGGATCGGCAAGACCTCCTTGGCCCGTATCTTCGCAAAGGCTTTGAATTGCGAGAACGGGCCGACCCCTACCCCCTGTTGCGAGTGCTCTCTTTGCAAGGAGATCACGGCCGGTAACGCCTTGGACGTGATCGAAATCGACGGTGCGTCCAACAATGGCGTGGATCAGGTTCGCGACCTTCGCGATCAAGTCCAATTCGCCCCGGCGCGCGCCAAGTTCAAGATCTTCATCATCGATGAAGTCCACATGCTCTCAACCGCAGCCTTCAATGCGCTCCTGAAGACACTGGAGGAACCGCCACCGCATGTAAAGTTCATCTTCGCCACCACTGAAGGCGACAAGGTGCTGCCGACGATCATCTCGCGTTGTCAACGCTTTGACCTTCGTCGAATCCAGACACCGCTCATTGTTGAACGCCTCCGGACGATCTGTAACTATGAGCGCATCACCATTGACGAGGATGCACTACTCGCGGTTGCGCGTGGCGCTGAAGGTGGCATGCGCGATGCGCTCTCGGCACTCGATCAGCTGATCTCCTTCAAAGGGGACGCCCTGACCGAAGATGACGTGCTGGCTGTTTTCGGACTCGTCTCCCGCCGTTCACTCGAAGGGCTCGCCACCGCCGTCCTTAAAGCCGACATGGCTGAAATCCTCAGGCTCGTGAGCGCCTTTGACAGCGCGGGCAAGGACATGCGTCGACTCACCGTGGAACTCATGGAACACTTCCGCAACTTGCT
>CAIZQW010000134.1 GCA_903935195.1 uncultured bacterium
ACCTTCAATCACCGCAATGTCCGCATCCGCGGTCACACGCTGAAAGAGCGCTTCAACATACGCGCGGCCGCACATCCAGCCGTCGAGATTATAACAGGGACGTCCTGACGCCAAAGCCAACCAGCTCGGATCGAGATAGTCTGGTCCGACCTTGAAGGTTTGCACCTTCAGTCCACGACGGCGCAACGCAGCGACAAGCCCGAGGGTCAGCGTTGTCTTTCCGCTCCCACTGTTCACCCCGGCAATCAGTAGTCTAGGTATTTGACTCAATCTGTTCATCCTATCTTAACGTTGAAATAAGCTGTACAAGAAAATAACCTGCGTCAAAGGCGAAGGCCGACATCAAGGTAAAGGCGAACAAAAGAATATTCGCTTTCACAATGTGTTTGCGTTCCAGAGGCTGGAGCGGCTCACCCAGAAGCGGCGTGGAGGAGGGAATACCTTTACGGAGAAGAGGACCGCCCAACTGCACGCCCAAGGCACCTGCAAAGGCCGCTTCCGGAAAGCCGGAATTAGGACTGGCATGCTTGCGATGATCACGCCAACAGATCCGCAAGGCCCCCGACGGCGAGGCATCCGTGAAGATCGTGGCTAGGGGGATCAAGAGCAGACTCAAACGCGCGGGGATGTAGTTCGCCAGATCATCGATCTTGGCTGAGGCCCAGCCGAAATTGATATACTGCTCATTCTTATAACCAAAGGTGGAGTCCAGCGTGCTGATCGCCTTATAGGTCATCGCCCCAACAGGTCCCAGCAAGAAGGCATAGAAGAGCGGCGCGACCACGCCATCCACGGAGTTCTCGGCCACACTTTCCACTGCTGCACGGACAATGCCTTGCTCATCCAGTTCTTCCGTATCACGTCCCACCATCTTCGCAACCTGTTGACGTGCTAAAGGAATGTCCCCTGCCTTCAAGGCCTTGTAGACGGCCATGCTATGTGAGGCTAATCCGCGGGCGGCAAAGGTCGTATAGAGCATGAGCACAGCAGTCAGATCAGCAACGAGGGGATGAATCTTCTCTGCACCCAGCAGGAGTCCTATGGAGAGAAGCGCGGTTCCACCGATGATAATGCCAGCAGCCACGATGCCTGCCATTTTCGGATTAGCTATTTTCTTGCGCAAGGGCTTCTCGAGGGCCATCGCCGCACGTCCGATGCACTGGACTGGATGAGGTAGCCAGCGCGGATCGCCCACGATAAAATCGAGTAGCAAGGCAGCAAAGATCCACTTCACCAGATTACTGATGAGTAAAAGATCTTCAAAGACAAATACATGACCATCCATAAGATTACCTGAGCGACGGGGCTAGCCCCATCTTTTTATAGAGCGCCTGGACATCTAGGTTCGCACGGACCACATCTGCAAGCCGATCCAACGCAGGTTCGACATCAAAGACAGCCTGCACCTGCTTGAGCTGAGGCCACCCGCGCGCTTGACGTAACTCGTCCAGGAAAGAGCGGCGGAAAACGTCGGCATCAAAAAATCCATGCAAATAGGTTCCAAGGATAGACCCGTCTCCAGACGAAAATCCGATAGGCTCTCCATCGTCTCGTACCACAGCAACCTTTGAGCCGGCTTTCAAAGACGCCCCTGTGCAGACTGTGGTCACCCCATGATGAATCTCATACCCCTGCAAGGACATCCCGGTGGGTGAATGCGTTGCCTTGACTGCCTTGAGCGTCTTTTCTGGCAATAAGACGGTCTCAACTGGAAGGAGACCGAGTCCGGGAATTTTTTGCTGAGCCGACTCGAGACCTGTCGGATCTGCAATTGATGTGCCCAGCATCTGAAATCCGCCGCACAGCCCGATGATCCGCGTCTGGCCTTCCTGCGCGAGTTTTAAAAGCGGCTCCGCGAGTCCCCTATCCTTCAACGCCTGGAGATCCCCGATCACATTCTTACTGCCCGGAAGGATCACAGCATCTGGCTTGCCCAGAAGTTCGGGCTTACGCACAATGCGGACGGCGACATCCGGCTCGATCCGCAAGGCGTCAATATCGGTAAAGTTTGAGATGTGCGGCAAGTCAATAACTACGATGTCTAAGAGCCCGGAGTCACGTGCGGGTGCGAGCTCCGGGAGTTCCTTGAAGGTGACCGAATCCTCTTCAGGCAGACCCAGGTTACGCAAATACGGCACCACACCAAAGGTCGGCAAGCCTGTATGATTAAAGACATACGAGAGGGCATCCGCCAACAGCTCCTGGCGTCCCCTGAACCGATTGACAATAAATCCGGCGACAGAGGCGCGCTCCTTTTCAGAGAGCACCTCCAGTGTGCCAATGAACGAGGCGAAGACACCCCCGCGGTCAATATCGCCGACGATGACGACTGGGGCCTTTGCATACTCCGCCATCGCCATATTGACAATATCATGCCGTTTGAGATTAACCTCGCCCGGACTCCCTGCGCCTTCCAGGACCATGACATCCACTTCACTCGCCAAGGAGTCGTAGGCGGTCTGCGCCACCTTGAAGGCCTCTGGCTTATAGCGAATATAGGCCTCGACATCCATGTTCCCCACAGGCTTCCCTGAGAGGATGACCTGAGAACCTGTCTCGGAATTGGGCTTCAATAAAATGGGATTCATGCGTACATCCGGCGCGAGCCTGCACGCCTGCGCCTGGAGGACCTGGGCGCGGCCCATCTCGCCCCCGTCCAGCGTGACGTACGAATTCAGCGACATATTCTGCGCTTTAAAGGGCGCGACCCGATAACCATCTTGAAGAAGTATTCGGCAGAAGGCCGCAGTCAGCACACTCTTGCCTGCATTCGACGAAGTGCCCTGAAACATAAGCGCCGGCACCGGCGCATTGATTTTAGATTTTAGATTTGGGATTTGTGATTGATGGAGTGGCTCTGAGAGACACACCTTGTTTATCGCGGCCACAAGACGAGCATTCTCTTCTGCTGTACGCACCGCAACGCGGAAATAACGGCTATCGAGTCCGGCGTAATTGGAACACACGCGGATCGGGATTCGGAACTGGAGCAAAAGTCGTTCAGCCAGCTCCTTCGCATCCAACCCCTCTTTCTCAATGCGCACCAAGAGATAGTTCGCAACCGAGGGGAAGACACGAAAGATCCCCAAAGTTTCGAGCTGGGCTTTTAGACCCTCACGCAACTGCGCCACGCGCTGACGTGTCTGCTCGGCATACGCCGTCTCCGCGAGAAGCGCAACACCCACAGCCTGCGCCAAGCTCCCGACAGACCATGGCGGCAAATCGTCACGGATCTTCTGAGCCAGTTCTGCAGGCGCAATCAGATATCCCAGACGGATGCCTGGCATCGCATAGAACTTCGTCATGGACCGGAGGACCAGCACATTCGGCAAGGCAAAACGCGCGACGCTCTCATATCCTTCCACGAAATCCGCGAAGGCTTCATCAATCAGAAAGAATGTTTTTGGATGGCGCACTGCGACCGCACGAAAGTGCTCACGATCAAAGAGATTGCCAACAGGATTCCCTGGCTGGCCAATAATGACCAGTTCATTACCCTGGCACTCCGCTTCGAGGAGTGTCCAGTCAATACCTGTTTCAACTGGATAGACCAGCTTCATTACCGCCAAACCAGCCCGTCGTGCGGAAGTCTCATAATCAGCGTAACTCGGCACGGGGATCAGCGCGCGTGTGACACCCAGGCAAGCAGGGAGCGCAAATAGGAGCTCGGTTGATCCATTGCCACAGACAATTGAATCAACGGGAAGCGAGAAGCGACGTGCAATTGCCTCGCATAAGGCAGTACAACGTGGATCCGGATAGTGCACCACATCGGAAAGATTCCGAGAGACGACTTGGCGCAGGGACTCCGGCGGTCCGAGGGGATTCAGATTCGCACTGAAATCAAGCAGATCCGCGACC
>CAIZQW010000135.1 GCA_903935195.1 uncultured bacterium
ACGCTCATCGCTCTTGCAAGCAAGCCTTAAGCGAGCGTTCGGACATCGTGTATACACTCGTCCTCTGCGCGCGCTTATTGCCGCGGCACTTCCCAACTTACTGACACTTACTGACACTTCTAAGACTTACTGACACTTACTGACACTTCTAAGACTTACTGACACTTCCAATCCGCCCCGAGCGGGCGGCTTACCTATTTTATGAGATGCTGCGCCACTGCCTGGGCGCGGGAGCGGACGTGGAGTTTCTTATAGATCCGCTGAATGTAAGTACGGACTGTACCGTAGGATATATCGAGCGTTTCGCCAATTTCTTTGTACAAATGACCCCTGGACAACAAGTGCAACACGTCTATCTCCCGCACCGAAAGGGTTGTGTCGGTCGCGAGGGAATTTGTTTCGGCGGTTGGCTTGCGGAAGGTCTGCACCACCTTGCGAGCAATGCTGCTGCTCATGGGCGCTCCGCCGCCCAGCATGTCCTGCAGAGCCTCGGCCAGCTCCTGCGTGCGGACCGGTTTCAGCAGGTAACCTGAGGCCCCCGCCGCCAGCGCATCAAAAATCGTGTCTGTATCCTCGTGTACCGTCAACATGATGATCAGCACACCGGGGTCCCTCCCGGCAAGCTGCCGGACACATTCAACCCCGTCCATACCCGGCAGATTGATGTCCATCACAATGACCCGCGCACGCAACTGCGCCAGGCCCTCCAACGCCGCTTCGCCGCTGCCATAGTTGCCCACACACGCACAACCTGGTATGTGCTGAATCATCGAGACTAAACTTCGCCTCACGCGGTCATCATCTTCGACAATGGCCACGGTGTTCATATTCGTTTTATCCGACCGACTCATGCTCTTCATACACTTCCTCTCTCGCCCACTTTCACTTGCAACGTGACGCTCGTACCCTGACCCGGCGCACTACAGATTTCAAACCGTCCGGCAATGGCCGCCATACGCTGCCGCATGTTTGACAGCCCTTGACCACCACCCACGCGATCCGGCGCCCCGCAACCCCCTGTCACACCGCTCGCGCTGAGTTCCTCCGGGATGAAGCCCCTCCCGTCATCGGCGATGACCAGCTTGAGCCAGCTGCCCGTCAGACTCAGTTCCAGCCGCACGGTGCGGGCTCCTGCATGGGCTTCCACATTGTGCAGCGCCTCCTTGGTCGCCAGGAAGAGATGATGGCGCAGGGTGGACTCCATCGGCCGGGCCGGCAACTCGTCCGGCATCTCAAGCTGATAGGAGAGTCCAGAGGTGCGGGCAAACCGCTCGACATATTGGGCAATAAAGGCGGCGAACTTCTCGACCGTGTCATTGGCAGGGTTGACCGCCCAGACAATCTCATCGACAGACCGGGTCAGCGTCCGAGCCATCGTAAATATTTCGTTCGTATGTCCGCGTACCACCTCGGGCTTATGCGCATCGGCCTGGGCGAGTTCACTCAATAACGCGATCTGCGTCAGGCTGGCTCCAAGGTCATCATGGATGTCGCGGGCGATGCGGGAGCGTTCCTTTTCGAGCGCATACACGCGCTGGAAGCGCAGTGCAGCCACATACCGCCATGCCGCAAGCAGGAGACTCAGCAGAACCGTCCCGATCAAGCCCCAGAACCAGATCTGTTGTGTGACGGGCAGCAGGATCGCGAGGGAAATACGCTGCGCCCCGCCAGACTTCCGATCGGCAAGTTGTATGCGCCAGACATTTTCGCCGGCACTGGCGATCTCCGCGACTGTGCACCCCTCCGCAGCTTTCCAGACGGGCTGGCGACGGCTATAGATAAAAAGATCACCCTTTCGCGCGCCAGCATCGGTCAGCTCGATCTCCATCGCATCGCGCGACGAGGAGACCTGCTTGATCTCTGCCGCACCACAGTAGATGTGAAGCCCCGAGCCAATCAGTATCGGTTTGTCCGGGAAGCAGTCGAGATCCGTAAAACAGAGATGCTGTGAGTCCGACGGCCCGAGCGCCGGCGTAGTCCAGGATTCTCTGGCCACGCCGAGATACCGGTTATCCCAGAATGACCAGACCGCATAGCGATGCTGGGGATGCATGCCCACTTTTGCGAAATCCAGCGTAACGGTCCGTTCCGTAGTGCCAGGATTCCAGAGCAGTGCGACAGTCATGTCGCCCCATGCACGATGGACGTGCCCAAGAAGGCGTGGCCACTCGCGCTCCGTACAGAGATCGAGCACCTCGGTCCGCTCTTTCGCGGAAGGAGTCATCACTTCGAAATTGCGCCAATAGGGATGGAAACTCTCCCAGTGCCAGGGGTCGGCGGTGAAGGCAGCGCCGCAGGAGAGCCCCACCATGCTCATCCAGGTGCGTACCATCGGCCAGCCGCCCACGATCTCGCTGACATTGGCAATATCCGTGCCCATATAGTACGAATCGTTATCCACGGCGAACCAGCGGTTGTTGAGCTGATACGAGCGCAGCACGTCGGTCATGGCCCTTCGGACAAAACCTCTTTCTGCGGTCACGCCCGTGCGGTTCGCGTCCATCAGCCCTACGCTTGCGCGATCAGGGTGGCCGTCGTTGTACAGCATGTAAGTCCCCTCACCTGCTGTCTGGCTTAAGAGCGTAAATACCTTACGCATGGCCTCAAAAGAAGTTTTCGTAACAAACTCTTCCGGTGGCAGCGTTAAATCGGTACGATTGATCTTCAGGTAGGTGTATCCACTCTGAACCGCGTAACGAATGCGCCCGACAATGTTAGTCCACCCCGGCAACCCGCTGAAATTCAGTAAGATTCCGGGGCGCGCGCCAGTGGCCGCGATGTGCCGCGCGTAAAACGTCAGGCCTTCCGGAAACTTCTCGGTGGTATCCATAGGCTGGGAGTCGGTATTCGGGAAGTCCGTCTCAATCACCATGACTGAGGGCCGCAACCGTTGTTGTGAGTTCCGCACCGCCGCAATCTCATCCAGCACGTCCTTGCCCGTGATATTCCGTCCATGGAATTGCCAACTGTTCCAGCCTGAAAGCGCACCTTTGTCCGTTCGGGCGCCATGTGTCTTTGCAACCCATGCAGCCCAGCGCGGCAAAGCTGTCCGTGGCGGCTCCGCAAACACCCCCGCCTGCTGGCCCCAGCGCGTCTCACCCGGCTTGACCAGTACGCCGCTCATCTCCGCTACGAACGTAAAGGCAACCTTGCCGTCCCCCTTGTGCGCGATGCTCGCATCCACATACGCATCCGGCGTCCCGACGGGTCCGAAGAGAAAACCATTTCCGTCCCCGCGATAGAACCCGCCATATTCAAAGACATTGAAAGGGGTTTGAGTCTCACTCAGTGCAACCACAGCCGGACTATATTTCACGCTCGCATCCAAAGCCGTGACGAGCCACTCCTCTGGCTTCCCCTCTACCCGCCCCTCCATCACCACGGGCGAGAGCGAGAGCAACCTTACTGGCGTAGATCCTGAGTTCCGGACACCGGTTTGCACCTGAAAGCCACTCACTCCCTCCACCTGACTGAAACGGATCAGCAAATCCAGATACACGCGATCAAAGCGAAGCGCCACCTCTTTTCCTGTGGCTCGGCCACAGGGCGTCTCTTCGGTGAATGATTCAGGTCCGGAGAGCAGCATCCCCTTAGCCGAGTGTAAAACTTGCGTCCGTCCCGGCTGGAATTCAGGCAGTCCCATGGTTGAGAGCAGCTCGCGCGTCTGTGCGCCTCGTACAAGGGTGGCAGAGAAACTCCCCTTGAACGTCATGACCTTAGGGATTGCGAAGGTGAAACCACGTCCATCAGCATCCAGTACTGCTTTTGACGTTGCTTGCCCTTGTGGCCAAGCACCCCCTGCCCACCCTGCTGCGAACAGTAGGGCAAGGTGTACACATACAGCTGTGTGAGTTGCACCGTTTTTCAGCATGATACACTCACTCTGTTAGCCATCGATTTCGTGGACGAACCAAATTCATGTGTTTAGTTATACACGTTCTCCACCGATTTCGCAACTCTGTTTATGAAGTATGATTGTAGGTGTGTGCGATTTTATTTTTCGAGGACCAGCACCCAGTCCTTGCCGATAACTACACTAGTTCGGAACCACAAAATCCACAAAAAGCACAAAAATGAATTGTTTCTGGAGTGCGGTGATCCGGCGGCTGCCGGACCGGAGCGGCACCGCTTTTCTTGACTTCGCAAAAGCGGCGTCGCTCGGAATACCGTTTGCCGCCGCACTCCAAATGATTCACAACCTCTGCGAG
>CAIZQW010000136.1 GCA_903935195.1 uncultured bacterium
ATTATCACTAGCATCCCATAGGGGCTGAAAAAAAGTATACCGCCCCCTTCCCCCCATTGATTCATTGGGCTTTTTCGTGATTTCAAAGGCGGTTCCGAAAGTGCGTTTGCGGACAGATATGGAAGAAATGCCTGAAATCAGGGGTTCTGGCAAGGTGCTATCCCATAGGCTCATTTGAAAAACGTTCAAATCCTTGGAAAAAGAGCTGTTTCCCGACAATCACAGGCCGCTTGGGGCCACCTGCTGTCCCATAGATCCGCAGGGTTCCGAGGAGGTCGATCTTCATCCAAAGGGCTGACTTGACGGTTCCGGCGAGGCGCGAGAAGCTGAGCGTCCACTTCGAGACATGCCTTTGGAAACGCAGCAGCAGGTGAGCCAGTAAGCCCGTCCAGACCTGCCACTTGACCGCCTTCTCGTTATAGCCGACGAAGTCTCTGAGCTGGAGCGTCTGCTTGAGTTCCTTGAAGAAAGTCTCGATGGTCCAGCGCGCCCGGTACAGTTCCGCGACGGTGCGCGGACTCCACTCGAAGTTGTTGGTGATGAAGATCATCTCCTTGTCCTTGCCGTCCACCTCGACGATGGCGGTGACAAGGCGGAGCGTGCCGGGATACTTTTCAGCCGAGTTCTTGATTGACATGCGTACTGTCTGATCGGAGATGATGCTGGGGTCTTTATGTTTCTGCTCCGCGACGATATCGAAAACCATGCTGTCTTTCGCGCGCAGGACAAAGAAAATGCCGCGTTCCCCGAGGCTGTACAGGAAGGCCAGGTCGACATACGCCTTGTCCGCCAGCAGCACATCGCCATCCTTGAGCGCCGCGCACAGAACGCCCAGGTACTTGGAGTCGTGATGCGCCGCGTCGTCCACGCTGGCAAAGGATGGCAGCATGTTGCCGACGTTGAGCGTCAGGTGCGTCTTTGCGGCAGCCTTCTTGCGGCGGTGCCGCGCCCAGTCGATGCAGTCGAGGGTTAGCTTTAGCGTGGTCGAGTCGATCGCGAAGATGTCACGCTTCAGCCGGTGAAGGAAGCCCTTGTGCCCCTTGTACTGCGTGAATGACGGGCAGATCGACTGGAGATGCGCGAACACGGTCCAGTAGAGTTTCTCCGCGATGACGGGGTTGCGCGTCCGGTTGGCATTGGAGAACGTGTTTCGCTTGGGTGTCCCCGCGCCGCGGATGCGGTTCACTTCAGGTTCATGCAGGCGGAACGCGTCACATATCTCATTCAGGCTGGATGCTCCGGAGAGATGCCCATAGAGCAAGGCGAGGACGTGACTGAACGCACTGAACTTCCGGATGTCAGCTCCCTCCTCCCGCGCGAGAACATCGACGATGCCATACGGAATCCACTGGACAATCTGACTCAACGTAGTGTACGCTGTTTTCGCTGGCCTTGGGGGTGCTCCTTCGTGGGCGCTGATGAGCGCGTGCAACCGCGCTTGATAATGGTTATGTTTATTCATGCGGCTGTAGGCTACAACCGCGACCGTCCCCAAAGCCAGCACTTTTTTTGGTTAACAGAAAACATCTGATTTCCTAGATTGACGGCTTCATCGAATCACGTCATAATCGTAACCAAACATGGAAGCCAGAATATTTTTGGTTTATCCTATGGGATGCTAGTGAAAGAAAATGAATGGTTCTCCGAGCTGCCAGGCAAATTGGCCCCCGGAATGATTTTTGTCAACTGGAGCTTCTAACTCCGATGGCCAGAAGGGAGTTCACACATAAGAATTCCATCTGACAACCGAGCCCAATCTCTGCCGAGAGGTTGGGCTCACTATATTTATTTTACAGAACAGGGACCGCCGCTGAGGGAAACAACCGAATGAACAGAATCTTTTTTCTGTGTTTGGCACCACTGGTCTCTATGGCCGATGTGGTCCGCGTACCGGGAATATGGACGCTGATGCCGACGTCAACCAAGACGGCGCCGGTCGTGCCGCCGGCTGTCCCGGTTTCTTTCTCCGAACAGAGAGCGACACTTCCACAATCGGAGGTGCGGGTTCCAGATGGAGCGAGCGTAACGGAACTGAAGGAGTTTTCCGGTCTTCTGATCGATCGAGGTG
>CAIZQW010000137.1 GCA_903935195.1 uncultured bacterium
GCCCGTGATCGCCGGCGGCAAAATGTACCTGCGGGACCAGGATGTGCTTCTGGTGTACGATGTTAAGGCAAAGTAGCGCCCATATTTCGGATGCTGAAGAAACGCCGGCTTGTGAAAGTTCACCGATACCACGCAATGGAAGCTATAGTGGTCGCGATGGCAACAGGTCTCTCTATCCCGAATTTGGGGTTCTAAATAATGATTCCCGGTTTATCGACGCCGTGTCGAGTGGTCCTGCATCCAGAGGATGTCCGCATTTCCTGGCGACGGGTTATTGTGATCGTGGTAATCCAAAAACGCTGGTTTTCTGTCCCTCTACGCTACCCTATACTTCATTCGCGCCTGGAACGGAAGTTCCTATACCAGAGCATAAGAATTTCGACGGCAAGGTATTCATTTGCAGCGTTTTGGCCTTGATTCCTGGAGCTTCTTGTTAGTGGACACAATCTCTCCAGTATAACGAAGTTTCTTGGGTAGATCGACTTTTGCCAGTTGGAGGAGCTTTTTGACTTGAGGACGTCCTTCCGGGATGAGTTGGTCTTGGACAGCACCATTGACAATGACTTCAGTGACACATAAGCCGCTCAGTTGATCGATGCCTTCCTGAACGGTAAGATTTTCTTTCGCCCAGCATTGTTGGAGTTCCTGGATCAAGCGATAGGCCAGCATCACAACAAAGGCATGCCCGCGCGTGCTGGCTTCCAAGCGCACATGAATCGGGCGCAGATCCAACTCGAGGGTTTTGCACACGCGGAAATTTTGCTCCACCAGCGTCAGGTCTTTATAGCGGTCATGCACCACTTGGGCGCTGGCCCTTTGGGCGGGCAGATCGGTTTTAATCACGTAACATCCGTCGAGTTTTTTTGCTTCATCCAACGCCTCCTGATCGACACTTAAAACCAGTTTGCGGCCTTGCGCCTCGATGCGGACCCAGTCGTCGATCTTCAATTTGGCGGCCCGAGCCTGAACGTCCTTGAGCGCCACGGCGACTTTGGCCTTGGCGCTCTTTTCCAAATAGGTGTTCTTCTCTGCCAGGAGCGCCTCCAGGGACGCTTGTTTGCTTTGGCGGTTTGCTTGGAGTTCTTCCGCTCTGCAGGGATTGCGCCGCAAAATATAACGCACGGTTTCCTCTGTGCTGACGACCTCGGCCACCGAATCGTCGAACAATTCCATTTGAAATATTTTCATTTTTAACAAGGATTCGATCTGCGGCTTGGTGATGGCAGTGATATAGTGGAAATTCACTTTTCCCAAATCCTTGATTTGAGGCCCCTTGATCATTCCCCGATCCCCGACAAAGGTAACGTCTTTGGCGCCGAAACGCTCGGCGGCTTTCTGGATCTGCGGCCCCATGGTCTTTGTGTCGCAGGTGTTGCCGGCAAAAACTTCAATCGACAACGGACGGCCTTGAGCGTCGCAGAGCAGTCCGATGACGATCTGCATCTTACCCTTCTTGCCGTCGCGATTGTAACCCCAAGCGGCCAGGGCGTTATGCTTGCCTTCGAGATAGCTGCTGGTGACGTCGTAAAGGAAAATGTCCGGACAGCCGTTGGGATAAAAGTGTTTGAACAGGGCCATTTCGATGCGCTCCTGATTTTTGGACAGCCAGGCTAGATTGGGATAAAGGTGATCCTCGTTGAAGGCCTCCAGATGGAGGACATCGCAGGCGGCGTGGGAGGCTGCCAGGCGAACGGCGCTCAACCTGGAGCCCGGATCGATGGCGCGTGACAGCACCTGCCAAAGAGCCAGTTTTCCCTGGCGGTCAGAGCCCAAAGCATCGATGAGGCCCGTATCCTTGGCCAGGGAGTAAAGCAACCAAACCGAACCGAAGGCCAGCCCCTGGCGCAATTGAAGCGGATTCTGCACGGCGTTTTTGAGAGTTTCCAAATCGTTTTTGTGCTTGAAGGCCAGTTCGATGGCTTGGATTTCGGCGTCGGAACACTTGGAAAGATTGGCGATGGTGCGGTGTTTGATTTTGCCGGACTCGCGATAGGACTCACGCAGAAGAACACGGCAGTAGGTTTTGCCGTTGACGGTGGTTTTCGAGCGGTCGATATACATAGTGAGCACAATATAACGCTATATATCGCGTATTGCAAGCACTATGTTGATATTATTAGTGGCTACATTTATAGCGCAGAATATCGATATCTCGTTTCATATAAACATGTTACATTATTTCGCTATAGGAACTTCCGTTAAAACGGTGGGCTAATTTCGGTCGTTCCTCCGGGACTTCAGGAGACCGTGACCGGGTCAGTCCCATAATTTTGAAACATCCATCAGACGGCATGGCGTCGGTGGCACTTGCCGGATCCTTTCCGTCGTCATTTGTCCTATTCAGTCCTCTTGCC
>CAIZQW010000138.1 GCA_903935195.1 uncultured bacterium
GAGAAGGTTGAGCGATGTGCTATCAAGACGCCGATCAGTCCTGCGGACAGGAAGGCCTTTGTGCAAGCCTCGTCATCAGCTCCCATGGACTCTGCAACGCCCAGGATCGCTCCTGGCATTGCGGCGCAGGAGCCGGCAGTCGGGGCTGCGACAATGACGCCCATCGAGCTCTTGACATCCATCAAGGCCAACACCGATTGCATGACGGAGTTCAAGGCGCCGGTCTGGATCAGTTTCGGCTGCGCAGAGCAGAATTTGGGTGCCTGCGCATCGAGGATGCGGTCATGGTAGGTGGTGCCCTCCTTCCCAAGGGAGACAGAGGCTTTCATGAGGTGGACGATTTTGCGCATCTGCTCCATGACTTCGTGGAGGGGCATGTCTCCACGTCTGCTCTCGTAAATGGCGGCAAGTTCCCAGAGTTCCGTCTTTTGATGCTTTTTGGCGTACTCGACCATCTCTGCTGCTGTCAGGAAGGGAACCTCGCATCCCTCATACAGACGGGTCGGGAGGACAGGCTTTGCCATCCGGAAGATGGCGTACGGGCATTGGCGTTTTAGCTCCGCAACAAGTTCACCCGCAAAGGGAGTCGTTGATTGAAAATGGAGACAGGTGGGACTCAGAAGACACAGATAGGTGGCGTGAGCCTTTGCCAAAGCCTCGAGGCGTTTCCCCTCCTCGGGCGTGAGCGGAGCCTTCAAGCAGAGCAACAATTCAAAGGTGTCGCCAAAAAAGTCTGTGCGCAGGCCTTCGACTTCTGTGATCTCGATCATGCCGCCGCCGGTTGAGATGCCGATCAGGGAGAGGCTCTGGTTGTCTGCGTCCCAGAGGGTGACCTTGTAGGTGTTGGGGTGGGCAGCCGCATAGTCGCTGATCGTGAACTCAATGGAGAGTCCCTCCGCCTTCGCCAGTTCGAGGGAGCGCGGGAGGCGGGCGTCATAAAGCGAATACCCCAGAAGTCCACTGGCTAATCCGATGTCCGATCCTTGTCCTGCGTAGGTGGTCGCCAGGGAGCCGTCAGGGGTAAATTCAAAGAGGGCCTTTACCGGTTTTGCGCCCAGCAGCATCCGAGCCATGGAGGCGATACGCACGGAGGCGGCGGTATGTGAACTGGAGGGGCCGCGCATGACGGGGCCGATGACATCGTTGAAGATGGAGGGGTAGCGTTTCATATTAGAGCGTCACCTCAGTTCCGCACCCTTGTGCTAATGCTTTTTCATAAACCAGCGCAGCAGCTGCCAGATCTTGAACAGCCACACCCACGCTCTTGAAGAGTGTCTTTTCGTTTGGACTTGTCCGACCCGGCAGGGTCCCATTCACGACTTCGCCGATCTCCCCGAGAATATGCTGGCGGGTCATGAGTCCCTTGGAGATGGGAATCAGGAGGTCGCCTGTCTCCGCGAGACACGATTCAACATGGTCAACATAGATCTTTGACGCGGCAACCCATTCCGCAGGGAGCTCCTGCATCGTGGGCTGGAAGGAGCCGATCGCATTGATATGCACATTGGGCTTGAGCTGCGAGGGGTGGAACAGGGGGGCGCGTGCGCCGGTTGCTGTGCAGATCACATCAGCCTCCCGTAGCACATCAAGGGATTCTGCAGCGTAAACGTGAATGCCCAGTTTTTCGCTTTGTTGGCGGGCATAGGTCTCAGCGGCCTTAGCATTGATATCAAAGATATAGGCCTTCTTAATGGGACGTACAGCACAGACCGCCTCGAGTTGGGTGGCCCCTTGAACGCCTGCGCCAAAGATTGCGGCAATCGTGGAGTCCGGGCGCGCCAGCAGGTCTGTCGCCAGGCCAGAGGTAGCGCCTGTACGGAGCGCTGTGATAAACTTTCCATCCATCATTGCCAAGATATTCCCGTTTGTGCTGTCCATGAGAAAGACAAACCCTTGGATCATGGGGAGGTGGCGCCCCGGGTTGCTCTCCACCTGAGTCAGCAGTTTGACGGCGGAGTAGCTTTTCTTTGGAGAGTACGAGGGTTTATAGAACAACATCATTTCGCCAAACGTGTTGATGCACCGCAAGGGCATAATACTGTGGCCCGCAGACAGCTCTCCAAAAATAACGCGCATCGCCTGGATGGCTTCAGGCATGGAGACTAAGGATTTCATTGTCTCTGTTGAAATAATCTTCATAGGCACACGTTTTCACTACAGGGTTACGGATAAAAAGAAGGTGAAATTATAGTCCCTCGGCTATTCATTTACAACAGCAAATCATAAAACAGGTTGAGTTTTAAACAAAAAGATGGGATAATAAAATCGTGTTTTTCACAAGGAGCTTGTTTTCATGAATTTGACTATTTTAGGTGAGCATCCCTTGAAGTGTGATGCGGACGGCAAACTAGTCAGTCGCATCGGGACCTTGTTTGTGAAGGAACGTGTCTTGTTGACATGGCCGCGCATGACCCATGCCATGCAGCGCCTTCAGTATCAGGAGCAGATCAATCTCGCCCGAAAACAACGCGGAGAAGGACCTCTCGCCGAAGCAGAGATGATGGATCGTCTGGAAGATGCGGTTGATTTGATCATGGACGTCCGTACAGTGTTGATTCGTCCTGATCCGTCACGAATGGATCTCGCCTTTGAGGCGGATGAGTTGCTACAGACGCTTGTTTCAAAGACCTTTATTCGTTTTCTCCATGCCCGTAATGCGACTGTCCAGCAAGCCATTCGTGCACGCGGGGAGTATTGGCGTATCAGTCCGCGCCCCCAGGAGGACGCTGAGATTATCGTAGCCATTGAACGATCCAAGATCGCGATCGGTGGCTTGCCGATCTATTACTACAGCCCGATCACAGGCACACGCTATCTCACCTATCAGGAGTTCTGCAAGCTCGGCACCCTCTCGTTTGAACAATTACGCCAGCATTTGATCGAAATTCAATCCTACTCGGTCAGACGTAACCGCTTACACAACTATGAGATCGCCTTTTTTGGGGCAACATCTTCGTTTGGCGGGGCGCTCTTCCTGACGTATGATTTTGTCACGGCGGATGCGGCTCAATTACGGTCTTATCATGTCGAGTTGATCTTAAAGTTTGAAGGAGCGGTCGATCCAAATTTGCGCCGCGATGACGTCAAAAATACGCTCTGGCGTAACCGGTTGTTTGCCACCCTGACGGACGAGCGGAACGAGACGCTCTCAGAGGTCCTGGTGAGCGGCTTGACCGAGGAGTTCTTCCGGCAGATCCAGTGGTTGCCCGGAGGGAGCATCCAGAACGGCGAATTGGTCTTTGACCGTATTTTCGATGAGTTCAAGGAACATCCAGAGGACCCGGTTTTAAAAGGCATCGTAGAATTTCGCGTCAAGGGTTTCATTTTTAACTACATCCGAGAGTTCGCCCAACTGGAGTATATCAATATTGGGCGCCTTCTCCCTGGCCTGCGCAATCGCCATGAACGGGGGGCGCATCAAGCCTATATTGTCGAGGTTAAGAGCCTGGCCTCCGAGAAGCCGGATTTGCGAATCATCCGTATGCAACGCTTTGGCATCCGTGAACATCTGGCTGAGCACGGCGATCTCTTGCGCGCCATCATGGAGGCGCAGGAGTATACGGAGTACACTCTGGACCGCCGGCTTGGATGTTGGGAGCTTGGCCTCCCTGTGCCGGGACGCCTAGTCACGCGCATGATTCCAGAAGATTATGCCTGGGTCGGCACCAAGGGCGTGTCGCGTATTTGGGCAACCTATTTTGAACGTGACTTTATTGATGGTTTGGCGACCGATAAGATTCCTCCAGATCGCATGAAGGAACCTGCGTATGCCCTGAGCATCGCCAAGTTGCTGGGCAGTGCCGCCGCCTCTAATATTGTGGTGGGGCGCGTCTCCTCATCCGGTCAAGTGATCTTTGACAATGGGGACGAGATTGTTCTCATGGATAAGTCTGGCCGTCCCAGTCAAGTCTTGGCAGCTGACCATGCAGGAACCTTTGTCGATTACCTGAGTCCGCTTGAGAAGTTCGCAGAGGATTATGCGGAACCTGTCTTGAAGCGTGCGACCTGCGTTTTCGATGCAGCTGCCTTCGCGGAGGTTTACGTGGAAGCGATGGAACAGCGTTTGTTGAAGATGCAGTATGATTATAGCCAGAAAACGCGCGTCTTTGATACGCTCTTTCAACATAGCAAACAGGGTCCGGAAACCTTCTCACATCGGTGGGCAAAGGTACTCGAACGACTTAAAACAACAGATGTCCACAAACTCGTTGGCAAGATCCGCGCGGCGATTGCAGCAAAGATACCTTTATGCGTCTAGCGAGCAGTGAATCTCGGTTTCTACGACAAGTGGCTGTCCCTGAGTTTGGAGAGGCCACTCAAAAGCTTTTGGAGAAAGCCACAATCGCCCTTGTCGGGTGTGGCGCCTTGGGTGGATTGCAGGCCGAATTATTGGTCCGGATGGGGGTAGGGGAGTTGAGGTTTGCTGACTTCGATGTCGTCTCGCTCATGAATCTTCATCGCCAGATCCTCTACACAGAAGAGGATGTCGAACAGGGGAGGGCGAAGATTGCTGCAGCCCTCGCAAAACTTTCAACCCTTAATCGTGCGGTCCGTCTCGTCGCCTTGAATGAGAAAGTCACGGCTCACAACATCAATGACTATTTGACTGGAGCTACGGTGGTCTTGGATGCGACCGACAATATCGAAACCCGCTTTCTGATCAATGACTGGTGTGTTGCCCACCATGTTCCTTGGGTCTATACAGGCGTCGCTGGAACATCCGGCATGATCTTGCCCGTGGTTCCGGGCGGACCCTGCCTGCGTTGCTTCTATCCTGAAATACCGGAAGCGGATGCGATTGCCCATCCGAACAAGGACGGCGTCCTCTCCACCACGGTGGCCATGGCCGTCTCCCTCCAAGTGACCCAGTTGCTTAAGATTCTGAACAAGACGGTTCAAGTAGGCGACCTCATCCGGTTCAATGTCTGGGAACCCTCAGTGCGTGTGCTCAAACTCGCAAAAAATCCCGCCTGTTCCTGCTGCAATTAGTAGGTTACATTTAGTATTGCGTGATACTTGTGGATATGATAGAAATAACGAGTACTGAAATGAAAGGGACAGCATGAACTTTACACTCAAAAGCAGTGCCATCCAAGCAGAGGTGGCTAAACTAAGATTCCGGACCAAGGCCTTTATCAATGGCAAGTTTAGTCCCTCCGCCTCTGGCAAGACCTACGCTTCCATTAATCCTGCCAACGGCACGACCATCGCCAACATCGCCGCCTGCGATGAAACGGATATCAACCGCGCCGTTGCCGTGGCCCGCAAAGCCTTTGAAGATGGTCGCTGGTCCCAGATGAAACCAGGTGACCGTAAGACCGTGATGTTGAAGTTTGTCGAGCTGCTCGAAGCCAACGCCATGGAGATCGCCCTGCTGGATTCCATCGATGCCGGAAAGCCCATCTATGATTGCGTCAACATCGACATCCCGGATGCCATTCACTGTATCCATTGGCATGCTGAGCTCATAGACAAACTCTATGAACGCGTCGCGCCCTGCGGTCCGGACACGGTCGCCATGATCGTTCGCGAGCCGATTGGCGTGGTGGGCATGATCCTGCCTTGGAATTTCCCTGCTCAGATGATGGCCTGGAAGATCGGCCCTGCCTTGGCCGCTGGCAACAGCCTTGTGATTAAGCCCGCGAAGCAGACCTCCCTCAGCGCCTTGTTCATTGCCGAACTCGCAACCGTAGCGGGAATCCCGGACGGGGTGCTCAACGTTGTGCCTGGCGCCGGCTCGGTGTTGGGTCCGGCACTTTGCCGCCACATGGATGTGGACATGGTCGCCTTCACCGGTTCCACCAGTGTCGGAAGAGACCTGTTGCGTTATTCCGCCGACTCGAATTTGAAACGCATCATCCTGGAGTTGGGTGGCAAGAACCCACAAGTGGTGCTCTCAGATGCTGATATTGATAATGTTGTCCCCCATGCGATGAACTCCGCCTTTTGGAATATGGGCGAGAACTGCAGTAGCGGTTCCCGACTGATCGTTCACCGGAGCGTCAAGAATGAGCTGCTGAAGAAACTCATCAAGTATACCGCGACGTGGCCGCTGGGCGATCCGCTCAATCCGAAAACCCGCGTCGGTCCGCTGATCGAACCCAGCCACATGGCAACCGTGCTCAACTACATTGAGATTGGAAAGAAGGAAGGTGGCAAGTTGGTTCTGGGTGGCAAGCAGGTGCGTCAAAGGTCTGGTGGCAACTTTGTCGAACTCACCATCTTTGACGAGGTCAAAAAATCGATGACCATCGCCAAGGAGGAGATCTTCGGGCCTGTGCTGGCCGTTATCCCTGTGGATAGTGATGAGGAAGCCGTTGCTGTGGCCAATGAGACGAACTATGGTCTGGCAGCCTCCCTGCACACGCGCGACATGAACAAGGCGCATCGTTATGCCCGCGCCATCCGCGCCGGGGTGGTCTCGGTTAATAGCTTCTCAGAGGGCGATCTCACCACGCCGTTCGGTGGATTTAAGGAATCTGGTTTCTTTGGGCGTGACAAGTCCTCGTATGCCCATGAGCAGTACTCGGAATTAAAGACCATCTGGATGCAATTAGGATAACAAAAGATCTTGGCCGTGTCCGATGTGGCACGGCCTTTTTATCCTTGCTTTAAACAACTCAATACGCAAAAGGTTAGAAACTGCATGAAAAAAACTACTTCTCAATTCAAGGGTGTCTTTACCGCCCTTGTCACGCCAATGAAAGCAAACGGTGAACTCCATCTCCCCAAACTCGAACGTCTTATTAACAACCAGATCAAGCAGGGGATCCACGGACTCATCCCGCTGGGCAGCACAGGTGAGTTCTATGCGCTGACGGCGACAGAACGCGAACAGGTCATCACGACTACCCTGAAAGTTGCGGCAGGGCGCGTGCCTGTTGTGGCTGGCGTGAACGCAGGGGCGACACGCGATGTGGTCGCGTATGCGCGTCAGGCGGAAAAACTCGGTTGCTCAGGGGTCATGGTCGCGGCTCCCTACTATTCCTTGCCAAGACCGGACGAACTGTTCCGTCATATCAGCGCGGTCAACAATGCCATCGGCATCCCGATTATGATCTACAACTATCCAGGGCGCACGGGCGTGGATATGGCGACTGATTTTATCGCGAGCCTGACCAAGCTGAAGAATGTCCGTTATGTGAAGGAGAGCACGGGAGAGATGGCGCGCATGACGACCCTGATGCGTCTCTGCGGCGACCGCCTGGGGGTTTTCTGCGGATGCGACACCCTCGCCCTGGAAAGTCTGATGGTGGGGACGGTTGGCTGGGTGGGTGGCGTGGCCAACGTCTTGCCTGCTTCCCATGTGAAGCTCTATGAGTTGACGGTCGAGAAGCGCGACTACGTGGCGGCGCGCAAACTCTTTTTTGAACTCCTCCCGACGCTTGAGTTGATGGAGGGTGGCGGAAAGTACACGCAGTGGGTCAAAGCCGCGTGCGGTTTGATGGGTTTTGACTCCGGTGCACCGAGACAACCCCTCTGCGCTGCCAGCAAAGCGGAGTGCGCTCAGCTTCTGGCCGCCCTCACCTTCTGCGAGGAAGGGCGCTGATTTTAGACATCGTATTCCCTTGCAAAAAATGATACTGTTTCTCCCTCGATGAAACCAACGGATCTAACAAAAGCTGGGTTGATGAAATGGGGGGGAGAGGCGGTCTATCAGCAGGCAGAGGCCCTGGTGAAGCGCGGGGGCGTCTTGAAGGCGGAGATGAAGGACGATGGCTGGCTCTCCGGCATCATCGCGCGGGAGACAGGCGAGGTCTATACCAAGCTCCGCGTACTCTCTCCCGAACGGATTGATAGCCAGTGCCCTTGCTTTACAAACCGCCAGAGCGGTCAAGTCTGCCAGCATGTCGTGGCCTTAGGCATCCATGTGATGATGCGCTACACCGATCCCTTGCGCCAGCAGAAATATATCGAGGATCAACGACGCTCTAAACGCATGGAGAAGATTGAGGAGATAACCGTGGTGCGTGATCCGCGCGGAACCCCGGCACGTCTCGCGCTGACATTGTCCCCCAACTGGCTCGAGGAGTTCAGATCTGGACGTCTCTCAGTCACGCTTCGCTTGGTGACGGCACAAGAAGTTATCCCGCCGGAAAGCCTTTCGCATGACAAGGTCTTTGCTCTCTCCAAGGAGGATGACAATCTCCTGGGCGTACTGGAAGACATCTGTGAGGGACCGCCCAAAAATACGACAATTATGGCAGCCATCGATTTTCTCAATGTCCTGGCTGTCGCGAAACACACGCGACTCACCATTGCCGGCAAAGGCGAACTCTCCATACACTCGGTGCCTGTTGACACCCATCTGCGCGTCACTGTCCATGAGACCACTGGCGAGCTGACAATCTTTCCCGAGGCGACGCTCCCCTTCACCTTGGATTCAGAACCGACCTGGCTCGTCAGCAACCATACAGGCTGGATGCTTGTTGAGAACGAGCTCTATCCCATCCGTAATGTCTTGCCGATTCCCTATCATGGCATCTATGTTTCCAAAGAGACGATCCCGCGCAAAGAGGTGATGAACTTTTTGAAGCGTTCGCTCCCGAGTCTCAGGACCGTCATCCCTGTGGAGATGGAGTTGACGCCTGACCTCTTTGTGGTGATTCCAGGCAATCCTGTCTTTCACTTGGAGCTGAAGGGCTCCCGTGCCTCGCTGCGCGCCCAGGTGAAGGCGGTCTATGGCGAAGCCGATTTTGTCGCTGGAGCGCCCTCAACTCAAGCTGAATTCGCGATGCCGGATCCCGAGGACATCTTGACCTATCGTATGCGCAACATGCATGCGGAGAAAAACGCGATCGCCCTGCTGTTGTCCAAAGGTTTTGAGGAGGATCCCGAATCAGCGTCAGAGCTCTCCTACACCTTGTCCGGTATTCGTGAGGTGCTGAATTTCTTAGGTACCGGTTACCAGACCCTCGGACGCTTTGGCTGGAAGATTGACTTCTCGCCCCGCCTGTTGGAGATCGTCGAGTCCATGCCTGCCATTACGCCCGTGGTTCAGATTTCAGAGAAGCGAAATGGGTGGTTTGATGTTGGCTTTACGTTTGAGATCCCTGGCCGCGGGATCTTTCCCCAGGCCGAGATTAAGCGCGCCATGAATCGGGGGGATGCGTGGTTTGAAAGCAATGGAGAGACCATCCTCATTGACCGCGAAGCCGTGGAGTCGATGGAGAACATCTTTTCAGACTGTCGTAGCCGTTCTGGCGAGACGAAGGGTCACTTCGAGATGTCGCCGATCTATGCGCCCTTTGTTCAGTCCTCGCTTCAGGCGATTGACGGGGTGGACGTCGAAGACCCACCGCACTGGCGCGACCAGGCTGCTGAGCGCAACCGTTCCAGCACGACACAGCTCAAGCCCGTGCCACTAGGTGCCCTCGAAAGTATCTTGCGACCCTATCAGAAGGAGGGCGTCTACTGGTTGCGCTTTATTGAAGAGTCCGGCTTGAATGGTATTCTGGCGGATGAGATGGGACTCGGCAAGACGCTCCAGACTTTGACGTGGCTGAATCTGCCGCGCGTGGATGTCAAAGCGCAGAAGAAGCCGGCCTTGATTGTCTGTCCTACAAGCTTAGTTGAAAACTGGTACCGCGAAGCGCAGCAGTTTGTTCCTCATCTGAAATGTCTCGTGATCTCCGGGAGCGAACGCGCCGAACTTTTTGTAAAGATCCCTGAACACGATCTGATCATTACCTCGTATGCCCTCCTGCGGCGGGATATGGATCAGTATGAGGCCATCCAATTCAGCGTGGCTGTTTTGGATGAGGCCCAGCATATCAAGAACCGTTCCACGCAGAATGCCGTGGCAGCCAAGCAGATCAATGCCATCAACCGGCTTGTCTTGACCGGTACGCCTGTGGAGAATAGCGTGGCGGACCTCTGGTCCATCATGGACTATCTCATGCCTCAGTATCTGGGCGAGTACGAAAACTTCCGCTATGATTACGAGCAGCCGATCTCAGAGGGCGACCGCGTCGGCGAACTGGCCCAGCAAAAGCTGAGGCGCAAGTTGAATCCCTTCCTGCTCCGTCGCTTAAAAAAGGATGTGGCCAAGGACTTGCCGGAGAAGATCATTAAGGTTTCGTACTGCACGTTGACCCCGGATCAGCAGCGCGTCTACAACCAGATGCTCAATGACTGCCGCCGCACGATTGACGGGCTTGTGAAGGCAAAGGGCTTTGACCGTTCACGCTTTGAAATTCTGGCGATCCTGATGCGGTTGCGCCAGATCTGCTGTCATCTGGATTTGCTTAAGGATCACCATAAGCCCGGCACTTACGAAGCGCCTTCTGCCAAGATGGACGCCTTTTTCGAATTGCTCGATGAAGCGGTTGATGGCGGCCATCGCATTTTGGTCTTCAGTCAGTTCGTGACCATGCTGAAGGTGTTGCGCGACGAGTTTGAGAAGCGGGGCATTTCATATTGTTATCTCGATGGCAGTACGCAGGATCGCTTGGCGCAATGCCAGCGTTTCAACCAGACGCCCTCCATCCCTGTCTTCCTAATCAGCCTCAAGGCCGGCGGTACGGGTGTGGACGCGCTCAGGGCTCTGGTGCGGCGGCTCGGCTGCCGTAAGGTGACGGTGATCGCTGATCATGACGGTGCGAAGCGCAGA
>CAIZQW010000139.1 GCA_903935195.1 uncultured bacterium
TGATTGCCGATTGGCGTGCCCGCTGGGGCGAGGGTGACTTTCCTTTCTGCTTTGTTCAGCTCGCCAACTACAAAGAGGCCAAGCGGGACCATCAGGAAAGCGCTTGGTCCATCCTGCGGGAATCACAAATGGGGACCCTGGCCAAGTCCCCCAACACGGGCATGGCGGTCGCGATCGACCTCGGCGATACGGTCACCATCCATCCGAAAAACGGCTCTGTAGCGTAATTTGTGGGCTAAAAAGCACTTATATACTGAGTATAAGGGCCGTCTACTTGGGAAGGGAAAAGAATGAAGGCCAACTCTCATTTGCAGTTGGAAGAGACGAACGCCGAGAACGACTTGGAACGGACTGGTCTTCGCCTCCGGCTCCGAACCTCGAACCGCTGTGAAGGGAAACAAACAGCGCGTGGCTGGCGCTTTTGAACCGATTCGACCATCGAAGCGGGTGTGAAACAAGAAACACCAACCACGCAGTTGACAGTGAAGACGCTTTTGAACCTGACGCAACCCTTCCGTGGTTTCGTTTACCGCTGCGTGCGCGTGGTCGGCCCGGAGGGGGCCCCGCGGGTCGAGGTGCGGGTCGAGCCGCATGCGCAAGGCTGCCCGGGCTGTAGTCGCTGCCTGCTGCCGTGCCCCGGTTATGATACGCTGCCCGAACGCAGCTGGTCGCACGTGCCGCTGTGGGGCATCGCGGTGGACTATATTTACCGTCCGCGTCGGGTCGAGTGTCCGGTGCACGGTGTGGTGGTCGAGCACATCCCGTGGACGGAGGGCAAGCGACCGTTCACCAAGGCCATGATGGGATTCTTGGCCAGGTGGGCGCGACGCTTGTCGTGGCGCGAGACGGCCCGCGTTTTCGGCACGAGTTGGGAGGCGGTGTATCGGTCGGTGGAGTGGTACGTGGAGTGGGGCCTGGCGAATCGCATCCTCGAAGGGGTGAAGGCGATCGGCATCGACGAGATTCATTGGAGCCCGGGCAAGCGCGGGGCAAATTTCCTGACCGTGATCTATCAAATCGACGCGGGGTGCCGACGACTGCTGTGGGTCGGTCCGAAACGCACACAAGCCAGTTTGCGCCGCGGCTTGAAGGCGCTGGGACCAGAGGTGGTGAGCGGGCTGAGTTTTGTCTGCACCGATATGTGGAAACCGTTTCTGCAGGTCATCGCCAAGCAGGTGGGGCAGGCGTTGCACGTCTTGGATCGTTTCCATATCGTGATGCATCAGAATAAGGCGGTGGACGAAGTGCGCCGAGCCGAAAGTGCCCGGCTGCGCGGGGCCACCTCCGGCCAGTACCTGAAGAAAATGCGCTGGAAGCTGCTGCGGCGAGGCAGCCGCGTACGCGGCCGGGCGAGAGGGCAGCTGCAGGCACTAGTGGCCAGCAAGCTATCCACCGGCCGGGCCTGGATATTAAAGGAGGCCTTTCAGCACTTCTGGGAATATACATCGCCGGTCTGGGCGAAGGCGTTCCTGCACAGCTGGTGTACGCGAGCGATGCGCAGCCAGTTGGAACCGATGAAGAAAGTGGCGCGCATGCTCCGCCGCCACGAGCCACTGCTGCTGAATTGGTTTCGGGCCAAAGGCGAGCTTTCCAGCGGCGCAGTAGAAGGCCTAAACAATAAAATCCGAGTGGTGACCAGACGTTCATACGGTTTTCGAACCTATAGAGCAATGGAGGTCGCACTATATCATAACCTTGGCCATTTGCCCGAACCGGAATGCGCCCATGAATTCTGCTGACCAAACACTTTTACGTTGATCCGCGCAAAGCGACCCTATCGTGCAAACTCACATTCTAAGCATGATCGTCGAGAGCTTCCGGCGCTGGCCGCCCTCCCGCGCACCAAGGACGTGATCCGATGAGAACCGCCATGCGATTTTACCGATCGGACAGCTGGCACCTCCTTTGGGCGGTGCTCACCCTGATTGTGGGGCGCGGGGAGGCGGCGACCTCCCCAGAGCGATCCACGATGCTGGTGTTGCCCCACCAGGCGTCCCCGTTCGAGAACGGAAACTTGGAACCAGAGGTGCTGGATTTTCGTTATGCGCCCGAGCTATCGCAAA
>CAIZQW010000140.1 GCA_903935195.1 uncultured bacterium
GTTAGGGTGCGGAAAGCGCGGGTAGCTCGGATAGCTCGGGGTTGAGCCTGTTGACATTGTGACTTATTGACACTTACTGACACTTTCAGACTTAATGACACTGCCCGACGCCGCAGGCGGCGGGGTTGTCACAGTCAGGTTGCGCCAGAGGGCGTGGGTTTCAAAGGTGGCGAGGCCGAAGGGCAAGGTCTTATCAATGTCGCTACCTGCGCGCAGGGAGAAGCGCGAGCTCTTCTCGAACGGTACCTTGGCTGTATAGAGCGTGTCATTCAAGGCGACCTCCAGAAGTCCGGGCGTGACACGGACGCGCAAGGTATACCAGACATTGTTGGTGAGGGCGATGCCTGAGGAGAAGCCGTTCTCCGAGGCATCCATGAAGTCGACTGAAGAGATGCCGCAGAGTCCCCCGCCCCAGCCGCCGATGACCACGGTGCAGGCATTGGACTCCACAGGGAGCGTCAGGGCGATCAGGAAGTCAGAGCCCGCCTTGCGCAGGGCCTCTACCTTCACTTCGTAGGACATCGTTGGAAACGAGTTTGTGTAGGCAATGCCTGTGAGGGGCTTGCCGATGCCGCAAGAGACTACGCCATTCGACAGAACTTCAACCTTGCCATTGCCCCAGATATCCGCGAGCTTCCAGCCGGAGAGATCCTTGCCGTTAAAGAGAGCACGCGTCTCAGCCTGGGCGGAGAAGGCGCTTAGGAGAAAAAGAACTGTCAGGGAGCGGAACTTCATGTGTATTAAAATACCAACAATGACGGGTGAAGCGCAAGCTCTAGCTGCGCAACGCGCAGTGTCAATAAGTCTGGAAGTGTCAGTAAGTGTCAACAAGTCACAATGTCAGCAGGCATTCCACCTAGTACCGTAGTCCCGTAGTACCGAAAAAACACCACCGCTGCGCGACCTGCTAGCGCTGGCCGGTACTACGGGACTACGGTACTGTTGGGTGCCCCTGGGGCCTCGTGGCACAAGTTAACCGCGCGACAAGGTTTTAAGGTTGCGCTGGGAGAGGCGAGTTTTGTATGATGGCGCACATGAACGAGTCCCTCCAGAATAGCGCCCTTCGGGCATTGGTGATCTTTTCCGGCGGACAGGACAGCACGACCTGCCTGGCCCTGGCCCAGCGTGAACACGGCAAGGAGAATGTCGAGTGCATTACATTCTCCTACGGACAGCGCCATGCGCTCGAGGTCGAAGTTGCGCAAAAGATCGCGAAAGCGCTGGGGGTCACCCACCATCGCATCGTGAACATTGACGGCTATGCGCAATTGACGCAAAGCGCGTTGCTCAATCCGGAGATCGCGATCCAAAAGCTCGGAGAGGGTACGGGGTTGCCGAATACGGTCGTGGACGGACGCAACATGATGTTTCTCCTCATGGCCGCGATCGTCGCCAAGCAACGCGGCATCCATGATCTCTACACCGGGGTCTGCGAGACCGACTCCAGCGGCTATCCAGACTGCCGCGATGTTTTTATCAAATCGTGTAACGCCACGCTCAACCTCGCGATGGAGTACGAGTTCCGCATCCATACGCCCCTCATGTGGCTGAACAAGGCCCAGACCTGGGCGCTCGCGGATGAGCTGGGGCTCCTGGATTATATCGAAGAGAACACGCTGACGTGTTACAACGGCATTATTGGCAGAGGCTGTGGCACATGTCCCGCGTGTACGCTTCGAGCCAGAGGGCTCGAAGCGTACAGGGGAAGCAAATAGAGGCCCCTTGGGCACCCAACAGTACCGTAGTCCCGTAGTACCGTAGTACCGAAAAATTAACTCTTCGCCTTTCCCAAGGCCGGTACTACGGTACAACGGGACTACGGTACTAGGTGGTGCGCGACATAGATCCCTGCGACCTTGCGTCGCAGGTGAATCAAGCTGAGAAGGAGGCTGTGCCTCTTGAAAGAAACGTTTGCCTCCACCGGGGCGAGCCCGGTGGACGGCTGAGCGACACAACGTACTACTTAGTTCTCGTTCGAGTGGAGGCCGCCGGAACCAGCGCCGAATTCGACATTGGCGCGTTCTTTGTCCGTGGGCAGTGCGCGTGAGCAGCTCCAAATACAGGCACCGCAATGGACGCACTTTTCGCGATCAAAATCGGGCGTGCCGCCCTCTTCACCGGGCATGAGCGCCTGGGCGGAGCAAATCTCGATGCAGGTCTGCTCGGTGCAGGTAGCGCAAAGCTTTGGATCCGCAAAGGTGACGTGGTCAGCAAAGCCGCCCATGGCCTGCACTTTGCCGCCCTTGAAGAGGACATCCTGATGCGACATGAGAAGCGTACCGTCAAAGGGAATCGGTGGCCAGCCTGCCAGATCCATCAGCGCGTCATGCAAGGGCTGTTTGGCCTTAGCGCACTCTTCGGTAACCTTCTTGAGCTGTTCTTGCGAAATACGCTTACCGCAGACGCTGGACATGGGCTTGATCATCTGTGAGGGCGGCTTGGACTTGCCCATCTGCAGATTGATAAGGCCGCCGGTGATGCCGGTCATGCCCGTGCCCATCATGCCGACCATAAAGCAGCTCTGGAAACCATCACGCGCCTTCTTGGCGGACTGAAGTTCCTTGTTCATCGGGTCCTTACGACGACGCGCTTCGTAGTCCGCGGCCAGGGCCTCCTTGGTGAACTCGCCATCGCGCTTCAGAATCTCGATCACGCCCTCGGCCAGCAACACACCGCTGCGCCAGGCTTCGTCCACACCGGAGTTGGTCAGTACATTGGTCGTGCCTGAGCCTTCGCCGATACGCGCAAAGCCGTCGCCCACGAGGAAGGGCTCGCCACGGACGCCCGATTCCTGCAAGGACTTTGCACCCCAGGAGCGAAGTGTGCCGCCTTGGATGTGCTGCCAGATCGTCGGATGTTGCATCCAGTGCTGGAGATAGCGATAGCTGGTACGGATAGGCGTCGTGAACCAGGAGGGGACAAAGATACCCATGGAGGCTGTGCGGTCGGGATAGACATAGAGGAAGCCGAAGATTTCTGGTTCGGGATAACCGAGCGTGTGAATGACGGTTCCGGGCTTGAGCGTACAGGACTCCGGCAGTTCAACCACGGCCTTCATGCCCACAGCCCAGTCATGCTGATGGTTGCCTTCAGGAAGACCGAAGTGCTCATCGAGCTTGCGTCCGACGGCGCCGACAGGTCCGTCACCGACCACGGTCAGGCGTGCATGGACATCCATGCCCGGCATATAGGCGGCGGGATCGGGCGTGCCTTTTTTGTCCACGCCCTGGTCCGCGAGGCGGACACCCAGGACCTTGCCGTTCTCAATGATTGGACCACTCACGGGCGTGCCGGGCCAAATTTGTGCGAGGCCTGAACCCATGATCTGTCCGCCGACCCAGGAGAGGAAGGAGCCCATCGAGGTGACGAGTCCGTGGTGCTTGCGGAGGAAGCCTGGGATCCAAGGCAGTTCA
>CAIZQW010000141.1 GCA_903935195.1 uncultured bacterium
AAAATCATCCAGACCCAGTGCTGCAAGGCTGGGCGCCAAGTTGGTCTTGTCCAATGTACGCATCACGACCTTTTCGCCATGAATCGTGGGCAGGATGCTCACGCGGATATCCACTTCCTTTTTCAAGGCCTTAATTTTGAAACGACCGTCTTGGGGATTCCGACGTTCGGCGATATCGAGGTCCGACATAATTTTAATACGCGAGACGATCGCATTATGTAACGACCGCGGAGGACTCGGACGCTCAACCAAGGCACCATCAATACGATACCGCAAACGGGAGGTCTTTTCCATTGCTTCAAAATGAATATCGCTGGCATTCGTTCGCAACGCTTCAACCAACATCATATTCACCATCTTGATGACTGGAGCTTCGTCAGCACTCTCAAGCCCCTGATCAATGCTCTCCTCCTTGGTTTCGGTGGTGAACTCAATGTCCGCCTCCGGGTTCTTCATGATGTTTTCCATCGCCAGCCCGGGATTAGAAGCGTCTTGCTGAGACTGTGCTCGGCTCAGCGCCTCCATGACCTCCTTTTCAAAGGCGACCAACGGCACGATCTCCATTTGCGTCAACCGTTCAATCTCCTCTTGCGCCATCAGGTCGAACGGGTCACCAAAAACAACAGTTAGACACTTGCCTAACTTCATCAACGGTAATGCTTTGAGCCGTACAAAGTTTTTAACAGGGATCAACGCGAGGAGTTCAGCAGGCGGAATAAAGGTCGAGGCAAGCTGAATCGGCGTGAGATTAAAATAGGCCGCTACCGCCAACGTCAGCACCTCCGGCGAGACCAAGCCCGTCTTGACCAAATGTTTCTCTAAGGGGGTTTTTCCAGCATCATCCACTGCATGCTGAAGCTGCTCATCGGTCAGTATTTTCCGTTCGAGAAGCGCACTCTGAAAATTAGCGTATTGATATGTTTGAGGCATAGTTGCTTAATAATAAAGCAAAGGGATGGTTGTTAGCAAGAACAAATTGAGCGTAAAAGCCACCTTAATCTTGCAAATCCCTGATAAAAGTGTATGCTTTGAAATGTTGCAAATTGAGGAATACTGGAATGGTGGAATATTGGAATGCTGGTAGAGAATAACCAGCGATCTGGAGTCCCGTCCACGACCCGCCTTCGCAGATCTACGGCGAGGCAGGAAGAGCGTGGCCCTCCAAAGACTATATTCCCCAATTTATCATCATTCCATCGTTCCAACATTCCAGTGAAGTTATTGAAAAGGAGATCCCATGGCATTATCGGACCCAAAAATGATAGAGGCTATTGCTTTTTTTGAAGACATGCTTCAGACCATGCCCAAGGACAGGACTGCGCTGGAGTTTCTTGCTGTGGCTTACGAGCAAACCAAACAAAGCGAGAAACGCCGCGATATCCTTGTCCGGCTCGTGGATGTCCTGCTCATGGAGAATGATTTTAAGAATGCAAAGGCTCTTGCTGAGCACTTAAAAGCCTTCCCTGATCACATGCCAGCACAGTTGGCAATCGAGCGTGTCGCGACACTCAGCGAAATGGACTCTGAGATTGAGGCTGCAAAAGCTGAAGAGGCGCAGGCTCAAGACGCTTTCGATTCGTTGTTAAAAATTCCAATCGAATTGCCGACCGACGTCCACTCCCTCAGCCATGCCAGTGCCTCCGCAGAGATGGATCTGGTCTGGTACTGGCATGATCACGACTTTATCCCTAAGGAACTCTGTATGGACGTGATGAACTCCCTGACCGAGCGCCCCGTGACGGAAATTCCCTTGCTCATTTCTGCTTTAGCGATCCTCGATGAAGGCCATCCAGAATATACGGACAAGCTTTTGGAGATGATGTATCACGCAAGCTCTGTGCCCCCTATCCCCATTGAGTTTTTTGAGCCGACGCCCGCAGCCATCAGTACCTTGCCCCCCACCTTCTGCCACGTCAGAGGGATCTTGCCCTTCACGCTGATGGGGAACGAACTTCTGGTCGCGCTTCTGAACCCTATCAACAAGGAGTTGAGAAAAGAAGTTCTCGACCGTTCAGGAAAACCCTGTCACTTCTTTCTGACACACCCCAAAAGCTGGCAAATGATGTTTGACAAGGCCTTTGTTAAGGCATAAAGACAAACGGGCGAAGGGCTTGGATCAACTGGTCGCGCGTATAGGGCTTCCCGAGGAACCCTTCATAGGCATGCGTCTCGAAAAGCTCGCGAATGCGCTTCTCGCTATATCCGGAGACGACCACAATCGGTACGTCGGACTTATACTCGCGCAGGAGCGACAAGAGCTTAACATTGTCCATGTTCTCGATCGTGGCATCCAACAAAACAAGATTGATTCGTTCCATGTTCTTTCTGAAAACACCCACGGCATCCCGTTTGCTCGTCGCCTCCAGAGAGTCGACACCCAGAGAACTGAGAAGAATACGCGTTGTTTGAAGCACCGCGCGATCATCCTCAATGACCAACACACACGGACGCCCCTCGGACACCATTTTACTTACGAGGCCAGCACTCTTTGGTTTTTGTTTCTCCGCAACAGCCTCTTCGACTCCGGCCTTAGAAAGAGGCAACCAAATACGGAAGGTTGTTCCCTTGCCCACCTCAGACGCGAGCGCAATTGCGCCGTTGTGGGTATCCACAATGCCGAAGGCCGTGGCTAAACCCAAGCCTCGACCAGAGGACTTTGTTGAGAAAAAGGGTTCAAAAATACGCTTCAGAATCTCCTTTGGAATGCCAATACCCGTATCCGAGATCTCGATCACAATGCCTGGCTCGCTGGTCAATGAATGGGTACAGAAGAAATCGTGGCGATTCTCTTCCGTCAGATTAAAGGTGTAAGTACTAATCCGGACCGCCCCCCGCATCCCATTCATCGCCTCAGATGCATTCTTCAAAAGATTCAATAAGACCTTCCAAAACTGGTGGGGATCTGCATCCACCCTAGGAAGATCCCGCCCGAGGTTGAGTTCAAGAATCACATTCGAGGCCATCACCCCCTGCAACAATTTTTCCATTGCCAAGACCAGTTGATTAGGATCTGTTCGCTGGAACTTGAGCTGATTTTGTCCCGCGTAAGTCATCAGCTCGTGGGTCAACTGGGTTCCTTTTTCAGCGGCCTGAAGAATTGTTTTAATGGCCTCAATTTCGCTCTGCAACGGATTCTGCCAAGTCACCTCCAACGTGTTGCGAATCACGGTCAGCATGCTATTCACATCATGGGCAATGCCCGCTGCCAAGGTCCCTAGGCTCTCGATCTTCTCAACACGGACCAGATGTCCCTCCGCCTGCTTCTTAAAGTCGTTGTCGCGCTTATCTCGCGAAATATCTTTAAAGACGACCAACGACTCTTGTTCGTTAATTTTACAGACTTTGACTTCAAAATGGCGAAACGATTCCGTTGACTCGCGCATAGAGATAAAAGCCAGCTGAGGTTTTCCATTCGCGAACGCCTTCTGAATCGCCAAGTGAAGTTGCTTGCCGTCAGGGCCTAGGAAAAATGGCTCTTTCAAAGGCTCTCCCACATTCAGACCCCGAAGCGGCAAGACCAAATCTGGTTGTTTATACACTTTGGTCAATCGAGACTCTTGGTCAAAGAGGCAGACGCAGTCAGGGATACTGGCGAGGAGAGCGAGTTGCTGTTTTTTCTCCTCTTTTAGCTCCTGGGTCCGCTCTGAAAGATTCGCGACCATCTCGTTCACGCTATGAACAAGTTGCCCAAACTCGTCTTTTCCGCGTAGCTGAACCCCTGAAGTAGCATTAGACTGATTGTGTCCGTCTAATGCCTTCTTGATCTCTTCAGCGACCTGGATCAACGGGGCAAAGATCGTTCTGACTTGAAAACTGAAGATGAGGATCATCAGTAAGATACCCATCCCCGCGACCGAAGTGACGACTACGGTCCATACCGTGGTGTCTTGAGCGATCAGGCCAAGGCGACACCCCTGATCAAGGGTGATCAGTAAGCAAGCAAGCGCAACGAGAATGAACAAGCCCATACGAACTCGTGCACTTTTGAAAAAACCCTTTTTCGGTGTCCACTTCATAGAGTTACACTAATGATGTCTTTATCATACTCTTTTAGTCGTCCAAATTGCAACGTGGATTTACGTGAGCCCCGCGTTTTTGCATTATTTAGGTAACACAAGACGCATCGCATCAAACTTGACCGTTGTGGTCGTCTCAGGTGAAACGGTTGAAATGGCGAAGCCCGCAACATGATTTGTGGGCAATTTTAATACGCCTCTTCCAAAGGATGTCCACGCTTTGCCATCCACTGAGTGGAGGGCCTCAAAATCGGTGCCCCGGCGGATTAACATCAGATAGGGCTGTTGGCTCGTTGTCTTCTCGCTCCGTATCAGCGTCGTCTTCTTGTCAGGACTTCTCACTTGTAAAAAGAGTTCATTGCCTCCTGATATCCCAAACAGGATCCATGCGCTGATTGAAACATCTGTCTCTTTCACCTGTAAACCTGTCACATCTTGAGGTTTTTGGTTGGCTGCGATGAGGATTCTCCCTGAAAAAGCATAGGTATCTGTCGCGACCTTCGTCCAGATAAACCGGGAATGGTCATATCCTGTCCTCCAGGTAGCAGACTGATCAACCATGACCCCGGGCAGTTGAATCATCAATGCCCCGTCCTTCTGCATCGCGCTGCCGCGTTTGGGCTGGTCGCCAACATTGGTGATCATCCATGCTGCTTTCTCCTCCACAACAAAAGCTGCGAGAGGTGGAACTAAAGCCACGGGTTGAGTGACAGGTTGCCCCAGTTGCGCATTCACAAAGGCGCTACCTATCCCTATTTTCTCTTTGCTCCACCTTAAAGCCTTGTCCACGGCCGGATTTCGCGTTGCCAAATCATTGACATACTCGGAGGCCTTCACGCAATAGGAGGCCCAGATCTTGTCGCAAGGAGGGAACTGAACAAGGATCGCCCCCCCAACAACCAGCAACAAGAGGAGCAAGAAGATCAAGCGTCCGACCTTTAAAGGGCGCTGAGACCCCTTCTCTTCTACGGGCTTGGATGCCTCAGGAGGCGGAACAGGGTCCCCAAAGTAGTTAGAGCTGATCCCTGCGTGCTCAACCGCCTTCTCCTCAACCTCCTCCTCGACCAGCGCCTTCTCATGCGATGAGAGACTGGAGGCATTCCCTGATTCCGAACTAAAAGCATCCGTGTCACGAGCAGCAACATCCAACTGTTTGACTGCCTCCTTGACCTCATAAGCTAAAATATCGCTGTTTTGAAGACGTTCCTCCGGAAGATACTCGAGCATCTTCATCACCATCCGACAGGTCGCCTTAGAAACATGAGCGGCCACATCCTGCAAGGGCGGCACAGGGATCTTCTCCAGTCGAGCCCGGACAACCTCGGAGGGTGACTCACCCAGCGTCGGAGGACGCCCTGAGAGCAGGTGGTAGAGTGTAGCCCCTAGGCTGAACATGTCGCTACAGGGCGTGTCCTTTCCACCCCGAATAAGCTCAGGCGCAATATAGTCGGGCGTCCCCATTAATTTATGGTTGCTGTCATAGCGAGACATTCCAGTCAAACCAAAATCCACCAACTTGGAATTGCCATCCCGATCCATGACAATGTTTCCGGGTTTAATGTCGCTGTGAACGAGCCCTTCGCGATTCA
>CAIZQW010000142.1 GCA_903935195.1 uncultured bacterium
AGGGTTGCCCCCATTGCGAATGATCCTCGACTGCAGCCTCCCGTAGGAGTCTGGGCAGTATCTCAGTCCCAGTGCGGCTGGTCGTCCTCTCAGACCAGCTAACCGTAAGCCTTGGTGGGCCGTTACCCCGCCAACAAGCTGATGGTACGCGGACTCTTCAACTGGGGGCTGGTCCGGCTTGCGCCAGATCCCAGCCTTTAACATTTGGAGCATGTGCTCCTATGCCACATTCGGTATTAGCTCCGTTTTCACGGGGTTATCCCCACCCAGTGGACAGATTGTCCACGCGTTCCTCGCCCTTCCGCCGCTCCCACCCGTTGTATTGCTACACCGGGTGATCGCTCGACTTGCATGCCTAATCCACGCTGCCAGCGTTCGTTCTGAGCCAGAATCAAACTCTCAGAAAAATTCCGAGTAGGGATGGACTGCTCCATCCCAAACTTCAAATAAGTTGTTGACCTAGCACAAGCTTCATTTTCCCACATCCCCGCCGGGCCGTTCAAAACTGAACCGGACTCCGTGGGATGCGCCTAAGCTTCGGTTGTCAAAAGAACAAATTTTCTCTTGCGTTTCAGGCTTTCGCCTTGTTTCGCAAAGGACGTTCAAGGTATCAAAACCCGCCCCGTCCTGTCAACAGCCAAAATGAAACTTTTTAATATTTCTTTCGGACCGCCCTTTTCACACCGCAAAAACCCGAAGGTCTAGTGGCGCAAAAGGACGGTTAATTTATCAAAGCTGACCCTGAAATGTCAACGGGTATTTTGAAAAAAGTTTGATTTTTTTTAAAATGCTTTTCGAAGTTGACTCTCAACTCCCCTTACTCACATAATATCACCTGATATTTCTCAGAATTAAACAACAACGGAACTCTTTACTATGACGATATTAACAGGATTGGACTGGCTCGTAATTGGGATCTATTTTTTAATGTTGGGCGCGGTGGTCTGGTGGTCCTCACGCAAGCAGGACAGCTCTGCGGACTACTTTCTGGCGGGACGTAACATCGGCTGGTTTGCGATCGGCGGATCGCTCTTTGCCTCTAATATCGGCTCGGAACATATAGTGGGGCTAGCTGGTTCCGGCGCCTCAACCGGTATGGCCATGGCGCACTGGGAGATGCATGCGTGGTGCATGCTGCTGCTGGGCTGGGTCTTTGTCCCCTTCTATTATCGTTCGAATGTTTTTACCATGCCGGAGTTTCTTGAAAAACGTTTTGATGCGCGGGCTCGCTGGATCCTCTCGGTCGTCTCCCTCGTGGCGTATGTCTTCACCAAGGTCTCGGTCACAGTCTATGCCGGCGCACTGGTCTTTCAAACGCTGCTGCCCGAAATGAAATTGACGCTCTTTGGACAGGTCTGGGGTCCCTTCTGGATCGGCGCCTTTGCAACCGTTGTCCTCACGGGTATTTATACTATTTTTGGTGGCCTGCGCGCAGTTCTCTACACGGACACCGCACAGGCACTAATCCTGCTCGCGGGCTCCTTCTTCATCACCTATTACGGACTTGAGAGGCTGGGCGGCTGGGGCGAACTTCAGGCGGTCTGCAAGGAACGGGCTTCCGATCTCGCACTCTGGCGTCCCATGGTGCAGGCTGGGTCAACATTGCCCTGGTGGAAAAATGGCGATTTCCCCTGGCTGGGTATTATGATTGCATCGCCCATTATCGGCATTTGGTATTGGTGCACCGATCAATATATTGTTCAGCGCACCCTGGCAGCTCGCAATCTCACGCAAGCCAGACGTGGCGCGCTCTTTGGCGCCTTCCTCAAACTCTGGCCTGTCTTGATTTTCTTGATTCCGGGTATGATAGGATTGGCGCTTCATCAGAAGGGGCTCCTAGTAATTCCTCCAAAAGTAGTGAATGGTGTAACCGCAACTGGGACAATTGATGGGGATCAGGTCTTTGCCACGCTCGTGATGAATTTGTTGCCGACCGGGCTGCGCGGACTCGTGGTCGCCGGACTCTTGGCCGCATTGATGAGCTCGCTCTCCTCGCTCTTCAATTCTTGCGCATCTCTCTTTACGATAGATATTTATGAAAAATTGCGTCCCAATCAATCCGAAAAACACCTCGTCACAGTAGGACGCGTCGTCACCGCCCTCATTGTGCTCCTAGGTATGGCGTGGATTCCCGTCATGTACAAAGTGGCTGGCGGCGGACTCTATCAATACCTGCAGAGCGTGCAAGGCTATCTGGCACCGCCGATCACAGCCGTATTTTTATTGGGTCTCTTCTGGAAACGGGTCAATGCTCAGGGAGCCCTCTGGGGACTGGTCACCGGCTTTGTATTAGGCATGATCAAGCTGACGATCCAGGCCAATTACGGTACCCTTGATGCAACTAAAGCTGCTGGACCGGCATGGCTCGCGGCGATCGGTGATTTTAATTTTCTCTATGCCTCAGGAGTTCTTTTTGTGATCAGTATCGCAGTCGTCATCGGCGTCTCGCTCCTCGGCAAGGCACAGGATGAAGCCTCGATTGCCGGCTTGACCTATAGTTCGATTGACAAAAAGGCGGTACGCGCCAGCATTCATCCCCTTGATATCGCTGCCACGGCCATCATCCTGGCCGCATTGCTTGGCATGTATCTCTACTTCTCCTTCTGGCTGAGGTAGAGAGAAAACCCCTACTCTTTTACATTCCCAGTTCCCGCCCACTCGGTGCCGCGCAGGATGAGTGAGGTGCAGCCTTCGTTTTCAATAGCCTTGGCGTTGTGGCCCAGCACGAGGTTGAAGCAGCGCCCCTTTTCCAACTCCATGGTCATGGCCATGACTTCAGGCTCGCCTGTACCGCCGCCGCCCTTTTCACTCTTCTCCTTGGGGATGGTGGTGGTAGCCAGCATCTTGCGAGCGGGATTCCGATTGGAGAGCTTCTGCCAGGGTTCGTCGAAGGTCACAAAATCCTTCATGCCTTTGGTAATCGGATGATCAACATTCTCGATCTTCACCGTATACTCCTGCTGCTTGGGATGATAGGTCCCCTTCTCCCAGGTGCCACCGATGAGGCTCATGAATTCCGGCCAATTGTAGAAGATACTTCCGCCGGCATGGAAAATAAAGACGCCGCCGCCCTTCTTAACCCACGGGATGAAGGCATCCTTCATGGGCTGACTCCACTCCCGTTTATCTTTGCCGAAGGTGTTCCAGTTGAAGAAGACCACATCGCAGGAGGCCAAGGCGTCAGGGGTCATCTCCCAAGGTGTCTCCGTAACCGTCACTGCAAATTTCGGATTTTTTGCCAACACCTTTTTGAGGCTCTCGGTCGTCTCCTGCCAGTTATGGTTGTTTGCTCCCGACAGGAGCAACACACGGATCTTTCCAGTGGTAGGTACAGCTGCCATCGGTGCATTCGGTAGCTTTTTAGACTCAGCACCTCCAACACTCTTGAGCGCAGCTTCGATCAATTGCTTCTCTTCGTCGCGTTCAGCAACGGTGGCCAGCGTTTTAAGCACCTCCGCCTTCTTGGTCGCATCAGCCATGTCCTTCTTCTCCAGCAGGGTTATGACACTGCGTATCGCTAAAATCTTGACCGAACCATCCGCATCTCCCTTCGCGACAGTGACCAGCGCATCGAGCGCGATGGGCTGACTCCACTTTGAAAGCGTCCGCACAATCGCCTTGCGATAGTCCACTGTTCCTTGCTTTGCCTCGTCCGCCAGCACCTGGCAGATGCTTGGGCTCTGTAAAGATCCGAGGAGTTCAAGAGCACCCAGGCGTGCCTCAGGAGACAACTTCAAAAACTGCGCAAGAACACCCTTCTCTACCTGCTCCTTGCCTGGCAATTGCTGTGCAACGGAGGAGAGCGCGGAGACAAACGGTTCACATTGCCCAGCAGGGAGGCTGGTGAAAACAAAGGTCATCGCCTTTGCAAAATCTTCGCCTTGCAGACAGAGACGGAAGGCTCCGGCTGCCGCCTGATTGACGCCCTTCTCGGCATAGAGCGAAGGATCACAAAGCTTTGCGATCAGCCCCTTCTCATGGCGGGAAGCCAGCAGCTCAATCGCTTTACAACGCGAACTGGGCTTCGCCATCTGTTCATAGAGAAACGCATCCAGTCCCTTGGCAGGACTCGAGGCGACCATCAATGGAGCTAAACGGCCCTCCTCCCCGTCCTTCGAACAGGCGGCGAAGAGAAGCGGGAAGGCCGCAGGATCGCAGGTCTTCACCGTGGCGCGTAATGCCACCAGACGGACAAGCTCCGATTCGTCGGAGAGTGCTGCCAGCAGGAGCGGTTTAACTGAAGGATCCTCAGCCTGCGCAGTCAGGGCTGTGATCTTACGGGCTCTCTCAATCACCTGTGCGTCATCACTGGCAAAAAGAGGCGCGCAGGTGAGGAGTGCGGAGAGGATGGGTAGTAATATTTTCATGTGTTGGATTTCCTATCGTGCGGGCGACCTGCCGGTCGCCCTTACTGAGTTTGGTTGGTCTTTAGGTCGTCATGGGGTCGCCCCTACGCGATATACGCTGGACGTTGAACTTTACGGCGCATCATCTTCTGGGCCTCTTCATCTCCGATAATGGTTTGGTTCGCGATATCCCACTTGATCTTTCGTCCCGTATGACAGGCGATGTTGGTGAGATGGCTGATGTTGTCCGAGTGGTAGGCGCCTTCGATGCCACTGCACGGCGTCTCGCGGGTCTTGATACACTGCGCGAAATCGGCAGTATGATGGAAGCCCGTGGTGTTCGCACGGCATGGATTGGTTGATTGCGGGATCGGCGAACGGAGCAGGTTAATGGGATTGGCGGTCAATTTGCCACGCGAAATGCTGATGCTCCCGTTCTCACCGACAAACGTCGTGCAGTCGTCGCCCGACTTAAAGGTGAACGCGATGCCGTTTGCAAAACGCCCCTTGGCATTCCATGTTCCGAAGGTGTCAAAGAGGCAATCGGTCTTACGTTCTCCGGTCCCTTCAATCTCGACCGGGACACTGTCGGGCAGATCATACAAGGCCCAGCACATCACATCCAACGGGTGTGCACCCCAGCCACCCAGGAAGCCAATGGCGCACTCCGAGGAATACCATGCACCCCCGTTCGTGCAACGATCTTTAGTATATGGACGGTCCCTTGTCGGCCCCAACCAGAGATCATACGCAAGTCCCTCCGGAACAGGAAGTGGCTCAAGACTGCCCCCTCCAATAGCACCGCGAGGAGCGACAACATCTACGCGGCTAATCTTACCGAGGATGCCTGAACGTACCAGCTCACATCCGATACGGATATGCGAGGAGGAACGCTGCTGCGTGCCATACTGGAAGACGCGTTTATGTTTATAGACCGTCTCCCGCACATGTTTATTGTCGTCAATCGAGAGCGTCAGGGGCTTTTCGATGTAGACATCCTTGCCAGCCTGCATCGAGAGCACAGCGACACCATGATGCCAATGGTCAGGCGTTGCGCAGACCACACCATCCACATCGGAACGCGTGATCATCTCGCGGAAATCTGTGTAGGCGGTGCAAACATTCCCGCCGTACTTCTGATTCACCAGCGCCGCCTTCGCCTCACGACGGCTCTTAAAGCAGTCCGCAACCCCCACGATGCGGATCCAGTCCGGTTGCAAAATCGCACCCAAGAGTCCGCCGCCCTGTCCGCCGACGCCCACGCTGACCAGATTCACCCGGTTCGAAGGTGCTGTCGCACCATACAGAATGTTAGACGGCACCACCAGCGGTGCTGTACCTGCTGCCAATGCAGCTTTCAAAAACCCTCTACGTGTGTTCATGTGTATTGTCCTTTATCTTACTGGAATATTGGAATATGGGAATGTTGGAATATTGGGCGAAAGAAATATGGCGCTGTGTGGGGCACGCGCCTGCGTGCCTAGGACGAGCAGACGCTCGTCCCTCCCGGAAGGCATGTTCTTACATTATTCCAGTATTCCGACATTCCATTATTCCATCCCCCCCCCTACCATTTCATCAATCGTTTCGCGGAAAGCTTCACAGCCTCTGCGCCTGCAATCTCAAGCGTCGTCGCGACGTTGATCTTGGCTTTCTGGAGCGCCTTGGCAATGGCCTCCACACCGACAACCCCGTCGCCGAGTGCGATGAGAGCCATGCCGCAACCAAAAATCTTGCCGCGTTTAGCGACCATCCCTTCGGGCATATCCTTCCAATGGACATGTCCAATGCGCGTCCCAAAGGCCTTCACATAGGCCATTGGATCACCGCCACCGAGCCAGCAGTTGCCAGTGTCCAAACAGACGCCGACGGTCTTTTCATGGCCCAACGCATTCAACAGATCGCCCATCATGGTAAGATTGTCAGAGACAGGCCCATGGGTCTCAATCAACAGTTTGATGCCTAACTCTTCAGCCCACTGGATCGGCACTTGCAGTTTTTCACGCACCAACAAAAGCTGTTCAGCGGGTTTAAGTGATTTACCAAACGCTGTATGGGGCTCACCCTCTGTTGTAATAACTTCTTTAATACCTAAATCCTTGGCGAGGCGAATCGCCTTGATAATTTGCGCGGTGCCATACGTGGCTGGCGAGGTGGGGTCCAAGAGATTCGCATGACAGCAAAAGGCGCTCAGCGTGATCCCCGCCTCTTTCGCCATCGCACGGATCGTGGCTGGATGGGCATCCAGACTGACGGTCGGCGCGAAACCGAACTCCTCACCTAACGCGGCGCCATCGTGGTTATCCGTCACATCCGCATACTTAAATCCCATCTCCCGAATCGCTTTCAATTGACGCGACATGGGAGCAAAGGGCTCAACACAGGCAAAACATCCAATCTTCATAAACAAATTTCCTTTCTTCAGCATCCTTACAGTAGCAAAAGATGCACCTGACGACTATAACAAGATTCTTCACTGAAGAAATTTAACATTTTTACTTGAAATCGCTTGCCCTGCATTCTGAATCGTTAGATAATATCAACCATGAAAAAAGGGAGCTTAACCAAGGCCGTGCCACTCCACGCTGATTCCTGCGAAACCGTGAAGGAAGCACTGCAGGCGGGAGAGATGGAGCTTTTCGGGATTGCCCGAAACAACTATCCCGGCACCCCCTTCAAGGCGAGCGAAGTCCCCGGTGTGAGTTGCTTCGGTTACTGGAAGACAACTGGCAAACAGAGCTATGGACTGCCCACCCATCAAAATGAGGGGATTGAACTGACCGTCTCGCTACAAGGAGAGTCCCCGGTGACGGTAGACGGTGTAAGCCATAGCCTCGGACAGGGACAGATCATGGTTACACGTCCCTGGCAGAAGCACTCCATCGGAAACCCCTGCTTTACCCAAGGCCGCATCGGCTGGCTCATCCTTGATGTTGGCGTGCGCCATCCGCATCAGGAGTGGATCTGGCCTGACTGGGTGCTTCTAAGTAAGAGCGAACTGAAGAGTCTGACACGCGCACTCCGACAGAATGAAGATGCCATTCGCCCTGTTTCGCCAACCTACTTAGAGCTTTTCAACCGCCTCTTGCTGATCGCCAAATCTCCTGGGCAACCACACCGCGCTACGCGGATCGCACTCCTCGTGAACAGTATGCTGCTTGAACTCTTTGTGACTTTCGACTCCACACCGACAACCTATAAAGAATCCCTGACCGACTCCCTGCGCAGTATCAGACTCTTTTTAGAACAGCTCCCGAAACGGCTCCACGAACCTTGGACTCTCCAGACGATGGCTGAGGCATGTGGTATCGGACTCACACGCTTCTCAACCCAGTTCAGTGCCCTTACCGGCGAAACCCCTGCCAAGTATCTGATGAACCTGCGCATGGAGACCGCTGCAAAGCTTCTCCAAAATAGAGAACTCCCATTGCAAGACATCATCAAGCAGGTCGGCTTCACGACAACCAGCTATTTCATCCAGGTTTTTTCCCGCCACCATGGCCAGACCCCTGCGGTCTACCGGAGAAGCCATTTAAGTTGAATTTGGATAGACTTATCAACTGTTTATCACTTTAAAGTTATCAACAGGTTATATTAAACTGTGTATAACTCTTAAAATGTTTATTAATAACTAGTTATATTGTTGATAATTTGTTGATATCATCCCCTTGTGAAAAACACTCAAATCCGTCATACTACTCGTCATTCACATGTTATGAACAACACGATTTTATGACGACACTACCACACGAAATTTGCAAACAGATTGCGCAGGCCCGGCGGGAAAAGGGGTTGACCCAGAGCGTCTTAGCCCTTGAGGTCGGGTGCAAACAATCCGCCATCAGCATGCTGGAGGCTGGGCAGCCCTCGAAGCTTTCTAAAGAGAACATCGAGAAGATCGCCTCTGCGCTCGGACTAACCCTTCAGACGACACAGGCAAAACTGGTCACCTCCCTCGGAGAGAAAAAAGGATTTTGTCCTAATGCCCATTGCCCCTCAAACACACCGTACATAATACAAGGCGAACTTATTTTCCAGCCCCGGCTTCAAGTCGAAAAGCATTGCGCCTACTGTGCGGAGCTTTTAGAGACCTGTTGTCCAAACTGCGCAACAGCCATTCACGCTGAGGGATCCTATTGTACCGCTTGCGGCACAATCCGCATCACAAATACCCTGCCCGCCGATCTACCGATTGCAGCCTGGGTTGTCGAACGTCGGCGCGAACTCATGGAGTTAAGGAAGTTGACAAACTTTTCATCGCCGGAAGGCTAGGATGGCGGATGAGCGTTGAACTCCATACCTTCAACGAAAGCTTGGAGGAGAACTCGATCGCGATACACGTGCCACCTTCGATTGGCTGCAGTGAACAAGAATAGAGCATTTTCTTTTTTAAGGCCGCTGGTGCGAGATCAAGCCGCCACCCCTCCCCTGCCTTGCACAGCGTATGGGCGAGATGGAGGTCCTTCAACCACTTACTCCCTGATTCCGCTGCCACGCGGGGTGTGAGCGACGTATGGAGCAAGCAGGATGCCTTCGAGAAGATCCCTGGTTGAAAACCATCCGCGACTTCTCCACCCACCAGCGGAGCGGCATCCGCAAGTGCACGTTGCAGTGCTTTCCGATCCCATGCGCGAAAGGCAACGACTGTTTGTCCACACGGGATCTGGAAACGGTCTTCATTCTCTCCAAAGCTAAAGATCACCTCTTCAATCGAGAGCAGATTCTCCATCAATTCGGGATGGCGACTGAGGAGTTCACGCATCAATTCGGCATTGAGCGTGGCTGGCGGCAAACCGGCAGAGCTTTCGGGAAGCGTGACAACCCGATAAAGAAGCGGCAGACGGCGTTTGGATGACTCGACGGCCGCGACATCCTGAATGTCGGACTCTGAAATGCGTTGCGAACGTGAATGACGGACAATTCGACGCATCTCCTCCGGGGTCGAACAGGCACCGCAGGCAGCGCATTCGCTGCCAAGACAATACCCCTTGTCGCGATAAACACAGGCCTCTTCCCACCGTTTTCTCAAAAATTCAGAGGTGACTGGGCGCTGCACAAAGGGAAAGGGTTGTGAAGGCTCCATCTGCACCGCAAGGACTGTCTGAAGCTTGGTGGCCTCCACTGGCAACCAGGGACCATGATACGAAAGTCCTTCACTTGCCAATTTGACGACTGCGGGGGCATCCTCATGTCCGCAAGCAGCCAGCAGTTGCGTTCCGAGATAATCCGGCCAGTCAAAGGCAAAACGAAATTCGAGTTTCGCCCGACGACAAGCCGCCGAGACTCCGTCTACGCAGAAACGCCACTCCTGCTCATCCAGCAACAAGCTATCAAACATCAAGGGCGTATTCGGCATGCGCACGAGCCGTCCGAAGCTCAGCACCACCCGTGTACCACACTTAGGCGCGCGAAGTTTCTCCTGCAAACGCGAGCAGAAGGAGGAGAAGGCAGCCAGGTCTTCAGCCGCTTCATGTCCGGTGAGAATATAGAAGAGTTTGATCTCCCGGACACGATTGCTTAAGAGTGTCTGAAGCGCTAACTCAATATCCTCGTCGCTCAGCGACTTGCAGAGAAAAGCCCGCATGCGCGCACTGATGCCTTCGATCCCCAACGTAAACGATTGTTTCCCAGCGGCGCGCTCAAGCGCGATAATCTCCGGACATGCCGCAATGCCATCCGCCCGCTGACTCTTGAAGGAAACCCGATCAAACAGCTGCGAACAGTTTTTGACCAGCGGAACAAAATCCGCATACATGTTTAGATTGAAGGCATCCAGCTCAACGGTCCGCGCACCATATTCGCGCTTCAAAAAGTGGGCGCGCTGAAGCACTTCCTTCAACGGTGTCTCCCGGTAAGGCTTGCGTTCATAGCCTTCAAAACAGAACGAACAGAAAGCTGGGCACCCCCTGCTCACCGTGAGACGGACGGTGCCAGTCAAAGTAGCAGTCGGCAGCCGGCTTCGCTGGGAAGCTACGCCGCGCCAGGGTGGCAGTTGGCAGTTCGTGGCATCAGACGGCGTAGGCGAGCGGACCACCGCCTGTTTGAGGGGTTGGGCAGGCAAACAACCGGTCACCCAGAAGCCATCAAGCCCCTCTGTCGCACGCAGCAAACGCGAGCGTTTCTCCAAGCCGGCTTGCGTCCTCGTGTCCTTGCGTCCTTCCGTCATCCGCTGTACAAACCTCGGCAGCACCTCTTCGGCCTCGCCAAAAAAGAGCGCATCCGGCACCGCCCTACCATCCGGACAGACAAGGCACTGGGCGGCAAAGGCATTTGAACCGCCGAGGATTACAGGAGGGAACGATTCAGGCCGTTCAGACGCCCAAGGGGAAAGGCCGTTCATCGCGAGTAGCCACGGCAAGTTGACGGCCTCTTGGACAAAGGAGTTCGAGACGAGAATCAAGTCGAAGGCGTTCCAACCCAACCCGCTCTGTGCACCGACTACGAGAGGCGTACGACGTGGCGGGAGAAAGGCAAAGTCAATCAATGCATCAGGACAAGCCAAGCGACAGAGTTCAGCTAACACGGTATGTGTCGCTGAAGCTTCTGTATCACGACTGTTCGACAACCTTAAAATCAAGATCTTCATAGAAGGGCCCGCTCTACTTAAAAGCAGGATTATATTTGCCTGATTCCTTGAAACCAGACAGCTCCTTTCGCATGGTGTTATAGCGTGGATAACTGTCAAAAATCTCACTGCCCAGCACCCGAGGATCACCCTGTTGGCGGAGCAACTCCCGCAAGCGGGTCCGCAACTCCGCGACCGTCTTGGCATGCGCGGGCTGGCCAGCCAGGTTGACCACGCATCCGGGATCTTTTCCCACATCAAAGAGCTCATCGCCCGCCCGTAACCCAAAGGCCATCTGGAAATACGGAGCGATCAGCTCCTCCTTCTGATGCTCAAGAAGGTAATCCTTCGTCCAGCCGCCGTCATCCGTGTCACGGAAACTCGGAGGATTCCCGACCGGCCATCGATCAGGCTTCATGTTCCAGATATACAAATACTGATCCGTGCGGATTGCCCGGCTAGGATAGCCGACATTGTCCGGCCGGGCATGCGTATGCCTCTCCCGTCCGAAGAGCACACAGTCGTTGATTCCCTTCGCCTCCGAGCCGTTCAGACCGGGGAGCACACTGCGTCCTGTCATCTCCGTCGGGATCTTCACACCGGCGGCATCCAGAATTGTCGGGGCGATATCCACGCAACTCAAAAGGTTCTTCACCTGTTGTCCCGCGCGGACCGCTGGCGGATAACGAATCGCGAGGGGCAGACGCACGCCGTGCTCATAGAGATTGGCTTTTGCATGAGGAAATGGCATCCCATTATCCGACAGGACGATGATCACCGTGTTGTCCAGCTCACCGTGCGCCTCGAGGAGCTTCATCATCTTCGCCAGATGGGAATCGAACCATTCAATTTCCAACAGATAATCCAGTAGATCAGTGCGCACCGTCTCGTTGTCCGGCAAAAACGGAGGCACACGGACATCTGCCAGTGCCTTACCGGACTTCAAGCCTGATCCTTTTTCGTAATCCCGATGGGGTTCATATCCGCCATACCAGAAGCAAAACGGCTGATCCGTTTTTTTCTGTTTGAGAAAGTCCTCGAAATTTCCAGCATAGTCCGTTTTTGAGATACCCGTAGCCGGCACGGTGTCCAGCTTCCTCTCATTGAACGCGTTGCCGGCAGGATTGCGTGTGCGTCCGCTAATCTTCCAGTTTCCGGGGCTCCAGGCCTTGCCGGTATACCCAACCGTATACCCCCGTTGCTCCAGGAGGTCCGGATAGACGGCTAACTCAGACGGAAAGCTACTGGAGTGGGTTCCCGCCTCACGATTCTGCCAGATATGACGGCCCGTCAACAGCGAAGCGCGGTTCGGACTGCACTGCGGAGCTGCTGCAAAAAAACGTGTAAAGAGCGCACCCTCCGAGGCCACGCGGTCAAAAGCGGGGGTTTTCACAGTCTTACATCCATACGCCCCATAATGCTCCCACGATTGATCATCGCTGATTGCCACCAGTATGTTGGGTTGCTTCCGGTTGACATCCCTCTCGGCAGCAGTCAGCTGGCTGACCAGCAGAAGCGAACCGATGCCTGCCAGAATAGTGATTTTTTTTCGATTCGTACTGTTTTTCATGTTTATTTATAATCCCCAAATAATTAACGTCTTGGTCAATTTATCATGTGCGCCAAACCTGCGCAAGAGAGAATCTTTACGATTGATTCCTGATCATCAAAATGATAAGCTGAAAAGGTTAATTTTTAATTAGTTTTTTCATTAAAAGACAAAGGTTAGGGGACTTCCAAAATTAACAACGGATTATCACCAAAGAATATTCATACAAGAGGGGGATCATTATGGTCGGTTTTAAAATGATAACAGGTATAAGAGTTTCGATTATTTGTTGTTTAGCGTTGCTAGGGAATGACGCTTTTGCGGCAGAAAAGAAAGCCCCTGCTCAGGAACCAAAGACCGCGGGAGCAACGGATACTAAAGTTGCACAACCCGCGAAAGATCAAGCTCCTAAAAAGGGGAAAGCAGCTGTACCCCAAGGACCGGAGTCCCTTGAAGCACTTGTCAAAGCTTCACCACCCGAAGCGCTTGTCCGTTCCATTAAACATATTCTCAAGACCAAGCCCCGCGATTACAAGAATGGCCAGGAGTTTCTAAAGCAGGCGGAGTCTATTGCCACAAAGATGACGCTCCTGTTGCCTGGCTTGGACAAAGGTGATGCCGAGGCCATGAAAATCTACCTGGATTTTGAGGCACTCAAATACAAGGCACTGGTTGTTGACAACCCCTACATTACCTTTGACGAGACACTCGTCGTCATGGCCGACCGCCTTCGGACGAAGAACAACTGGCTGGGCACCCATGTCATGGGACCCAAGGGGCACGTGAACAAGATTGCAAAGTTTAATATCAAGACAAAACAAATCACCGACATCTACGAGCCCAAAGACGGTTCTTTCGTCGGCGAACCTGATCTTTATTTTGATGGATCCAAACTCCTCTTCACCTCCAGCGACTCGAACAAGGCCTTCCAGGTGATGGAAGTTGACATCAATGGAACCAATTTGCGCCAAGTCTCAAAGATGACAGGCGATTATCTCCACTGCTACGGCGGTATCTATCTACCGAATGACAAGATCATCTTCAGTTCGACTGCTCCGCTCGTCGGCGTGCCTTGTATCGGGGGCGGCCAGACCGTACCCAATCTCTATCTGATGGGGCCCAACGGTGAAAATCCACGCCAGCTGACCTTCGAACAGGACGCGGATTGGTATCCAACCGTTTTGGCAGATGGCAAAGTAATGTACTTGCGCTGGGAGTACACGGATATCATGCACTACTATACACGTATCATGATGACCATGAATCCTGACGGCTCCAACCAACGCTCCATCTATGGTTCACAAAGCCTTTGGCCCAACGCCATGTTCAATGCGCGCCCGATTCCGGGACAGTCTGGTCAATTCGTGGCGATCGTCTCCGGACATCATGGTGTTGCAGGAACTGGTAAAATGACGATCTTCGATACCAACAAGGGATATGCCCATGCCGATGGCGTGGTACAACACATTCCAGGTTATGGCAAAAAGGTAACCCATGTGACGGTTGACCAATTGTACCCCAAAGTAAAGAAGGACCTTCTTGTGCAGTTCCCCAATCTCCAACAGGATGTGGATGCCCTCATCGCCAAAAGCATGCCTCCAGATTCACAGAAAGGGAAAGACTATCACGAACTCAATAACGACTTCTTCAACAAGTGCTATGCACAGTTACGTTCCATCTACCCGGAGATGGCACTGGACTTGGACAGCTTAGCCAATGGCGTCTACCCGCAATCCATCCAACCCTATCCCATCAACGCCAATTATCACCTGGTTGTCTCCCGAGTCACCCCCAACAGTCCCTATCGCCTCTATCTCGTAGACACGTTTGACAATTTCGTACCCGTACAACCGGAAGACATGGGACAGTACAAGGTAATGACAGAACCGTATGTCTTGCAGAAACGTGAGCGCCCGCCGGTCATCCCTGAGCGCGTCAACCTCCAAGACAAAGAAGCGGTCTGTTATATCCAGAATATCTATCGCGGACCTGGACTGAAGAATGTCCCTGTCGGCGAAGTGGACTCGCTTCGTGTCTTCACCTACGTGTATGGCTACTTCCGGATAGGCAACCACCATCATCTCGGCGTGGAGAGCGGCTGGGACTGCAAGCGTGTGCTCGGTCATGTAAAAGTCGAAAAAGACGGTTCTGCCATGTTTAAGATTCCAGCCAATACAACGATTTCCATCCAACCCCTCGACAAGCAAGGACGCGCAATCCAACTCTTCCGAAGCTGGCTTGTCGCCATGCCTGGCGAAGAGCTCTCCTGCGTGGGTTGCCACGAACCCCCGAACGAGCCGCCTGTCACGAGCAAAACCATGGCGTCATTAAAAGAGCCGCAAAGACTCACCCCTTACCGTACGCCAGTGGAAGGTTTCTCGTTCATCAATGAGATCCAGCCGATCCTGGATGCTTACTGTATCCGTTGCCATGATGGAACTGATCCCAAGAAGCCTAACTTCAAGGATACCCAGCTTGCATCGAACAGCCCCTCTGACAACTTCAGCAACGCCTATCACGCCCTCCATCGCTACTTCCGCCGTCCGGGACCGGAAAGCAACGGCATCATGGGCATCCCCTACGAATTCCATTCCTCGACATCCGAAGGCATTCAAATGCTTGAAAAAGGCCATTATGGCGTCAAGCTCAATGCGGATTCCCTACGTCGCCTCAACATGTGGATTGACCTGAATGTCCCGTATTATGGGAGCTGGTCTTCGGTCTATGCAAGCACAGGAGATAAAGGCTCTTGGGCTTCGACCATTGCGTCCAAGGCTGCAGACTCTCGCGAGAAGTATGCGGGCGCCAGTGAAGATGAAAATCGCGAATATGTCTCGCCGACCCCGCATCCTGTCAAGGCTACAGAGGAGAAGAGCGAAGAACGCCTACCCCCTGTCAGCGTCTCCGCAGACAACTGGCCCTTCTCCGAGGCTGTCGCGCAAGAGATGCAAAAGAAGCTCGGCACGGAAAAGAAGACGATTGAGGTCGCTGAAGGTGTGAGCATCACGCTTATCCGCATCCCCGCAGGTGAGTTCATCATGGGCAGTGATACTGAAACAGCGATTGAACAGCCTCGTCACACGATCAAGATCACCAAGCCCTTCTGGATGTCGGAAAGCGAAATCAACAACGCCGCCTTCTTCGCCTTCAAGCCTGATCACAACGCGAGCGTCTATGACCAGCAATGGAAAGACCATGTTCGCCTGGGCTACTATGCGAACTACGTCGAGCAGCCTGCGGTCCGCATGACCTGGCAAGATGCTCAGGCCTTCTGTGCATGGTTAGGCAAGAAGAGCAACATGAAGGTCTCCCTCCCCTCGGAAGCTCAATGGGAATGGGCCTGCCGTGCAGGTAGCGACAAGGATATGGCCTTTGGTGACAAAAACTCCGATTTCAGCCCTTATGCAAACCTTGCTGATAAATCCATTGAAAGGTTCGCTGTCACCGGAGTCAATCCGACCTTTAATCCTAAGAATGTCGGCAATCGTACTCTGGATTTCATCCCGCGCATCTCCGCCTTCAATGACGGACAGTTCCTTGTGACCGGCACCAAGCAGTATAAGCCAAACGCCTGGGGACTCTATGACATGCATGGTAACGTCGCGGAATGGACGCGCAGTGATTATGCTCGCTACCCCTATAAAGCAGGGAAGAGCGACACCCTCTCGCCCCAGGAGAGAAAGACGGTCCGCGGCGGATCCTTCTTTGATCGCCCCTATCGTGCAACAGCCAGCTATCGTCTAGGCTATGCACCGTGGCAGGGTGTCTTCAATGTAGGGTTCCGTGTCGTTATCGAGGAGTAGTAACCTCTCTGGAAAAATGGAATAGAGGAATGATGGAATGATGGGGATGCAGAATACTGTCTCCGGAAATCACAACACCCTCTCCATCTGGGCTTCAAATACGATGCTCAGATGGTTCTGCAAGAAGCTGATGTCTATTATTCCACTATTCCACTACTCCATTATTCCGATCCGGTTCTCCCTGACATGTTGGGCGTTCGTCGTGAGCTGCTTTTCTTTCGACGCCTTCGCGGCTGAGCCGAACTACCTCTCGCCCTCCTCACTCGCAATGACCAAGGATGGCAAGACGCTCTATGTCGCCTGCCAGACCGCAGGCGAAGTCATGGTTTTCGACACAACAACCGAGAAGGTCACGGCGCGCCATGCCCTCACCAATGTCCACCAATTTGCCCTCTCCCCTGACGAGCAGCGACTCTATCTCACGGGCGGGACCAGCCATGGCACCCTCCAGGAGGTAGACTTGAAGACAGGGAAGGCCTTGCGGTCTTTTTCTGCTGGGCATACACCGATGTCTCCCCTTGTCACACAGGATGGCAAGCGGCTCTTCTATTGCAATCGTCATGCCCGTACCGACCAGCCGGATATCCATGAGCTAGATATTACAACAGGCAAGATCCTGCGTTCCGCCAAGGCCATTCGCGAACCCGTGAAGCTGTGTCTGTCCAAGGATGAGCAGACGCTCTGGGCCTTCAACCACCTGCCCCTGATGGAGGCCAATCGCTCAAATGTCTTCACCTCCGTCTCGGTCTATGACGCAAAGACCTTCAGACAAAAAGCAAAACTCGATCTGCCCTCTGGCTCCTTCGCCATTCGGGACGCAGTGATGAGCCCTGACGGGAAATATTGTTTTGTCACCCATACCATTGGACGTTTCACCGTTCCAACAACCCACCTAGATCGAGGCTGGATTAACACCAGCGCCATCTCAGTCTTGGCTGTCGAAAAATGCGCTTACCTGAATACGGCATTACTGGACGACACCACGCGTGGTGCAGCCAACCCCTGGGGCGTCACCATCACCCCTGATGGCAAGTGGCTCTGTATCACCGCCTCGGGCATCCACGAATTACTCGTAATTCCTGTCGCTGATTTTTTGAAACGCCTTGCTGCCTGCGCGAACCCGAAGGAGGTCGTCAACAACCTCTCCTTCTTGTATGGCGCAAAGACAAGATTACCCCTTGAAAAATGCCTAGGTCCGCGCGCAGTAGTCGCCTCAGGGGATCGCGTCTATTCTGCAAACCGCTTTTCGGACAACCTCGCTGTCGTCCAAATGTGGGATGACGGCCCAGGCGGTGTCGTACCGCTCCCACTGGTCGAGAAGCCAAAAGAGCCCGACCTCGTGCGTCATGGCGAACGGATCTTCAATGACGCCACACTCTGTTACCAGCAATGGCAGAGCTGTGCAAGTTGCCATCCCGACACCCGTTCAGACGGCACCAACTGGGATTTGCTAAATGATGGCATCGGCAATCCAAAGCAATCCCGCAGCATGCTCTACTCCCACAGGACCTCACCGGTCATGATCACCGGCATCCGAGAGTCCGCTGAGATCGCGGTTGAAAAGGGCTTCACCATGATCCAGTTCCAGTCCGTGACCCCCTTCTATCTCGATACGGTCAACGCCTATATCAAATCGCTTGAACCTGAACTCAGCCCCTATCGCAACCCCGATGGTTCCCTTACCGCAGCTGCCGTGCGCGGCAAAGTTATTTTTGAAGGCAAGGCTGAGTGCATTAAGTGTCATACGCCCCCCTATTATGGCGATAAAAAACCGTACGTCCTGGGCCTCGGCTCAGACAACGAACGCACCCGCGCTTTCTGCACCCCTATCCTGATCGAGGTTTGGCGCACAGCCCCCTATATGTACGACGGCCGCGCACTCTCTATGGAGACCGTCATCACCACTGACAACAGCAATAATAAGCACGGCAACACCAAAAACCTCTCCAAAAAAGAGGTCCGCGACCTCGGCGAATACGTCAACTCGCTGTAACACCTGTCTTCGCCACCTTGTCTTTCTTGAACAGCAAGCGCATTTTTTTGCCCTTAAATAAAAAAAACTCTGCCTATTTTACATATCTTTCTGTATACTTTTCCCCAACCGACAAAAGCGTCTTTTTAAACGAAAGTAGGTAATTGTGAGTGACACCCCCGTTGGCTTTGATAATGACAAATATCTAGAAGAACAAACTGCAGCCATTGTGAAGCGGGCTGCACAAAATGGCAACAAACTTTACCTCGAGTTTGGCGGCAAGATGATGCAGGATATGCACGCTGCGCGGGTGCTCCCTGGCTATGATCCGAATGTGAAACTGCGTTTGCTCCAGAAGCTGAAAGATTCTGCCGAAATCCTCCTCTGCATCTACGCAGGTGATATTGAGCGGAAAAAGATGCGTGCCGACTTCGGCATCTCGTATGACGTGGATGCCATGAAGCTGATTGATGGGTTGCGAAGCTGGGGTCTCGTCGTCAATGCCGTGGTGATTACCCGTTTTACAGGTCAGCATGCAGCCAAGCAGTTTAAGGCGCGTTTGGAAAAACGCGACATCAAAGTCTATTATCACTATGTGACGCAAGGATATCCCACCGACGTCGAAACGATTGTGAGCGACGACGGCTATGGCGCCAATGATTTTGTCCCGACAACGCGACCGATCGTGGTCGTCACTGGCCCTGGACCTGGAAGTGGCAAACTCGCAACCTGTCTCTCCCAGCTCTATCACGAACGTCGTTCAGGCCGCGTTGCCGGATATGCCAAGTTTGAGACCTTTCCGATCTGGAACCTCCCCCTGTCGCATCCCGTCAATGTCGCGTATGAAGCTGCGACCGCTGACCTGCACGACTGCAATTTGGTCGACCCCTACCATCTCCAGGCTTATAACGAAATCTGCATCAATTACAACCGGGACGTTGACGCCTTCCCTTTGTTGCGTGCGATCTGGGAGAAGATGACCAAGGAACCTTGTCCCTACAAATCGCCCACCGATATGGGTGTCAACAGGGCTGGCTTCGGTATTGTCAATGACGAGATTGTCTGCCAGGCTTCCAAGCAGGAGATCATCCGCCGCTATTTCCGCCATTTGTGCGAACACAGCTCGGGGCAGGTCGAATTTGCGACTGTTGATCGCTGTGAAGAGATCATGCTCCGCATGTCACTTTCCCCAGAAGACCGCGATGTCGTACGTCCAGCCCGCAAGGCAGGACAAGAGGCCATGGAGAGCGGCAAGGGACGCAAGGGCATCTTTTGTGGTGCAGCCATCAAGCTCCGTGACGGCAGGATCATCTCCGGCAAAAACTCGGAACAGTTCCACGCGGCAGCCAGCATGGTGCTCAATGCGATCAAGGAACTCTCCGGAATCCCAGACCAGATCCACCTCATCGCACCTCAAGTCGTGCAATCCATTGTCCACATGAAGCATGACATCCTCAAGGGCGATTATTGCACACTAAACTTGGACGAGGCGCTAATCGGTCTCGCGATCAGTTGTGCGACTAACCCTGCAGCTCAGATCGCCATGGAGCGTCTGATTGATTTGCGGGATTGCGAGATGCACATGACACACATGGTGACCCCGGGCGACGAGGCTGGTTTAAGGCGCCTTGGCATTCGTTGCACAAGCGACCCCTTCTTTGCCTCTGCCGACCTCTTTATTGATACATAATGCATGAAATCATTTAAAGATTCTCTCTTTGTCTTTATTGGAAGCGCCTTCGGCCTGGGACTTATGCCGATTGCGCCAGGCTCCTTTGGGGCGCTCTTGGGCGTTGCGATGCACCTGTCGATCCTCTGCTGGCTTCCCAACCAGCTCCTATATCAATTCGTGGCGCTCGTAGCGTGTCTGGTCGGAACCTCGCTGGTGCACTTCCTGCTCAACTCGTGGGCTGAACGCTACTACAACGACACAGACTCCGGCAACTTCGTTTTGGACGAAATTGTCGGTTACTTGGTTGTCCCCATTATCCTGATCGCCTACACGACACCTCCGTGGTGGTATATTCCTTTGGCGGGTTTTTTCATCTTCCGTATCTTTGACATCATCAAGCTCCCTGTTGCCCGTTATATAGACAGAAACTGGCATAATGCATGGGGTGTTTTGCTGGATGATGTGGTGAGTGCCATCTACGCGGCGGGTGTTGTCTGGTTCTTGGGCTGGTGCATTTGGGGATAATCGCAAGGGGCCGACCAGAGGGATCCGTTAGCCGACACGAATTTTTTTAAACTCTTTTTTTGAAATTAGAGCCAAATTATAGTAATATAAAACGTTTTCGAAAGAAGAGGAGTTATGATTCGAGTCAAAGTTGTTGGAGCCACCGGGTATGGTGGGGTGGGAATTACCGAATTAGTGTTGCAACATCCAGAGGCGAAGTTGTGCGCTCTTGTTGCGCGTGACGATGTCGGACACAAGATCTCTGATGTCTATCCCCACTTAGATGGTTTTTGTGACATGCCTGTCTTGGCTGCTGACGATCCCAACGCAAATGAACCCGCTGACGTGGTGTTCTTCTCAACGCCCGATCAAGTCGGAATGCATGACGCACGTAAAGAACTTTCCAAGGGCGCCAAAGTCATTGACTACAGCGGTGATTTTCGTTTCACGACCTCAGAAGCCTACGCCGACTATGCCACGCGTATTGGAAAATCTCCAGCCCATGCCTCTCCTGACTTACTCGGAAGTAACGCCTATGGACTCGCTGAGCTCCACCGCGCAGAAATCGCTCAAGCAAAAATCGTGGGCAACCCGGGATGTTTTGCATGTAGCTGTATTCTCGGCATGGCTCCAGCCGTAAAGCATGCCATTGTGGAACCCTACAGTATCATCTGCGACTGTAAGACAGGGGTCTCCGGCGCCGGCAAGAAGGTAAGCCCCACCTTTCATTACCCCGCACGTTACGAACAGATGAATGCCTATAAGCTCGCAGGCCATCAGCATGTCTGCGAGGTCGAACGCGAACTCAGCCTCCAGGCGGGACGCGACATCAAGGTGACCTTCACCGCACAGGTGGTGCCCGTCTGCCGTGGCATCCTATCAACGCTCTATGGAACCTTGACAGCCCCCATGACCGAAGCTGAGGTCATCACCCTCTATCGTGAATTTTTTAAAGAGAGCCCGTTCGTCCGTATCTACGGCAGCACTGCTGCAATCGGTACACTCCACGTGCGTGGCACTAACTTTTGCAATCTCATTGTCAGCGTAGATACGCGCGTTAACCGCCTCCGCATCGTAGCTCATATTGACAACCTGATGAAGGGACAAGCCGGCTCCGCCCTTCAAAACATGAACCTGATGTTTGGCCTCCCGGAGAATATGGGCCTCCATCGTTCAGGAATTTATCCATGAGTACGAAAAACGCAAAGCAGAAAAAACAGGCCGTCCAAGCGACGACAAGCAAGTCAACCCCCACCCCGAACAAGCATCCGCGTCCGGGACTTGGAAAAGGATTTGGATTGCTCATTGGCAACACGACCCTCTCAAAGCATACGTCACAGATGCCGACCATTCCTCCGCATCAGTCGCCTGCTACCGCTGGTTTGTTGCCGACCGCGGTCCCCTCGCACGCCATTCATGATATTCCGCCTGGAGAGATCGAGCGCTCGCCTTGGCAACCCCGTCATATTTTCGATGAAGAGACGCTTGCCGAGCTCACCGAATCCATCAAGGTCAAGGGAATCATCTCGCCCTTAATTTGCCGCAAGAATGCCAACGGACGGTACGAGCTCATCGCTGGCGAACGCCGCCTGCGCGCGGCGATCGCAGCGGATCTGAAAAAAGTTCCTGTGATTCTGATGGAGGCCGAGGATCGAGTCGCAGCTGAAATCGCGATTATTGAAAATATTCAACGCCAAGACCTTAATATCATTGAAGAGGCAGAGGGCTACCGAACGCTAGCTGACCACTTCAATCTCACGCAACAGGAGGTTGCTGAACGCGTCGGCAAGCCTCGTACCAGCATTGCAAATGTTGTGCGTCTTTTGGATCTTCCCGATGAGGTGAAGCAGTTTATCGCTGACAAACGCCTCTCGACTGGCCACGCCAAGGTGCTCCTGGGGTTGACCGATGTCACCGAACAGACCTTGCTAGGACGCAAGTGCGTCACTGAAGAGATGACGGTCCGTTCTCTTGAGAAACTGATCCAGCGTCGCAAGGCGGCCAGTGATGGCACACAAGAGCGTAAACGCGGCACCCCTGATCTTCCTGAGAGCTACCTGCGCGACCTGACAGACCGCATGCACAAGCACTTTGGCACGGCTGTACGCCTAACGCCAGGTGTTACACATGCCAATGGCCGGCACACCAAGGGATTGCTCGAAATTGACTTCTATGATAACGACGACCTTGACCGTCTGCTCTCGATCCTCGGTATTAAGATTGACTGATCGACGCGCGTCATTGTTCGAACTCTTCTAGGGCATATTAATTTAATGTGCAGTCCCTCACAGAGGCACAGAGGGCACAGAGAAATCTGTATCCCGAATGAATACTTTTGTGTTGTGTTTTTCTATAAATGATAGAAACTTCTATATATTAAACTAGCTTATCCATTTATCAGAACAACCGATTGGGATTTTCTTCCTCTGTGAACTCTGTGGGCTCTGTGAGAAAGAAACAGTTGCACTTTTTAAGCGATCGGATGGAAGAGATTAAAGAAGTTCTCAAGCAGGTGCTGGCTCCTCGACCTTAAGCGCCACTGCGAGTACTCGATTTCGTCCGCATGATCCAAGTCATCTTGAATCACAAAGCGGAGCCTTTCGGCAAAGAGCGAATCAAAGATTGCGAGATTCGTCTCGTAGTTGAGTTTCAAACTTCGGGAGTCCATATTCGTACTCCCGACAATCGCAACCTCCCCATCAATCACCATGGCTTTCCCATGAATAAACGGTGGTTTACGCTCAAAAATCCGCACACCCGCCATCAGAAGTCTCGTATAGAGTGCTCGCGAGGCAAAACGGATGCTGGGATGATTATTGATAGAGGGGACAAGAATCTTAACATCCACCCCACGAAAGGCCGCCTGTTGCAAGGCCAAGACCAGCGCTTCTGGAGGCACCAGATAGGGTGTCACGATGAGGATCTGTTTGCAGGCCAGATTCGTCGCAGCAAAAAAGGCGTTCAAGGCTGCGTGGAGTTCATCGCTGGTGGGACTACTATTCTGGACACAGGCCGCCATGTTTCCTGAAACGATGGGTCTCGGAAAATGATTCGCGCAAAGCAAGGCTTCAGACGACTCATCATTCATATAATACCAGTCCCGAAGGAACGTGTACTGAAGTTCCGACACGATCGGGCCTACAACCCTAAAATGATAGTCCATCACGCCAGCAGTCGTTCCCTTTGGGAGATAGACATCATGGAAATTAACACCGCCTGTGTAGGCAATCTTGCCATCCAGCACGAGGATCTTGCGATGGTTTCTCAACGAGAACTGGAACTTCCGTTTAAAGATATTCGCCTGCGAGAACCCCACCATATGGAGATTAGGCACCTTGCGGTACTGCCAAAAGAAGAGTCGGAAACTCGCCCCTGCCGACCCGAAGGCATCGTACATCACCCGCACGCGAACCCCTGCCCTCGCACGCTCGCACAAAACCTCCATCACGCGCCGCCCGACATCGTCATCGTTCAAGATATAGGTCGAAAGATGAATATGGTCTTTTGCCTGTTGCATCTCTTTTAACATCGTCTCCAACACCTGCTCGGCATTTTCGCAGATACGGATGTCATTTCCGCCTAGTAGCGGAAAGTCCGGCGCATAGTGCGACAACAAGTGGGCTAGTCGTCCAGCACCCGAATCAGGGAGTTGAACCTGAAACTTACTCCGATGAAACACAGGGGCGACCTCCTCTTCGACTCCCGTACCCCCACGCCAGCTAGCAAAGAAGGTTCGATCTGACGTCTGCTTCTTAAAGGCCTTGCGCGGAGTGGTGTTAATTCCGAAGAGGAGATAGGCAACAAAGCCAACCAGCGGAAAGGCGGTTACACCAATGATCCAGAGCAGGGATGTACGCGCTTCGCGTGGTTTTGCAAGCACATGAAAGATGACGACAAGCGTGAGCACGACATGCAGGAGAGTCCCTAAACCAATGGATTCGGGCAAGGTTAACGAATGAAAAAAATGAAGGATAGCATGCATATCAATTCAACGACAAATCACCAAGGCTCTTTCAGATTGAGCCATCTGCTTTTAATTCGAAGTCACTATATCACAAACTCACGATAAATCGCAAAAAAAATCTACTTTTGGCCCTGCCATCGCTTGACTGTCTATAGCAAGATTGAGTATTATTTAACCTTTCTGGATAAAGGGGTTTTCCATACCAACGTCCAGAAAAACAAGGAGACCAAAATATGGCCACGTCGTTACACCCGCTTGCTCAAACCCTCAATCAGGATCTCAAGGCGAACAAGAGTCCCCTGTTCACCATGCTTTCAAAGCGAGGCACTCGTATTTTCTTTCCTTCAAAGGGCATTCTTGGACAGAGTGCTGAAGCCAAGGACACGGCCATTAACGCAACCATTGGCACTGCCTTTGAAGAGGATGGGTCCCCTCTCTGCTTAGAGTGTGTTGAGAAGATGGTCAAGCTTCCCTCAACCGCCTTTCTCTACACCCCCAGTTATGGCCTTCCGGGTATCCGCGAGGTGTGGCGTAAAATGCTGATAGAAAAGAATCCCTCGTTGGCCACAAAGTCATTCAGTCTTCCCGTGGTAACCCATGCCTTGACACACGGGTTGAGCGTTGCGGGATATCTCTTTTTAGATGCAGGCGATTCTGTGATTCTGCCAGACCTCTACTGGGATAACTATGAGCTGATGTTTGAAGAGTCATACGGTGCCAAACTCAAAACCTTCCCCATGTTCAAGAAGGGAGCCTTTAACACAGACGCAATGGAACGGATGTTACTCGCTCCGGGTACAAAGAAGGTACTGATTCTGAACTTCCCCAATAACCCGACAGGCTATACCGCCACAGAGCAGGATGCAAAGGCTATCTGCGCTTCTGTGCAACGTGCAGCGAAGGCAGGCAAAAAGGTCATCGTCATCTTGGATGACGCCTATTTCGGCCTTGTCTATGAACCTGGCGTCAGCAAGGAATCCCTCTTTAGCGAGTTGTCGGACATTCATCCAAATGTTTTGGCCGTGAAGCTCGACGGACCGACCAAGGAAGATTACGTCTGGGGCGTGCGTGTGGGCTTTATTACGTTCGGGGCAAAGGGTGCTACACCTGCGCAATACAAAGCATTAGAAGCTAAAGCGGCTGGCGTGGTTCGTGGATCCATCTCCAATGCGTCAAGCATCGGACAGCATCTGCTCTTGAAATGCTACAACGATCCCGCATACGCCAAGCAGAAGCAGAAGAAGTTCGCCCTCCTTAAGCGCCGGTATGATCGAATCAAAGCTCTATTCAATGAGCACCCCGAGTATGCGCGCTCTTTTGTCGCTATGCCCTACAACTCGGGTTACTTCATGTGTGTTAAGCCCATCGGCGTAGAACCAGAGGTGTTGCGCAAGCACCTCCTCACCGAGTATAAGACGGGGGTCATTAATCTCTCTGGCCTCATTCGCGTGGCCTTCTCAGCCGTACCCTGCGACAAACTGGAAACGCTCTTTTCGAACATTCACGCTGCGGTCCAATCGCTGGCTCCAAAGAAATAACCATCAGCGAAATTCCCAACCTGAAAGTACCCTATGGCTAAAACTAAGACACCTCCCAAACCTGAAGTCGCCCAATTGACCTTTCGCGGCCAGACCATTGATCTCCCTGTTATTATCGGGACAGAGAACGAGATCGCCTTTAACATCTCCAATCTGCGCAAGCAGACAGGTGGCGTAACCCTTGATTATGGATACCTGAACACCGGCTCCTGTGAAAGCTCCATCACCTATCTCGATGGTGAGAAGGGTGTCTTGCGGTATCGCGGTTATCCGGTTGAGGAACTGGCGGCCAAATCGCGTTTCACGGAAGTCGCCTACTTGCTCATCAACGGTCGCATGCCCGATACAAAGGAACGTGCGGGCTGGTCAGCCCTGCTCAATCAACACTCCATGATTCACGAGGACATGAGCTACTTTTTCCGTCAGTTCCCTGAACATGCGCACCCGATGGCTGTGCTTTCAGCAATGGTCGTCTCGCTCTCGACCTTCTATCCTGAGCTTTCGCAGCATCGTCCAAACGAACCGGAAGAGGCCATTAACTTTGCCGCCACACGCCTCATGAGTAAACTGCGTACAATCGCAGCCTTCTCCTACAAGAAGTCGATTGGCGAACCCTTTGTCTATCCCCGTCATGACTTGAAATATTGCGCAAACTTCCTGAACATGATGTTCGGCTCCCCTGTCTGTCCTTACGAGATTCATCCGGAGGTTGTGAAAGCGCTAGAGGTTCTGCTTATCCTCCATGCCGACCACGAGCAGAATTGCTCAACCTCCGCTGTACGCCTAGTCGGCAGCGCACGTGTCAACCTCTACGCCTCCATCTCCGCTGGAATCTGCGCCTTGTGGGGACCCCTCCATGGCGGTGCAAACCAGATGGTGATCGAGATGCTGGAAGACATTATCTCGAGTGGAAAGAGCGTGAAGGAATATGTTGAAGATGTCAAATGCTCCAGAGGAAAAACGCTACTTTATGGCTTTGGGCATCGCGTCTACAAGACGTACGATCCGCGTGCAAAGATCATCAAGAAAACCTGTGACCGGGTTCTCAAAACACTGAAGGTCAATGATCGCATGCTCGATGTCGCTTTGGAACTTGAAGCACTCGCCATGCAGGATGAGTATTTCACATCCAGGAACCTCTATCCAAATGTTGACTTTTACAGTGGCATCATCTATCGTGCTATCGGTATCCCGAAAGAGATGTTTACAGTGATGTTTGCTCTTGGACGACTCCCAGGGTGGATTGCACAATGGAAGGAGGCTCGTGAAGATCCTCGCTTCAAGCTTCAACGCCCTCGGCAGATCTACACAGGCCCCACAAAGCGCCATCTCCTGCCAGAGGAGGTCAGCACGGGCTTGGTTAAAGCACCGCGTGTCCGGAGGCAACCGACCATTCAACCCATCGGACCGAGCAATAGTTAAGCTCCCCAAAGGAGAGGTAATGATGAAAAAGATGTTCAGGCTCTCGATAATCTCCTTGCTCTGCTGGGCTTTTCCTGCCAGTGGCCAGGTCGAAGAGTCTCCCTTTCTTAACTACAAGAAGGGGTTCAACAAGGACGTCCTAGCCCTTCAGATCCTTCTTGATCGTGAGGATCTCTCCTGCAATATGATCGACGGCCATTGGGGAGGCCGTACCGAGATCGCCCTCGTAACCTGGCAAACCCTTAAAGGCCTCCCTGTCACAGGAGTCCCCACTCCTGAAATACTCTCTTCCCTTGGGGGAGGGGCGACAAATCTGTTCACCCGTTACACTGTCACCACGAATGACCTTGCTCAACTTGGGCCTTTCCCCGACGATTGGGAAGAACGTGCAAAGCTTCCCGGACTTAAGTATGTCACAATTTTGGAGATGCTTTCCGAAAAGAGCCATTGCAGCCAAAAGCTCATCACTTTTCTGAATTCAATCGCAAAATGGCCAAATCCCGACCCCGGCACCGTGGTGATTATCCCTAGCAGTGCGCCTGTTGCTTCAAAAAAATACGCTGGATCCATTCGGATATCCCTGTCACGTATGGAGATCACGGCCTTTGATATTGAAGGGAAACTGATCGCCCTCTTCCCCTGCTCGATTGCAAAGGACAAGGCTAAAAGGCCTGTCGGCGCGCTGGAAGTCAAACTCCTTGTTTCCAATCCAACGTACACATACGACCCTCAACTCTTTGTCCCTGGGGGATCCAACACTGCCAAACGGATCATCCCGCCTGGCCCTAATAACCCAGTCGGGCTCGCCTGGATGACACTTGCATTGCAGACCGAGAGTGACAAGCCCTTGCATGGCTATGGCATCCACGGCACCCCTTTCCCTGAGCGTATCGGAAATGCGGAATCCAAGGGATGTTTCCGACTTGCAAACTGGAATGCGCAGAAATTACTTAAGATGGCAAGCGAGGGGACCCCGATTGAAATTGAGGATTAACCCTCGAAAGGCTGGCCTATGAAGACATGGAAATTGATAGCAAGCGCGCTAGTGGTAGCATCCTCCTCCTTTGCGCAGCAAATGGACGTCCGCCTTGAGTTGACTCACAGCGCATTTGTCCTTGGAGAACCGATCGTAGTCAAAATCTGGGTTGCGAACAACAGCCGCTCCCCAATGGTCATTGAGCCAAACTCTGCGGATAAAATTGAAATCGAAATTACGCGCGAAACGGATCAAACGGAGCTGGATTCGCGAAACAGCGCGCCCTTTTTCCCTGCAACAAAAATCAACCCCGGTCAAATAGCTCAGCAGAACATTGAGATTGATAAATGGTTTACCCTTTGCGATGCCGGGAAATACTTGATCCAGGCAGTCGTCATCAAAGGTGGCATGCGGTTTGAGACCCGGAAAAGAGCCTTTGATATCGTTCCGGGCATCCCCCTGAAAGAGGGACTTCAAATGTTTGTGGACAAGCAGCATTTGCAACGCAAATTTCAACTCGTCTATTGGATGCGAGAACAAGCCAACCGCCTCTTTCTGCGTATTGAGGATTCACCAACAGCTCAAGCGTGGGATACCATTGACCTCGGTGTTCTCTCCAAGGTGACAGAGCCGAAGCTAGACATCTCCCCAAAAGGTGAGGTGACGGTCATCCATCGCTCAACCCAGGACGCCTTCATCCGAACCGTAATCTGGTCACTCCCAAAAGCCATCGAAATTGCTGAGCGAAACGTTTTGGTTGATCCCGATGTTTCTTCCTCTGAACGTGTCAGATCTCTGTACTCGGAGATGCAAAAAGAGGAGAAGAAGGCTGATAAGCCGTGGTGGAAATTCTGGTAACCTCTTCATCAAAAGGATACAACTCTCATGATCTACTCTGAGACAGGCTCTTTGACGACCAAGCTGGACAAAACACGCTTGCGAAGTCTTCTTTTCGGGGCCCTCGATAAATTAGGCCCTCGCAAGCGTGTGCTGGTCATACCACCTGATTTCACGCGCTTCCACTCGCAGGCAGGTCTTCTAACACAATTCGTCTGGCAGTATTACGGGGAAGCGCTCAAAGCAGTCCTTCCCGCATTGGGCACCCATTCGCCAATGACCCCAAAGCAGATCCATGAGATGTTTGATGAGATGCCCCTCGCGCTCTTTAAGGATCATGACTGGAGAAATGATGTCATCACCCTCGGAACAGTACCTCCGGAGTATGTTCGCACGCTCACCGAAGGGAAGCTCGACTTTGACTGGCCTGTCCAGGTCAACCGTTTGCTGGTCGAGGGCAACTTCGACTTGATCCTTTCAATCGGCCAAGTCGTGCCCCACGAGGTGATCGGTATGGCTAATTATAACAAGAACATCTTTGTGGGCTGTGGTGGCTCCATCGCGATCAATCGCAGTCACTATGTTGGCGCAGTCTATGGGATGGAACGAATCATGGGACGGGCAGACACCCCTGTTCGCCGACTCTTTAACTATGGCAGCGACCACTTTGGCCATCTCCTTCCACAGATTGTCTATGTCCAGACTGTGGTTGGGCGGGCCGAAGAGGGCGGGCTCGCGGTTCGTGGACTCTATGTTGGCCCCGATGTTGAAGTTTTCAATAAGGCCGCCGCGCTCTCCCTTGATGTCAACTTCCAGATGGTCCCCAAGCCCTTCAAAAAATGTGTGGTCTATCTCGACCCCTCCGAATTCAAGAGTACATGGCTGGGCAACAAGGCCATTTACCGGACGCGCATGGCCATGGCGGATGGTGGCGAACTCCTGATCCTTGCTCCAGGAGTTAAGGAGTTTGGCGAGGATCACCAAATTGACACCCTCATCAGGAAGTATGGATACTTCGGTACGGAGAAAACCCTTGTGGCTGTACGAGCCAACAAAGAGCTTCAAGACAATCTCGGCGCGGCGGCTCATTTGATCCATGGCTCTTCTGAGGGGCGCTTCAACATTACCTACGCACCTGGCCACTTAACACGTCAAGAGATTGAAGGCGCTGGTTTCGCTTTTGCAGAGCTGAGTAAAGCCCTCGCACGCTACAATCCTGAAACACTCAAAGACGGGCTAAACACCCTGCCCGATGGCGAAGAGATCTATTACATCAGCAATCCAGCTATTGGCCTCTGGGCCGTTCGTGAACGTTTCGCTTAAATGATCACCTCTGTACTCTTAACAAAACAACACATACACCTTAATCGAAAATCTGGACTATGAAAAAGTTTTGGCTACTCTATCTTATTCTCTTTATCTCAGGAAGCCTGGCGATCTATTTGAAGGCGCCCCTCATATCCGAGGAAATACTGCCGTATGTCCCTTCCTGCTTAAAACCGAATGATCCGAGTCTTGCAAAAACAACCTATGTTACAAATACTGTTGTTGGAACGATTGTGCCCAAGGAACCGTCAGGAGAAACGCTAATACCAAAGAAAGTAGTTGTCCCCAAGGAGGAGACGTTTGTATCCCCCGCGCTGGAGGGTATCTATTTCGCACGCTCTACCGAACAACCTGCTTGGGGGGTCACCCATCAGAAGACCTCCTTCTACAACGAAAAGGGGGCGAATCGAGGGATCCTCGAGGGTGGCGAGATTTTTGTCTGCCGTAACGGGAAGCTGAGTTCGTCAAAGGGCGACATTCTAGAGTGTCGGCTCCTCGCAGGAAGCCTCACGAATAGCACGCTCTTCATTGCACGTAAAGATGCCCACTTTTTCACAGGCGATTATACAAAACTGACAAAGAAGCAGATCGAAATGCTGAGCGAATACTATCAATTGAACGTGAAGCTCATCGAACGCAAGAAGAAACTCCTAGAGGAGGGCGCCGCGCGGAATCCGTATTTCCAATCCAGCAGAACCGCCTACCTTGCGCTGAGTAAGAATATTGAAGAGGCGAAGGCGACTCAGCAAAAGTTAGCAACAGCCACAGACGCTGTCAAGACGGCTCTTGACCAACAAATGAGAGCGTTTAAAATGAAGGAGATGCCCCTAAAGGCTGTATTCGAAGCTGAGCAAAAGAAATTTATGGAATGGAAGCAACTTCATGCAAAAGAACTTCCAAATCCAGATACAGATTCACAAATGAAAACATGGCGCGACCAGAAGGCAAAACTGATCCCTGCCTTACCAGGACTAGCGTTTTAACAACCTTCTTTTGAAAAAGAACAACTCCTAAGACGAGATACAACCATGCAACTCTCTGAGCAACAAAAACAAACCGTCCGCGCGTGGGTGACCTCTGGCCTCTCGCTCTCAGATGTCCAAAAAAAACTTAAAGGCGAGCTCGGTATCACGATGACCTTTATAGATGTCCGGCTCTTGGTGCTCGACTTAGGCGCCGCTGTGCAGGACAAGCCTGAGCCCAAACCACTCCCGGCCAAAAATATCCCTGAGCATGTTATTGAGGACGAGGAGTCCTTTTCTGAAGAGGACGCCAACTCGGAGATCGATGACGAGCTACAACCACAGGCGCCTGTGCCTCCCGAAGATTCCCCCGATACACCCAGTTCCGTCTCGATGACCATGGACACTCTCGTTGTTCCTGGCGCCATGGTCAGTGGGGACGTGACCTTCTCTGATGGGACCAAGGCGCGTTGGCTCATTGACCAATACGGGCGCTTCGGAGTCGAACCTGAAATCCCAGGCTACCGTCCCTCCCCTCCGGATCTCCAAGCTTTCCAAGTTTTGTTACGTCAGGAACTTCAACGCAAGGGTTACGCATAAAAGAAAAGGAGATTATGAGAGTAGGTCTTTTAGGTGCAGGAAAGATGGCGGAAGCAATTGCCGCGTCACTGATTAAAACTGGACTCTGTGAACCGTGGGATATTACCGCGTGCGACAAGTCGGAGGAGCGGCGGAAATTCATGGCCCGCGAGTATCAGATTGTCTCGACGGACTGTCCCGTTGAAACCGTCAACGACAGCGAGGTCCTCGTTCTCGCAGTCAAGCCCCAGGATCTTGATATGCTCCTTGAGGTCATCAAGCCTTACCTGACAGCGAAGAAGCTGATTATCTCGATTGTCGCCGGCAAGTCCTTGTCACACATTAAGAAGCATTCAGGGAAAGCCTCGCGTATGATCCGTGTCATGCCTAACCTCGCCCTCATGGTTCAGGAGGGGATGAGTGTCTACTGCGCCTCCAAGCAAGCTACTGAAAAAGACAAACACTGCGTGAAGCAGATTTTTGGAAGCGCAGGAGCCGTCATCTCCCTGCCTGAACGGCATTTCGATGCTGTGACGGCATTGAGCGGTTCTGGACCTGCCTTCATCGCCTACGTTCTTGATGCCATGATTGAAGGCGCTCGCGCACTCAAGCTCCCCAAGGAGGCCGCACGCCTGCTCGCGGAGCAGACCCTGATTGGCGCGGGCATCTATCTTCAACATAGCGGACGCGACATTGGTGAATTCATTAAGGCTGTAGCCTCACCTAAAGGAACAACCGTAGCAGGGCTTGCCGTGCTGGAGAAATCCTCGCTTCGCGCAACGATCATCAAGACCTTGAAAGCCGCCGCCAAACGGAGCGCGGAGCTCTCAAAGGTTTAGCGCGCGGTCAAAGCGGCGATTGCGAAAGTAGAGTGCGCAGTCCATCGCCACCATCAGCGCGTTTAGCCCATACAAAAACAACACAGGGTCATTGGATTGACCCTGTGTTGTTTTATTGAGAATACCCGCGACATATCCCACTAGGATGACAAAGAGGAAATAGATGCTCTTTCCCTTGGTCGACCTCGACCGCCACGATTTGACGAGCGAGAAGGGCCAGGCGGCGCCAAAGCAAATCAACATCACAGCTTCGTAAGGTGAAAAGTTCATGATCCCCTTACTCGGCTACTCCTCTTTCATGAAGGGATAGGTGAAATCGGTTGGCGGTACAAACGTCTCTTTAATCGTACGCGGACTCGACCAACGGTAGAGGTTGAGCATACTTCCAGCCTTGTCGTTCGTACCCGAGGCACGCGCGCCACCAAAGGGTTGCTGTCCGACCACGGCGCCCGTGGGCTTGTCATTGATGTAGAAGTTGCCTGCTGCATGAACCAGCTTGCGTTCCATCAGATGAATCGCTTCGCGATCCTGTGCAAAGACCGCACCGGTGAGCGCATACTTTGTGGAGCTGTCACAAATATCAATGGTCTTCACAAAATCCTTGTCGTCGTAAACAAAGATCGTCATCACGGGCGCAAAGATCTCTTCAACCATGCTCTTGTAGTCTGGCTTTTTCGCTAAAATGACCGTGGGATAGATAAACCACCCCTTGGAATCATCATACCCGCCACAGAGCAACTCGGCATCCTTCGACTTCTTCGCATGCTCGATGTACTTGACCGTATTCTTGAAAGAACCTTCGTCAATCACCGCGCCCATGAAGTTACGGAAGTCACAGACATCACCCACTTTAATCTTTGCAATTTCCGCGAGCAATCCCTTCTTAACCCGAGGCCAGAGGCTCTTCGGGATATAGGCGCGGGAGGCTGCGGAACACTTCTGGCCCTGATATTCAAAGGAGCCACGCACCAGCGCGCAAACCAGAGGAGCAACCTCTGCGGACTTATGCGCAAAGATAAAATCTTTTCCACCTGTCTCACCCACCAGACGAGGGTAGGATTTATATGGTGTAATGTTGTCACCCGTCAGCTTCCAGATGGCATTAAAGACCTCTGTGGAACCTGTGAAGTGCACCCCTGCCATATCGCGACTCGTCAACAGGTATTGGCTCATATCTGAACCCGCACAGGGAACAAAGTTGATCACGCCAGTCGGGATACCAGCCTCTTCCAAAATTTTGAACACGTAGTAGTTGGAGAGCACGGCTGTTGAAGCAGGTTTCCAAACGATCGTATTACCCATGATCGCAGGTGCAGTGCAGAGGTTGCCTCCGATCGAGGTGAAGTTGAACGGAGAGATCGCAACCACGAAACCATCCAGTGGACGATGCTGCTGGCGGTTCCAGACGCCCTTGGCGTTCTGAGGTTGATCCTTGTAGATCTCCTGTGCAAAGTAGCAGTTGTAGCGGAAGAAGTCAGCCAGTTCGCAGACAGCATCAATTTCCGCCTGAAAGATCGTCTTGCTCTGGCACAACATCGTCGCGGCATTCAGCTTCGCGCGATAGGGACCCGTGAGCAACTCGGCCGCCTTCAAGAAGATCGAGGCGCGGTGCTCCCAGTCAATGTCCGCCCACTTCGCCTTGGCTTCCATCGCGGTACGGGCTGCCAATTCAAGCTCCTTCTTGCCGGCAATATAAAATTTACCAAGGATGTGCTGATGATCATGCGGCATCCGAATATACTTCACATTCGCCGTGCGGTATTCTTTTCCGCCAATCACGATCGGAACATCAACCACAATCGAAGCCTGACGCTTCAATTCAGCTTTGACCTCTGCACGTTCGGGAGAATTGGGGGCATAATTTAAAACCGGCTCATTGGTCGGCTTCGGAACTAAATAAAATCCATTTGCCATAAAAAATCCTCTTTTAGTCTGAATTGTTAACGTTGAATTGTATCATTTTAGAAAGGGAAGTAAATGCCATTTAGAGATTTCAACCCGAAAAAGCGTCACGCGTTCTTCCCACATCTTGCTTTCGCTGCCAGAGGAGCCAGATCGTGATGCTTTTTCCGTCAATGATTTGTCCGCTGTCAATCGCGGCATTGATCTCTTCTGCACTCATGATGACGGGTTCCAGGTTTTCATCAAAGTCCGGACGCTGTTCCATAGGTTCTTGGGCGATCTTGGCATAATAGTGGTAATGCCGCTCTTCGCTATACCCCGGACACGGCACGCTCACAGCAATCGGCTCCAAAGCCAGCACAGCGTATCCGCTCTCCTCTTCCATCTCGCGGCGCGCACACGCCTCCGGCGCCTCCCCCTCTTCAAGTCCGCCTGCCACCACCTCCAGCAAGGTCTGCTCGATGGACTTGCGATATTGACGCACAAGGACGAATTTTCCGTCCGGACGTTGCCCCAGAATCACAGCCGCACCTCGATGGCGCACAATCTCGCGCGTCGACTTGCGTCCGTTCGGCATCTCAATCGAAACCGAGTCAATCGTCAGCGCGCGACCTGTAAATACACGCTTGGTTGAGCTTGTTTTTTCTGTTAAATCGTTCTGTTTCATCTCTTTTACTCCGCAGTTTGAAGGTCACAGTGTAACCCTTTTCCGTCACCGGAAAAAGCCAAAAGTTGACGTGGGGA
>CAIZQW010000143.1 GCA_903935195.1 uncultured bacterium
CCCGCGCCTCAACAAGGTGGTCATGGTTTCGGAAAACGGGGATGCAAGGCAGAGGTGTCGTAATTAGACATAGGAAAAAAAATGCACAGGTGTAGGTGAACGATAGAGGCTCAGGAACCTATCGGTTTAAATCTGCATACTCAGAAATCAGCAAATGAAAAATCAAATGAAAACACGCATTTTAACCATTCGACTTTTAGTGGCACTCTTGCTTCCGTCCTTGGGGTGGACGGCGCCGGCGGTCAGCCTCTTTTCCACTGGCGGGCATACCGTCTATCATCTGCGTCCCGCCACGGTGGCGCGTGGCGGCGGGCGGGTGGTCATCAGCGCGGCGTATGACGGCAGCGTGCTGTGTCATACGCCCGCTGGCGAACTGCGCTGGAAAGCGGAGACTGGCGGAAACTTCCCGTTTGACCTTTGCGTGGCGGATATCAATGGGGACGGCCTGGACGAGTCGCTGGTGGCCTCGGGAGACGGCGCGGTCTATGCGCTCGGCCCCGATGGCAAACGCCTCTGGTCGTTCAAGAGGACAGCGCCGTTGTTTCAGGTGTGCGCCGCGAAACAGGCGGACAACACGTGCATCATCTTGACTGGCGGTGAGGAGCAGACCCTCTACGCCTTGTCGTCCGACGGAAAATTGCGCGGCCAACTTCCGCTGGGTGTTCCTATCCGCCACCTGCGCGCGGGCGATATCCTCGGCCAGGGACGGGACCTGGCTGTCGTGGCCACGACCACCTTGGCGCTGAATGGCAAGTTGGGCTTGTCGCTGGTGGAGCCACGAGACTTGAGCCGGATCTGGTCCCTTGAGAACCTCGGCGTCTATGCCCCCAACTCGGGCCGCCGCTTTTTCAGCATGGCCCTTGTGGATCTCAACCATGACAGCAAACAGGATATTTTGCTCAGCGGCACGTGGGGCGACAACGGCAAGATCCAGGCCTTTGATCAGGCGGGGAAACAGCTGTTCGTGAAATCCGATCCGCGCATCCCCATTATCCCGTATCGGATGAATCTGCTGGTGCCGGTCAAATTGGCGGATGATGAATATGTCATCGGCCAGTTTGCGAACATCCTGATTGTGTATAACCTGGACGGCTCCTGCCGCGAAGTGGTGACCGGACCCTATGCCTATTCCAATGCGGCCTTTGATCCGGTCACGCGAACCCTCTATTGCGGCAGTGAGGTGTCCGGTGGCGACGAGGTGGTGGCTGTCCACCTCGACCGGCCCGGGTGGCAGCAGGCATTTGTTGCGGCAAAGCCTGTCGGCAAACTGGCGACAATCCTGGCTAACATGGAAACCCTCAAGGCGCAGGTCGCCGGCTTCCAGGCGCCCGCCTATCAGCCCAAGCCGCGCGGTGCAGACGTGCTGATGATGGACGAGTACCACACCCGGACGCCGGAGGAGCTGCGTCGGGGGGCCTACGTCGGACCCAACCTGCGGCTGGTCTCGCACGTCACGTGGGGACAGAAGCCCGAGCCCGGCGAACTCTGGTGCCGTTACCGCTCCGCCTTTTCCAAGTATGAGCTGACAGCCGACGAACTGGTGGCGCAGGCGGCGCACTGGGAGACCAAAGGTTTGGATTTCGTCCTGCAGGCGTGTCATACCACCGCGATGCACATGTCACCCGCCACCTTTGAGCGCGTGCTGAAAGTTGCGCCCAAACATCTGTGGGGCTTTGAATTGTCCGAGCCCGGGGAGGCTCTGGACAGCCATGAACGCAAGATCGTGGAGCAGATCATTCTGCCGCTCGCAGAGCAGTGCCTGAAGAACGGCGGGAAGAAACTCCTGCTACGCACAAAGAACATCTTCTGGAATGGTAACGTCTATTCCCCGTTCTGGCAGAAGATGCTGTTGGATCCACGTTACCGCGAGACGTTTGTCCCCTGCCTCGAGGAGACCAACAGCCGCACCCAGGATCTGAGCCTCTCCGGCCGTCTCGGCCTCTGGCAAAGCGGGGTCTTCGACCGCTGGGCCTGCCGCGCCGAGACGGACAACGCCTGCTTTGACCGGATGTGGGAGTGGTCGTCTCAGCAGATCTTTTCGCATCACCTGCGCAACATGGTTTCCTGTGCCGCCCAGGGCTCTGACGTGTACTTCAACGGCATCCATCAAGGACCCTTTTCCGCAGCGCTGGAAACCCAGTTGCTGCCCTTTTTTGAAATGGTCGACAAAGGCATCATCTATATCCCCAAAAAGACAGAGTTGGCCAGTCTGTCCGGCGTCGCGCTGGGGATGCGTTCGCCGCCCTCGCCTGCCTTCCTGGAACACGGCACCAACGGCCATGGTGAGAGCTATGCCACGGATGAACACCCTGCGCTGGTCTTTGACCGCCTTGATTGTTACTGGGGCGGTGCGCCGCTGGCCGAGCATGATTTTTCAAGCTATGCTTTCGGTGTGCAGCGCCGCATGTGCAACTTCCTGCCGCTCACCCCGTACGGCATGGTGACGATGGTTCCCGATGCAAAACTTCCGGGGCTTGACGCGCGTTACACCCGCAAGATCTCCACGGACGGCCAATTCTTTTACGATGAGGCAGGCAAACCGCATGGTCCGGCGGAATACCGGCCGGTGGTTGAGGCGGCCCTGCAGGAAGCCGCAACCAAGCTCCCCGTGCGGGTGAAGGGTGCCGCGCACTGGGCGGCCGCCTGGCTCGACGAGAAGCATCTGCGCCTCACGCTGGTGGATCCGGGGTATCTCGATCCTGCTGACCGCGAGGTTGAGATCGTCTTGCAGCAGGAAGGCTGGACCCGCTGCCGCGACATCCTGGGCAACGCGGACGTGCCCCTGCACGGGCGCACGATTCCTTTGCGAATTCCCATGGGGACCTTGCGTATTGTGGATCTGATACGGGAATAGAGGGCAACATAAAAATGAATAAACGCATCAACCGACTCACATCCTTTATCTTCGCTGCTTTGTTGTCGTTGCCGCTGGCCACGCTGAATGCCGTCGAGGTGAAGGACCTGCGCTGCGAATACCTCAAGGCCCCGCTCGGCATCGATGTGGAGAAGCCGAGGCTGTCTTGGAAACTTGAAACTGGAAACAGGAAACTTGAAAGGGGAATAAAACAGACATCCTATCAGATTCTGGTGGCGAGTTCGCGTGATCTGCTGGCAAAGGATCAGGGCGACTTGTGGGACAGCGGCAAGGTGGAGAGCGACCAGAGCGTGAATGTGGAATATGCAGGCAAGCCGCTCACGTCCGGCATGCGCTGCTTCTGGAAAGTGCGCGTTTGGTCGCTGACCTCTGACCTCCGCCTTCCAGCCGTAGCCCAGAGGGCGAAGGAGGGATCTCCGATCTCTTCTTCGTGGAGCGAGCCGTCGCTCTGGACCATGGGGCTCTTGAATCCGGCAGGTTGGCAGGGGAAGTGGATCAAGTCGGATCTTGAACTCTTCGACTACCAGAAAGAACTCAAGAAGATGCCTGACATTCTGAAGGAGAAATCGTGGCCCATGTGGGAGCGCAGCGACAGGATCCGCGAGATGACGTCCGTGGCCAAAGAGGCTCCGGCGGTCTGGCTGCGGAAGGCGTTCTCCACCCCGGGCAAACCGCTCAAGAAGGCTGTTGTGCGGATTTCCGGGCTGGGCTTTTACGAGCTGTATCTCAACGGAAAACGCGTTGACGACCATTACCTCAATTGCGCGCCGTATGATTTCGGTAAGGCCGTACCTTACATGGTTCAGGAGGTCACGGAATTCGTTTCCAAGGGAGAAAATGTTGTCGGCGTGATCCTGGGAAACGGCCATTTCAATCCAGTCATTCCCTGTGCTCTGCGTGAATATACGGCAGACTATATTGACACGCCGCGGATGCTCTTCGACCTTCAGCTCGAATACGCTGACGGTTCTGAACAGCACGTGGTTTCCGACGGCAGTTGGAAGTTCACAACAGGCGGTCCCATCCGCTTCAACTCAATGCGCTCTGGTGAAATTTATGATGCGCGGATGGATCTCGGCGACTGGTCATCAAACGGCTACACAACGGATTCATGGAAGGATGCCTTGATCGCTGAACCACCGACAGGGACGTTGGTCAGCCAGAACCTGCCGCCCGTGCGGAGGATAGCTGAAATACCCGCGGTTTCGGTCTCGAAAGTCGACGGCAAGGCGCATTCGGTTGCCTGCACGAGATTGGCCGAGATCCCGCAGGTCAAAGACGGTGCTGGATACAGATTCGATCTCGGCGTGGAAGCCACAGGATGGGCGCGCCTCAAACTGAGGGGCAAGCCCGGCCAGAAGATTTTGATCAGGTATCCCGGATCCAATATTCATACGCTGGGTCCGTATCAGGAATGCCTGTACATTTGCAAGGGGGACGGAGAGGAGACGTACGAGCCCAGGTTTGCCTTCAACGGGTACAGGTTTGTTGATGTGTTCGGCCTGGATTACGAGCCCAAGGTTTCTGATGTGGTCGGATGCCTCGTCGTTTCAGATTTGCGTAGCATGGGCCGTTTCTCCTGTTCGAGTCCCGCGTTGAACAAGATCCAAGAAGTGGTCCTCCGGACGATCCTGAACTACAACATCCAGATGCCGATGGATCCAGTCCGGGAGAAGTCCTGCTGGACACAGGACATCGAAAGCAATTTTAAGGCAACGGCCTGCAACTTTGATGTCAGCCGGATTTATGCCAAGTGGCAAGAGGATTTTATACGTTCGGTGCAGGCGGACGGGTTTGTCCCCACGGTCGTTCCAAGCTGTTTCGATGGGCCGGAGATCAATGGACCCTGGTGGGGCGGTATGATCGTCTTCAATCCCTGGCAGCTTTACAATTTCTATGGTGATTGCCGGGTCCTTGAGCGCAGCTATGAGCCGATGAAGCATTATATGCGCTACCTCGATTCCATCGCCACAAACAACATCGTCTCCTGGGGATTGGGTGACTGGCTCGATATTACCGCAGCAGGTAAGCATTCCAAGACCTGTCGTCCGCAAAATACAACGGTGCCGTTCACCTCGACCTGCGCCTACATGATGTACACGGATATCTTGCGCCAGACTGCGCTGCTCATGAACAAGCCGGATGAAGCCAGAGGTTTCGCAACGAAAGTCGAAGCGATACGTGCGGCGATCAACAGCCGCTTTTTCAACCCGGCCACAGGAGTCTATGACAAAGGCTCGCAAACGGGTTATACGTTGGCACTGCTGCTTGATTTGCCGCCGCAGGCTGAGCGGATGCGCGTGAGGGAGAACCTCAAGGCACAGATCGTCAGTGACAATTATCATATTACCGCCGGTTTTGTCGGGATTCCATTCCTGCTGACCTATCTGACGGAGCACGGTATGGGCGACCTCGCATGGAAGATCGCTACCAATCCTACCTATCCGGGTTGGTTTGATATGATCTTCACGCTCAACAACAGTGTGCTCAAAGAAGACTGGGCAGGCAAGTTGGTGCAGATGCCGTCGCTCGCATCACCGATCGGTGAATGGTTCTATCGCAGTCTCGGTGGCATCCGGCCAAGCGCGCCCGGATTTAAATCGATCGTTATCCAGCCGTACACCGAGACACTCGACTGGGTAACATGCGAATACGAGAGTCCCTATGGCCGGATCGTCAGCAACTGGAAACGCGAGGGTGGAAAACTCACAATGGATGTGACCATTCCCGCCAACACGACCGCTACCGTCTATATACCTGCGAAAGATGAAGCAGGTGTTACCGAGTCTGGGAAACCCGCAGCGAAAGCGGATGGCGTAAAGTTCCTGCGTATGGAAAACGGAGCAGCCGTCTATGCGACACGTTCAGGAGTCTATCAGTTTCAGTCAACCGAGGCCAAAACACTCGTTGATCCTGGGAAAAGCCATCCATGCTGTCCCCATCGAGCAAATGCAGCAAATCTATGACGAGGTCAAGACGCCCTTCAAGTATGGGGTCGTGATCCGCGGTGAAGAAAAACAGCTTGTTGATTCCCCGAGCGTGTTTTGCAAAGACTTGAGGGATGAATCCAAGCAAGGGAACACCTGTACCTTTTGCGCACCTTGATTTCGTGACAGAGGAAGAGCAGGATGTGTGGCCACTATATGCCACATGACAAATTTTAAAAAAAATGATAAAGTATCTCGAAAATAAAAAAGGGACTAAAGAATGAAATTGCAATGGATGGACTGGGCAATCGTTGTCGCTACAATTCTGATCTGTTTCGTGCCGGCGTTGTTTTATGGGAAGCGTTCCAGGAAAGACACGACGGAATTTTTTGCCTCGGGCCGGTCGGTGCCGTGGTGGCTGGCGGGGTTGTCTATGGTGGCAACCACCTTCAGCAGCGATACCCCGAACTGGGTGACCGAACAGGTTCGCCGTTACGGTGTGGCTGGTAACTGGCAGTGGTGGGCGTTTGTC
>CAIZQW010000144.1 GCA_903935195.1 uncultured bacterium
GTCGTTGAAAATCACCACGTGGTCGGAGTCCCAGCGGATCGGGCGGCTGACGTGCAGCAGGATTTTGTCCATGAAAGTCAGGTGACTTGAAATCTTGCCGTCGATCGTTTCGGTCGGATGAAAATGGCCCATGTCAAGACACAGACCCATCTTGCGGCTGACGGCGTAGTCGGCGCAGAACTCAGCCGAGCTGACCACATAGGATTCAGAACCGATGCCGAACAGTTTACTTTCGATAAAGTCTACGCATTTCTTCCGGTCAATGGACTTGTCCTTCATGATCGCGTCATAGGAGTCCATCATCCGTTTGCGCGGACCCCAGCTGTCCGCAGGAATATCTTTGCTTCCGTCCGGTGTCCACCAGTTGACGTAGCAGGGCGAACCCTGATTTTCAGCCATCGCCTGAGCGATCTTGCGGCAGGCTTTGCCGTGCTTGACCCAGAAGGCACGGATGGCGGCATCCTGATGCGACAGGGTGTAGCCGTCCTGTGATTTCGGATGGGCAAAAAATGTCGGATTGAAGTCGAGGCAGATTTTCTTCGCTTTGGCCCAGTCCATCCACTTCTTGAAGCAGGAAGCATCCATCCTGTCGCGATCAACGAACTTTCCGGTTTCAGAATAACAGGCATGTACATTCACGCGCTGGACACCGGGAATCAGCGACATGGTTTTTTCGAGGTCGGCGCGGGCTTCTTCGCCGTTGCGGGCGCGGCCGAGATAATTGCCGGTGGCCATAATGCCGCCGCCGGACAGTCCGTCGGGCTTGGTTTCAAATCCGCCGACATCGTCGCTCTGCCAGCAGTGCAGAGAAATCGGAAGCTTCAGTGCCTGCTTAATCGCTGCATCTGTATCAATACCGAACTGCGCATAGCGCTCTTTCGCCAGCTTGTATGCTTTATCCACGCTCATGAGAGACCTCCTGTTGAATTTTTAAATGCCGCTAAGAAGGTAGCAAAGCATTCCCGACAATTCCTTGACGATGCAGACATTGTTTAGCACGATCACGCCGTGACCGAAAAACTGAAAAAACAGGACTATTTCGAAGATCCGACATTGCCGCTGCAAGTTCACATTCGTGATCCGCAGCCGGAGTTTCCCCTGCACATTCACGGGTTCGACGAGTTGGTCATCATTCTGCGCGGCACAGCCATACATACCGTTGACGACCGGCAGTTCCCCGTCAAAAGCGGCGATGTGTTCGTTATTGCGGGCAAACACGAGCATCAATATCTAGACATGCACGGACTGGCACTGGCAAACATCCTTTTTGACTCCCGCACCCTGCACATGAACCAGTGGGACATCCGGGCGCTGTCTGGATTCCACGCGCTGTTTGCCTTGGAACCGGTTCTGCGTACCCAGCAGAAATTCAACAGCCGTTTGCAACTGACTGACCGGCAACTCAATCATGTGAGTGAAATGATTCATGATTTGATGCACGAAACCCGGGTGAAAAATCCCGGATACCGCATCATGGCCAAAGGTCTTTTTATGCAGCTGGCTGTTTACCTCTCCCGCTGCTATTCCGACAAACCGTCCTCATCACTCAACGTCTTACCACTATTGACGAAGGAGATAGCTTTCTCTGTTTGATCATACACCCATTTGATTAGATCTGGGTTAAAGATCCAGAAGTTACTGAGAGTACGATACTCACAACCATAGGGTTTCTGACGAAAGCTACCAGCTTTACCATACAACTGACGGCGTAGGGTACCCTTATCCATTACGGTGGAGGGCACACCAAGAAACAGATCCATTGCACGGATAACCTCAATGGGGTTCTCGGTGGTACCTACATGTACATGCCCACCAGCACTACGCAGGGCTGCATCAGCAGCACAAGGGCGTGGGTTGATGTCCTTGGTCCATGCATTGTAGTCAGGCTCACAGCCGAACTCTTGTGCTTGTGGGTGGGTTAGCTGATCTGCGTCAAATAGTACAGCAGATTCTGTACTAACCTCATACTCTGCCAATACATTCTTTTGTAAACCTTTCATCACATATTGAATTGCTTCAATGAATTCCATGTGATTGTGGCAAGGTGCAATGTTAAACTCAACAGCTACATTATCCTCAAGGATAGCAAATCCTTCCCGTGCAAGGGGCCGTGGTTGGTCTTTGCTTCCACCAATGAGGCCAATTGCTGATTTGTGTTTGTTGAACTGTTTGATGAAGAACTCAGGGTCGCATCCAATCGTAAACAAGGTAAATACTCCTATATAGATTGACAGGAATTCTTTTCTATGATATAATATACCTTTAGGAGAATCGCATGTCAAGTTATTATGAAAAGAATAAAGAAAAGATAAAACAACAACGTAAAGAGCGTTATGCAAATGATGCTGTGTATAGAGAAGGACAATTAGCTGGATCTAAAAAATGGAGGGATGAAAATCCAGAACGTATGAAAGAGCA
>CAIZQW010000145.1 GCA_903935195.1 uncultured bacterium
CGATCCAGAATACCATTCATGTCGACGGCCACGAGGTCGCCTTCGACGCCGTCGGCGTGGCGGCCGTGCGACTCGACAAAGACGGCAAACTCGAAGCCCTCGCCGCAGGCGGACTGAAGCGGTTCGCGGTCGGAAAAACAAAGATCGAACTGCCGCAGCGTATCGATGTCGCCTTATGGAAAGACGAGAAGGGGGTTTGGAAGGGGGTACTGCAGGACTATCACGGTCCGGTGCCGGAAGCACTGCAGAACATGTGCAGGGAGTGGCTGCGGCTCGATGTCCCTGCGGAGTTGAAGGAGGGCGCATTGGCTCGACCCCCGAAGGAAGACAATACAACGGCCAAGTCTAAGTGAATTCGGAAAGGTGAATAGTCGATGACAAGCTTCACACATCGCCAACGCATGCTGGCGGCATTGAAGGGAGAGATTGTGGACAGGCTGCCGTGGGTGCCGCGGCTGGATCTCTGGTACAATGCGCACAAGCGCGCCGGCACGTTGCCCGCGCCGTTCCAACAGGCATCCCTTTACGAGATCACCGATGCCTTGGACTGGGGATTCCACGCCGTGATACCCCAGTTCAAGAACGTGCGCAGCCCCGCTGACGAATGCCACCGCGCGCTGGGAGTCTACAATCTGTCGACCATGCCTTATGCCACGGTCTTCGAGAACGTGGATGTCACGATGGATGTTGTCGGCGACGATACGTGTGTTACTTACCGCACGCCCAAGGGGACCCTTCGCACCCGTGTCCGTCATGACGAGGCCATGCGGCGGGCGGGGATCACGATCTCGCACATCCAGGAGCACGCCATCAAGGAACCCGCTGACTATGCCGCAATCGCCTGGCTCTTCGACAACGCCCGTGTCACGCCCAACGCCGAGGGCTACGCGCAGTTCGCGTCGGAGGTTGGTGAACGCGGCTGCGCCGTGGGGTTCGTCAGCCTTGCCGGCTCGCCCATGCACTTGCTGTTGCGCGAACTGATGCCGTTTGACCAGTTCTTCTATGAGCTGGCCGACCACCCCGACGAGCTGGCCGCCTGCGCGGCGAGTATCGGCCGCTATTACGAACGGGTCTTCGCAACGGTCGCGGACAGTGCCGCGGATATTTTCCTCTTTGGCGCGAACTTCGATGCCGCGATCACTTATCCGCCCTTCTTCGAGGAGCACATCAAGCCGTGGTTGCGGAAGTTTGCCGACCTGCTCCACCCCCGCGGCAAACTGCTGATGACGCATCCAGACGGCGAGAACACCGGCTTGCTTGACAGTTTTCTGGAGAGTGGCATGGATATCGCCGACTCCATCTGCCCGGCTCCGATGACGCAGTTGAACCTGCGCCAGGTACGGGAGCATTTCGCCGGCCGCATTTCCATCCTGGGCGGGTTTCCGTCCGTGGCGCTCTTGCCCGAGTCGATGTCGGATCGGGCGTTCGAGGCTTACGTGGACGACTTCTTCGGCCAGCTCGGCACGGGCGACCGGCAGGTCCTGGGTATCTCGGACACCACGCCGCCCGGCGCGGACTTCCAACGCCTGGTGACACTCGGCGAACGAGCCCGCGTGTTTCGGCCGGGTTGCCGACAGGAGGTGCCATGATAGCTCCCAGCCGTGCCTGTCGCGCCTTGAAGATCGCCCTTGCCCCTGATTCGTTCAAGGGCAGCCTGACCGCGGAAGAGGTTGCCGACTGCATGGAGGCCGGCTTCCGGCGGGTCTATGGGCGGCGCGTCTCCATCGTGAAGATTCCCATGGCCGACGGCGGCGAGGGAACTGTGCGCGCGGTCGTCGCGGCGTCCGGAGGGCGTTTAGTGAAGTCTGCGGCAACCGATCCGCTGGAGCGTCGTATTCGGGCGGAATACGGGCTGATCGACGACGCGCGTACAGCGGTGATCGAAGCGGCATCGGCCAGCGGCTTGCCGCTGCTGCAGCCGCACGAGCGCAATCCGTTGCTGACCACCAGCCGCGGCACCGGCGAGTTGATCAGGCATGCTGTTTTGCGGGGTGCGAAAACGATCGTGCTGGGCCTGGGGGGCAGCGCCACCGTCGATGGCGGGATGGGTCTGGCGCAGGCACTCGGTATCCGGTTCCTGGACGCGCGCGGTCGGGTTATCGGTGAGGGGGGCGGCAGTCTTCAGCGGCTCTGCCGGATTGATCTCTCAGGTCTTATGCCTGAACTGCTCGGTGTGCGTATCGAGATCGCCTGCGACGTCACGAACCCGATGTGCGGGCGCAACGGCGCGGCCCGGATTTATGGTCCCCAGAAAGGGGCGACTCCCGCGATGGTCCGGCAGTTGGACACCGGCTTGCAACGCTTAGGTGAGGTTGTGCGGAAGACCAGCGGACAAGACTGGGCCCGGCACGCCGGGGCCGGAGCGGCGGGCGGCATGGCCGTGCCGCTGCTGGCGTTCTGCAACGCGCAGATGCGATCCGGTGTGGATCTGGTGATGCGGACGGTCAGGCTTGAGGAACGATTGGCGGGTTGCGATCTGGTCATCACGGGCGAGGGCCGGATTGACGGCCAGACGGCGCGCGGGAAAACACCGGTCGGGGTTGCCCGGACGGCGCGAAAACTCGGTTTGCCTGTGATTGCCATTTGCGGGGCCGCCGGGCCTGGCGTGAACCAGGTGTACCGGGCAGGGATTGACGCAGTCTTCACGGCGCTGCAGCGCCCCGTAAGCGATGCGGAATTGGCGACGGAGGGGCGGGAGATGCTCATCTTCTGTTCGGAACAGGTGGCCCGTTTGATCGCATTGTCAAAGCCGATCGGCGGGGCGTGAATATCGCCACGGGTAGAGTCCGGTGTATGCGCTCGATATAAGCACAACCCTTCTTTCGTATCCATTCCCCGAACGCGGACTGGAGGTTTGACAGAAAAGGCCTTGACTATTTTGCCCCCCCCAACATAATATGTGCCCATCAAAGGTGCTGGAATGTTTCCGGCAAACCCTATGGGATGCTAGTGAGACTGATTCATGAACTGTCGGGAAAAGCAATTTCTTATAACCTTGTTTCACAATGCTGGGTGTTTTAAAGGCGACATTGCAACCTACAACCAAACGGTTACCACTCCTGATCAACCCTTCCAGGCCGCTCAACTCGCACTATGAAACCCTGGCTTCTATTCGCGCTAACGACGCTCGTTTTCTGGGGAGTGTGGGGAGCCTTTACCGGCACCCCGGAGAAGAACGGCTTTCCCGAAACACTCGGTTACGTGGTGTGGGCCATCACGATGATCCTGCCAGCAATCGTGATGCTTGCGCTGGAGAAATTCCACATTGACCGGCATCGCAAAGCGATCATTTACGGAACGCTAATCGGCGTGACGGGTTGCGGCGGCACGGTTGTGTTGTTCAAAGTGCTTACGATCGGTCCGGCGTACCTCGTCTTTCCCATCATCGCGCTCTCTCCGGCGATTACCGTACTTTTGTCATTTGCCCTGTTGCGCGAGCGAACCGGCAAGTTGGGGGCGCTGGGCATCGTGCTCGCGATTATCAGCGTCCTGCTCTTTTCAGTTCAAGCTCCGCAAAAGGGTGAATTTGGTCATGGTTGGCTGCTGATGTCTCTCGTGATAGCGGTGGCTTGGGGCGTGCAGGCTTACTATATGAAAGTCGCCAGCCAACACATGAGCTCCGCCAGCATCTGCTTTTACACCACGCTGGCCGCTCTGGCGTTTGTTCCACTCATTCTGTGGATGACGAACTTCCACCAGACCATCAATTGGGGATGGTCCGGGGTGGGTACAGCAACCGTTATTCAACTGTTAAATGCGATTGGCTTTTGCACATTCGTTTTCGCATTTCGGTACGGAAAAGGCATCATTGTGGCTCCGTTGTGCAATGGCTACCCGGTGATCACGGTTTTGGTTTCGCTGGCTTGGCATAGAACTCTGCCGACATCAATTCAAAGCGTCGCCATTATCCTGGGCATTGGTGGAGCTTTGCTCATGGTGCTGGATGAGGCCCGCCAACCAATGAAAGGTTGTTGAATATGCACTCTCAATTGCCCGCCCCGGGCGGCGGGCTTGCCTATAACTTCACTGGAATGTTGGGGAAAGACTGTTCGACATGCTGGCGTGCAGGCGTCCTCGCCTGCACACGTACGGGCGAGGACGCCCGTACGCCGATATTGAAACACCCCATTATTCCTCTTCTAGTTACCAGTCAGTTTATTCCCGCCCCGGGCGGCGCGCTTGCCTATAACTTCACTGGAATGTTGGGGAAAGACTGTTCGACATGCTGGCGTGCAGGC
>CAIZQW010000146.1 GCA_903935195.1 uncultured bacterium
AGTGTCGCCCACCCCATTCACCAGATGGAACACGAACATGACGGGGCAGGCAAAATCCTTGCCACGATGCGGACTCTCACGCAAAATTACCAGTTGCCCGAGGATGCCTGTGAGACGTTCAAGGCCCTCTATGAAGCTCTTGCCGCGCTGGAGTCGGACCTCCATGAGCACATCCACCTTGAAAACAACATTCTCTTCCCCGGCAGTATCGCCGAAGAGCAGCAGATGGATGGCTGATAGTCTTTGTTTGTGACTTAATCCTGGGACCGCGGACACCCTGCCACGTTGTAATGCTCCGATGAAATAGCGAGGACTCAAAGACCGGAAGACTCAGAGACTCAAAGGAAAGCCCCAGGACAGTAAAGACCCTTTGAGTCTTATAGTCTCTAAGTCTCTGAGTCCTTGCCCATAACACATAATTTGGCCACTTTGGCCTGCAACAGCGAATCGCAACGGCGTGCGCTTCCCAAAAACCCAAAATCGCACCTTGAGAAACAGGGCAATAAAATGGTAAACTATAACCTTTTAACACCTTATAAGGATTTATAACGCCATGAGACCTGTCGTACTGATTATTCGTGATGGCTGGGGACTCAATCCCCGCGACGTTGGAAATTCTGTTTTTACAGCTCAGACGCCAACCATTGACCGCCTGAAAGAACGTTATCCGTGGTCACGTTTGGCGTGTAGCGGTGAAGCTGTCGGACTGCCAGACGGTTATCAGGGGTCGAGCGAAGTCGGTCATTTGAATATGGGCGCAGGACGCATTGTGATTCAAGAGCTCAAGCGCATTGACGACGGCCTCAGCACCGGCGAACTCTTCACCTCGCCCAAATGGGCTGCGCTCATCGCCAACTGGAAGAAGAACAACAGCGCGCTCCACTTCATGGGCCTCTTGCAGGATGAAGGCGTCCATGCGCACCAAGAACATCTTTTCAAACTGATGAAACGGGCCCGCAGCGAGTTCGCAACCGGACGGATCATTGTGCATCCCTTCCTTGATGGACGCGACACCCCGCCCCGTAGCACGCTGGAATATCTTGCGCGCCTTGAGACTGCGATGAAGGCTGTCGGCCATTGTTCGATCGGCACAATCATGGGTCGTTATTATTCCATGGATCGTTCCAAGAACTACGGTCTCACGGATGAAGCGTTCACCTGCCTGGTCGAAGCCAAAGGGCGTAAGGTCAGTGGCGCGGTCGAAGCTGTGAAGGCCTCCTACGAAAAGGACATCACACCTGATAACACGCCGATGACAGACGAATACATTCCGCCATGCGTCCTCGAAGGATATGCAGGAATCAAGGACGGCGACTCGGTCATGCACTTTAACTATCGTCAGGACCGCGCGATTCAATTGACTCAGGCCTTTGTCTGTGATACCTACAAGGGCAAGCGCGCGGTTCGTCCGCAGGTCGTCTACCTCGGCTTCACACGTTACTGGGACGAGTTCGCAGAGTATCTGCTGGGCGCCATGGGTGGCGAGGGCGGTATGCCCAACCTGCTGGGCGAAGTCATTGCCAAGGCTGGCCTCAAGCAACTCCGCATTGCCGAGACGCAGAAGTTCCGCCATGTCACCAGCTTCTTTAACGGGAAGTCAACACAACCCTATGCTGGCGAAGAGCAAGTCGATATCCCTGGTCGCTTTGACCCTGCCACCTTTGCAAGCCATCCGGAGATGGAAGCCCTCTTCGTCACCGAGGCGTTACTTAAGAAACTCGAGAACAACCCCTACGCCTTCATCGCTGTTAACTTTGCCAACTGCGACATGGTCGGCCACACCGGAGACGCCAACGCAGCGCGTCTCGCGGTTGAAGTCGTGGACACGTGTATCGGCAAGCTTCTCCCTCGCCTGATGGAACTGGATGCACAGATCCTGATTACAGCAGATCATGGCAATGCTGAACAGATGGTGGATTACATCACCGGCATGACCAAGACCAGCCATACGCTTAACGATGTCGAGTGTATCTATGTTGCCAAGGACGCTGTTGGCACCCAGCTTGCTCCAAAGGGTAAGTTGAGTGACATCGCTCCCACGATTCTTGCTTTGATGGGACTTCCCATCCCCGCTGACATGACTGCCAACAACTTGATTCTCGGCAAGGAAGCTTGGGCAAAATAACCCTCTCGCATGTTACATTTCAACATAAAGCACCTCTCGCTTGCGGCAAGCGTCTGTCTTGTCGCCAGCTCTGCTTGCGCTGCAATCAAGATTAACAGTTCCTATTACAGCCCTCGGAACAAGGAAAGAGACAAGCGCAGCGAAACCACATTGCTGGTTCTCCACACGACTGAAGCCCCCTCTGGCAGCGCCCTCCGCAAGCTCAGCGAAATGGGCGAGTGCCACTATTGCATCGACGAGGCTGGCCGTGTTTACAGCATCATCGATCCACGTCGCATCGCCTTCCACTCGGGACGGAGCATGTGGAACGGCAAGCAGGAGGTGGACAACTTCTCGATTGGCATCGAAACCTGTGGTTACCATAACAAACCGCTCTCCTCTGCTCAAACACAGGCGCTGAAGGAACTGATCGAGTTGATTAAAACAACGTATAAACTGACTGACGCGCAAGTGGTCCCCCATTCGCAGATCGCCTACGGCGCACCAAACAAATGGCAACCCAAAAACCATCGGGGACGTAAGCGCTGTGGTATGCAGTTCGCCATGCCCTCCATCCGCGCAAAGCTAGGGCTCAAGAGTCGACCAACCCGAGATCCTGATGTGGCAGCCAGGCGGCTTGTCATCGCAGACCCTGCGCTCGCGGAGGTTCTCTATGGCAAAATGAGCGCCTTTACTGCGCCGCAGCCCCAGGATTACGAGCCAAAGTCTATCTCGCCCGTAATTGGCAAGAAGCCCCCGGCTCGTCCCTCCACTGGCTATCAGACTATCGGCGTGAGCAACCGCGCACAAGATATTGCCGGCACGGCCATACGGTCCTCGACAACCCTCTATGTTTATCCGGATGGACGTTACGCCACAGGCAGTCAGCTCACGTCAGGAGCGATCCTCAAACTGCCTTATGGGACAAAAGTCCTTCTGGACTATACCTGTGCAGGGACCGTCTCGTCGCAACGCCCCCCCCTTCTTATTTGCGGGAGCAAATGGAGATCCCCGACTACTTATTACCTTCTGAATGGCGCCCTGATCCCAGGCAACATGGTGAATGATGGTAAAATACCCTCAGGCACCCCTATCTTTATTCGGAAGGGCTAAACTTCTCTTGATGAAAAGAAATCTTTTACTTTGTTTAGCCATTCTGTTGATTACAGCTTGTACGAAGACGGATGAAGAAAAGCGCCTCGCTAAATTTCGAAAAACCATTTCGTACAAGACCTATCGTTTTACCTCCGAGAAGGCGACTGTGCTTGCTCTTGAAGAGTACAACAAGGCTCTAGATGTGTCTCTTGAGCCCCCGCTGGTGCATGCGATGATTGGATTCGTCTGCCTGATCGGCAAGAAGAACGAATACGCCCTCATCGAGGCTGACCTTGCAAAAGAGAGCCCTTCTGCCGAAACCGCAATTCTCGCCATGGGAGTCCAATCTATCGCCCTGACCAAGCTGCATTGCTCGCATTTGGCTCTCGAACAGTACACAAAACTCAAGTCCGCCCTTGCCAGCCTGCAAAAGAATACACCCTCTCGCCTCGAGGACGTACAGTCCAGACTGATGTTTGCGAGCCTCATCACTGTTAGCCTCTATCAAAACGACGCTGAGCTGGCGACCTTTTCAGCGAAGACGCTTGGAGCCCATACTCAATTTGACTACCTTCCCTCGCTCGTCAGCGCACTGGTGGAGATCAAGAAAGGTCATTCGCAGAAAGCTCTTGAACATCTCCAGGAAATCAGCCAGCGCAAAAACTTCCCCGAGGCAAAGCGAATCATCTTCGCTGAATCAATCGCATTAATTGCAAAGACATCCGACCAAACGCGCGACAAGGATGCAATGGTAGACGAACTGATTCTGCAACTGCTGGACGTTCTTTTGAAGGATCTCTTTGCCAATGATAACCAGCAGCTTGTGCTCAAAAAGATCAGCGCCCTTTCTGAGCAATTTACAAAAGGATTCCCCTCTTTAATCCCCTCCATAACGAATTCCCCTGGGGCCTCGGCAACAGCCCAATAAATAGTAGTAAAATAAAGACAGCAGAAAAGAAAAATAGGTAGGTTTTAGGATTGCTTTTTGAGTCGTTAATGGAGTAATATTAGACCTCGTTTTTAACAACCTAAGGAGATGATCATGGCATATCAAATTACAGACAAGTGTGTTGCTTGCGGTCTTTGCAAAAGTGCGTGTCCTGTCGAGGCAATCAACGAGGGAACCCCCTACACGATTGATGCAGACAAGTGCGTTGATTGTGGTGCTTGCGCGGGTGAATGTCCTAGCGAAGCTATCATTGCGGGCTAATAGTATTTCTTCTTAAAAACGGTAGGGTTCCTGCCGTTTTTTTTAATCTGCAGGCATTCGCTTATGCCCGCAGTTTCTGATTTCCGATCAATTAATACGCATTACCACGAACTTTTTCTATGCGGTACGCGATTATTTCTGATATTCATGCAAATGCCACTGCTCTTAAAGCGGCCTTGGCAGATATTGCCAGCATGAAGGTCGACAGAATCATCTGTCTTGGTGATTGCGTGGGTTATGGAATGGAGCCGGCAGAGACCCTTGAGTTGCTTTACCGTAAAGCGCATGTTGTGCTCATGGGCAACCACGATGCAGCGGTCTGTGGCAAATTGAGCACAGCCTCCTTTTCTGAGCGCGCCACCCAAGCCGTTGAACGTCATCGCAAACAGATCTCACCTACGGGCATGCGCTGGCTTGAGCGACTACCCTTGATCGCGGAGGGTACAAATTTCCGTTGCACGCATGGCGATTTTTCGAGGCCTGAGCTCTTCCGCTATGTCTACACTCCAGAGGAAGCCACGCCTTCCTGGCAGGCTACGACGGACCCTATCCTTTTTGTTGGCCATACCCACTTTCCCCGTATCCATGTCATTGGCAAAAGCGGGGTCTCCCATGCGCTTGATTTCTGTGACTTTGAATGTGAAGAGGGCAAGCGCTATATCATCAACCCGGGAAGTATCGGCGCACCTCGTACCGATGATGCCTGCTCCACCTACTGCATTTACGATGATAAGGCAAAAAGTATAGAGTTTAGAAGTCTGCCCTTTGACTACAAAGCGTATGTCCGGGCACTCCAATCTGCAAACAAGAACATGGATCCTACGGTCCTGCAACAAAATGCAGACCTCTCCATGCCGGAAGTACGTGAGGGACTCTCCTTCTCGCATAATACGCAGAACATGGAAGCGGCACAAAACGTCGTCCAATCCATCCGCCTCCCCTCCACACGATTCCTGCAACGCCTCGCCACGACACTGGTCCTCGGCTTGCTGCTCATCATTGCCTGCATCATCTATTTCATGTTTCAAATCCATCCTGTCGAGGAGTCCAAAGAAGTTTCTGGCTTCATCCCGCCCCGGGAACTCCCTGTAGTCATGATCCTCCCACAGACACCCCTCGACAAGAACTTACTCCCTCTCTTTCCAAAAGAGCTCAGCAGAAGAGATATCGTTGAAGGTTGGCGCTATAGTGTGGAAGAAAAGCCTCTCCAGCATGTACAGATCAAGGAGCGGGATGGTCGTGCAACCCTCAACTTCACCCATGACCAATTCCTCAGGCTGGAGGTCGAATCCCCCTTGATCGCCTTGGGCGTCCAGAAGTTCAAGGCGCTACGGATCAGCAGCCGCATCCGGCGTTCCGAGAACTTCAATGGAACCGTGATGGCCAATATCGCCTTGCTCGCGAGAAAAGAAGACGGAACCTTTGAGTCGTTGTCAAACTCCAGTTTCGAAGTGCGAAATACGCGTGGCGAGCCAACAGGCGCCATGAGCGTCAACCGTAAAATTTCGCTCACCAAGCGAACGACCCATGTCAAGTTCTCGCTGACAACCACCTTCAAGGGGTCGCTCGAAGTCGAACAGCCTCTTCTCAATGGGGAAAAAGATGATTAAATCCATTGCAGATGAAGTGTGGGCCTTCGATTGCGAATGGATCCCGGATCTGCAAGCGGGACGGATACTCTATAAGCAACCCGATGAGGTCTCATCCAAAGAGGTCCTGGAGACCATGTGGGAGCATGGAGGCCGGACACCCGAAAATCCGCAACCTTTCTTGAAGCTGATCCAATGCCGAGTCGTCTCGATCGCCACGGTGATTCGACGCGTCTTACGAAATGGCGAGGTCCAGCTCTTCCTGTTCGCCCTTCCCCAGAACGTTTCGGATGAGACCCAGGACGAACCCTCGATCCTTCGCCGTTTTCTCGTGGAGGGCCTCGCAACCAAGAATCCTCAACTGGTCGGTTTTAATTCGCGGAACTCAGATCTGCGCATCTTACTCCAGCGCGCCATCGTCCACGGCATCGACATCAAAGCCCTCTCCGAGCGCCTCACTGCAAAGCCCTGGGAGAGCATGGATGTTGACCTCATGGACCTGGTCAGCGGCTTCGGAAAGAACACCACGGTCTCCCTCAATGAACTGGCCCAGCTCTCCGGAATCCCGGGTAAGCTCGACACCACCGGCGATGATGTCTGCGGACTCTTTTACGCTGGCAAGCGCCAGGAGATCATCAACTACAACTGCTGTGACGCCCTGACCACTTACCTCGTCTGGCTCCGCTTGGCGTTTGTCTCTGGCAAGTTCTCAAAAGAAGAGTACCGTCTCGAACAACTCCGCGTGAAGCGGTTGATCGAGGAACATGCCAAACGCCCTGAAGCGAGCTATCTGCTCACCTACCTTGATTTCTGGCGCGATCTTAAAAAACGAACAGGCCAAGCAGATGGCGTCTTTGACTGAAACTTTTCCTATGAGCCTACTCTCAACCATCAATAGCGCAAATGATGTCATAGACCTCACCCCGCAACAGCTTCCCCAGCTGGCAACGGAAGTGCGTGAAACCATTATCAGCACCATCAGCAAGAACGGGGGCCACCTCGCCTCGAATCTCGGCTCCGTGGAGCTGACCATTGCCCTGCTCCGCATCTTCTCCCCGCCTCTAGACCGCATTGTCTGGGATGTGGGCCACCAAGCCTACACTTGGAAATTATTGACCGGCCGCCGGGAACAGTTTTCAACCATTCGCACACGAGGTGGCCTCTCTGGCTTCATCAAGCCGGATGAGAATCCCTGCGATGCCTCCATAGCAGGACACGCCGGCACTGCACTCTCCACGGCACTCGGCATGGCCACGGGGCTCGCCCGGAAAGGCCAACCCGGACACGTCCTCGCCATCATCGGAGACGCCTCAATGACCAACGGCATCTCCCTGGAGGCCCTCAACAACCTTGAGGATGTAGATGCAAAGGTCATCGTCATCCTGAACGACAATGAGATGTCGATCAACCAGAATGTCGGCGCCCTCTCCCGCAGTCTAGGCCGAATGTTGACGAGCGTGCGCTACAACCGCATCAAGGCCGCTGCTGAAGCCGCAGGCCACCGCATGCACATGACCGCCTTGCGCCACATCTATCACAAGCTCGAACAGGCCATTAAGAGTATCTGGCTGAAGAACGCCTTTTTCGAAGAGTTCGGCCTTCGGTATATCGGCCCCATTGACGGCCATGATTTTAATGCGTTGGAAAACGCCCTGCTCTCTGCGCGCGATGACAAGCGTTCCGTGCTTGTCCACGTGGCAACGCAAAAGGGCCGCGGCTACCAACCCGCTGAGCAGACCCCCAGCGCCTGGCATGGCGTCAGCGCCTTTGTCTGCGAGACAGGCGAACAGGTGAAGGGTGGCGCCAAAGGTTACTCGCAAGCGTGCGGGGAGACACTCCTGGCGCTAGCAGAGGACAACCCCTCCCTCGTGACGATTACAGCGGCCATGTGCACAGGCACAGGGCTTGCAGCCTTTGCCGAGAAATACCCGCGGCGCTTCTTTGACGTCGGGATCTGTGAAGCGCATGCCGTGGTCTTTGCTGCTGGCCTTGCCTCGACTGGATACCGCCCCGTCTTTGCTGTCTACTCCTCCTTCCTGCAACGCGCGGTGGATTGCGTGATGCACGATGTCTGCATCCAAAAACTTCCAGTCCTCCTCTGCATTGACCGTGCAGGTGTGGTTGGCAGCGACGGACCCACCCACCACGGCATCTATGACATCCCCATGCTGCGGTGTTTGCCCAATCTCGTCATGATGCAGCCCGCAGACAACCAGGAACTGGACGCGATGATCCGTTTCGCCTTGACCCTTGACGGTCCTGCCACCATCCGCTATCCCCGTGAACCCGGCCCGGAAAGAGGATTGAAGGAATGCGCGGATATGGGAATCGAACTCGGAAAAGCAGAAGTCCTTAGTGGCTCCCCTGAAACGACGATCTGGATCTGGGCTTTAGGTGATATGCTTCCGCTTGCACATGAGATTGCTGCACTAATCGGATTAAAGGGGCGTACAGCGGGCATCGTCAATGCGCGCTTCATCAAGCCCTTGGATCTTACACTCCTCAAGGGGCAGGCGGCAACCGCAACCTGCTTCATTACGCTTGAAAATGGATCCGCAGCGGGCGGGTTTGGATCCGCGGTCGCAGAAACACTCGCAGCGAATAACATCACCACGCCCGTCCACATCATCGGCTGGCCGGACCGCTTCATGGGGCAAGGCTCCACAACTCAGCTGCGTGAAGAGGCCGGCCTGACCGCCGAGCGGATTGTGGAAAGTATCCAGTGACCAGTGATCACTGCCGACTGCCACTGCCGACTGCCACTGCCGACTGCTACTCTCTCCTAACTCACCCCATATTCATGGCATCGACATCAATCGAGAAGGTAACCTCTTTCGGAATCGCGACTTTTTCAATGACCTCACGGAGAGGTTGTGTCATGAGACGTGTCGTTGAGGCACGCAGGATGATCTGGTAACGAAAGAGTCCTTTCGCCTTTGCCAACGGCGCGGGATAGGCGGAAGAAGTTAGAAAGTTCGAAAGTGCTAAAGTGCTAAAGTTGGCTGGATCCCCCTTCTCCTTCGC
>CAIZQW010000147.1 GCA_903935195.1 uncultured bacterium
ATCTCGCGATTCATCAAGGGGAGTGTGACGGTCTTGCCGATGAGTGCTTGGTAGCGTTCGTCAGCGGGGTTGACTGCCACGGCTGTATCGCCCAACATGGTCTCGGGACGGGTTGTGGCGACCACCACCTCGCCACCGCCAGGGATCGGATAACGGATGTGCCAGAGGTTGCCCTGCGTATCCACGTGCTCGCTCTCTTCATCTGAAAGGGCTGTGTGGCAGCGGGGACACCAATTCACAATATAATTGCCACGATAAATCAAACCTTCTTCATACAAACGACAGAAGACCTCTGAGACGGCCTCGCTTAATCCTGCATCCATCGTGAAACGCTCACGCGACCAGTCGCAACTCGCGCCCAGTTTGCGTAATTGACGCACGATCGTACTGCCATACTCCTGCTTCCAATCCCAAACGCGCACAATAAATTTTTCGCGACCCAGATCGCGCCGTGAGAGCCCCTCTTTGCGCAGCGCCTTTTCCACGACATTCTGCGTCGCAATACCTGCATGGTCAGTTCCAGGAATCCAGATCGTATTACGTCCCTGCATCCGGCGCCAGCGCACCAAGACATCTTGAATCGTGTTGTTCAGCGCATGCCCCATGTGGAGGATGCCCGTCACATTCGGCGGTGGAATCACGACCGTGTAGGGAACGCCCCCTTGGGAGGGGTCAGCCTGGAAGTGTTTATTCTCTTCCCACCAAGGATACCATTTTGCTTCGACTGCTTGCGGATCGTAATTCTTTTCCATAATCCAACCATTGATGTGTTGTTGCCTTGCCCCGCTTTAAAGGGTCAATAAAGAAGAGGAAGTATTTAACCAAAAATTCTCCCTCTTTTGGAGTAAAAAAGTGTCCCCTTGAGACTCTTTATTGTTTTTGGTACACTGACACACCATGAACGTACAATTTGCTCAAGACTATTTTGATAAGAACCGCCAGACTATTCTGGATGAGTTGTTTGAACTTTTGAGGCTTCCAACCATCGGCACAGACCCAAAACGGCTGGGCGACTGCGCCCGGTGCGCGACATGGCTCAAGCAATTTCTAAAACCGCTCGGTTTTGATGTCGAGCTCCTGACTCCCGACTCCGGGCGTCCGGTGCCCGTGCTCTTTGCCGAGCGCCTCGGCGAGAATACCGCCATGAATGTCCTCTTCTACGGACACTACGATGTCCAACCCGAAGACCCCTTGCCGGAATGGAAGACACCCCCCTTCGAGCCCACGCTCATCGATGGCCGCGTCTATGCACGTGGTGCGCAGGACAATAAGGGACAGGTCTTCGGCGTTCTCCAGGGAATCAAGGCGCTGATCGAGGCGGGTAAACCCCTGCCCACGCTGAAAATCCTACTCGAAGGACAGGAAGAGAGCGGAAGCGAAGCGCTTTCTCTCTTGGCGCCCAAGATCGCCTCCCGCATTCAGGCTGATGTTTTGATGGTCTCTGACACCTCCAGTGGACCCAACAAGCAGCCTTCGATCGTTGCCGGTCTTCGCGGCGTCCAGCATTTCACCGTGACCCTGACAGGCCCTGAGCACGATCTACACTCAGGCGTACATGGCGGCGTTTCCCCCAATCCGGCGCAGGGCATGGCAGCATTGCTCGCCTCCCTGCATAATCCCGATGGATCCATTGCGGTCGCAGGATTCAGCGATCGTGTGCGTCCCCCCAGCCAGGAAGAGCATGACCATGCGATCAAGGCGGCGCTCTCAGATGAACAATACGAGAAAGAGGTCGGGTGTCCCCCTGCCGGTGGCGCCGACGGCGTGAACATGATGTTGCGTGGCAGTTTTCTGCCGACCATCGAGATCAACGGCATTCATACGGGCTACGGTGGTCCAGGCTCCAAGACCGTCATTCCCTCCTCGGCGTTGGCCAAGATCAGCATGCGCCTCGTCCCAGACCAGATTCCTGCCGAGACCTATCTCGCGGTTCAGAAACATCTGGAGGCCCATTGTCCGCGTGGCATGAAAGTCACCCTTTCTGAAGCCTGCCGAGGGGCTCCCGGCTTCCGGCTTCCGCTCAATTCGCCGATCTTCCACTTGGCCTCCGAGGTGTTAGCCGAGATGGACCCCCGTGGTGCGCTCTTCCGTTGGGAAGGCGCCTCAATCCCGATCGTCGCCACCCTGCAACGCATCTCCGGTGCCGCGCCTCTCCTCGTCGGCTTCGGCCGGGAAGAGGACAAGATTCACTGTCCAAACGAATCCTTCGGCCTCGACCAACTGGTGCAGTGCATGACGTGGTCCTCCCTGATGGTCCAAGCGCTGGCGAAATAACGGAGAGCGGACGATGGTCACTGCAAAACTGAATCGCGAGTATGCGTTACGCCTCTGCGGGGTCGGAGCCATGATGGTCGCCATCTGCCTCTGGTCCATCTATGACGGCGCCAAAGCCTATCCGAAGGTCAACACGGCCCTAGAGTCGGTTCGCGAGGAGTTGCTCGGGACTAATCTCACGGTCACGGCTTGGCTTGACCGAGGTGAGGACGGCAAGTCGCCCTTGGAGCTTCTCTTTGCAAAAGGAGGTTCGAGCGCACCCTCTAAGCTCGTCAAAAAGATGGGCGAATTAAAGTTGTCCAAGGAGCTGGCCAACGACACGGCCGCGCGTGAAGCGCAAGCCAAACATCTGACAGCCCTCTTTAAAAAGCCTGTCTACTCTGAGAAAGATCTCACAACGCAATTTGTGCAGGCCGGAATCACCCTTGTTCTCGGACTTCTGGCCTTTGGCGTGGTTGCCTTTCGGGCGACGCGGCAGTATGTTGCGAATGAGCAAGGTTTGAGCGGAACAGGACTCGGTCCGCACCCCCTCGCCTACAAAGATATTGTCTCTGTTGACTGGTCCCAGTGGAAAGAGAAGGGCATTGTCCGTCTCGTTTGCGCCAACAATAAGAAGCTCACGCTCGATGGTTGGCACTACGCTGGCATCACGCAGATCGTCGAAGAGATTTTAAAGCACCGGTCTGACCTTGCGCAGCAGCAGCCGGAGGCTGCTGCTGCAGTCGGCAGTGGCCAGTAGCAGTCGGCAGTGGCCAGTCAAATCTTACGTCTTACGTCCTGTTATCCTTGCGTCACAAACAAACTGAACTTTTTGACTAAAGGACGGAAGGATGCAAGGACGAAAGCCCACTGCCAACTGCAACTGCCTACTGCCTACTGTTCTGTCGCGCGCACCACATAGACCTTGTCGCCTGTGCGCACGCGCTGTTCACAGGGGAAGGTAATCCACGTGCCGCGTTCGGCGCGTGTGCACACTTCTTCGTCGCGCCTTAGATCCGTTAGGCTCACCTCCACCACGCCTGTGGTCTCGCCATGGATCGCGAGGGTGTCGCCGAGCGCGATCGCTTGATCCTGAATCACAACCTGCACCATCTGAGCGCGTGCATAGTAATTCTGAACCAACCCAACATAGAGTTTCTTTTGGGTGGCTTGGTTGAGATCCGTATTAGTGAACTGGCCCGCGCCGGGACGACCATAAAAGAGTCCGACGCTAAACTCGCGATGATAGACCTTGGCGCACTCCGCCATCAGCGTCTCAACCAGAGGCGCATCAAAACATCCCGCCTTCACAGCCTCCATGGCCCGGCGATAGGCTGTCACCACAGTCTTCACATACTCGGGGTTGCGTGCACGTCCTTCGATTTTGAAGGAGGTGATGCCTGCGGCCATCAGCTTATCCATGAAAGGAAGCGAACAGAGGTCGCGCGCTGAGAGGACGGTATGAGGCTGGACTATGAATTCTGCGTCCGCATTCTCGCCCTCACGAAGCTCCTTAATCAAAAACTCGCGCCGGCAGGGCTGGTGACACTCGCCTCGGCTGCTGGAACACCCATACGCCTCATGGGAGAGCAGGCAGCGTCCGGCAATCGCCACACAGATCGCGCCATGCACAAAGGTCTCAACTTCAATGCCACTGCGGGCAATGGCGGTAACCTCGTCCAGCGAACACTCGCGTGCAAGGACAATCCGGCTCGCGCCCTGTTCAACAAGAAATCGTGCCGCAACCGAATTGGAGCAGGACATCTGCGTCGAGATGTGAAAGGGAACGCCGAGACGCTTGCACACGGTAATGGTGGCCCAGTCTGCGACAATGGCCGCATCAATCAAGGGCTGGGCAAAGCGCAGAAGCGACTCCAGTTCAGGAAGCTCCTCTTCGTAAAGGATGCTATTCAGGGTCAGATAGAGCTTCACCTTTCGGGCGCGGCAGCGAGCCGAGGCCTCTAGCAAGGTCTCTCGCGTGAAATTACGCGTGGCCAGCTGGCGCATGTTCAGTGAATCGAGTCCAAGATAGACTGCATCGGCACCTGCATCAAGGGCCGCCTGGAGGCAGGTCATGTCGCCTGCAGGTGCGAGCAGTTCAAAGCTCATTCGGTCAAGAGCGCTCCGGTATAGAGTTGTTTTTTCCAGATGATCCAGAAGGAGAAGGAACCGGTCCAGCCTTCATAAACGCGCAGATTAATAACCTTTTTTGCGCCTGCCTTCTGGGCGGTTTTAGAGAGCATTAACATATTGTTCTGGGGTGTGACCGAGTCGCTGAAGATGGTGCACATGAACGCGTTCGGATAACGAGGTTCACCCGCAATCAGAGGAATAAAACCAAAGAGGTAATAACCATAATTCTCGATCGCGACCGAGGCAACGGGTTTGGCGCCCTCTTCCACACGGAGTCCGTCAAAGTTACGGCCGGTCTTCACGGTTGCGCAGCCCGAAAGACAGAAAAGCAACGTCAGGGCCATCGTACTGTTCAGAAATTGTTTCATGGGCGTGCCTCCTTGTTGTATGGCTTGACCAGGACTGCCGAAAGATCGATTTGCTTATACCAGACAATGCCGAGCGAGTTTCCAATGTAAGGGATGACACTGAAGAAACAGGTTTCATACGAGTGAGGCTGCAGATTGGTCAACCACGGCTTTTGATCCTTGATCTCTCGTATCATAACGCCCTGTGTCCTTTCAAGTGTTACATGATTCTGAAACCAGACCGTGTTGCCAAGGTGCCCGTCAATCGTATTACCGCAGAAGATGGGGAGACAGTTAAAGAGGTAGTAGCCATAATTGGAAACTGTAATGACCTCTTGAGCCTTGCCCGGCGTCCCAAGAACTTCTAGATTATAAAGGGCACCATTGCTGGTCTTCTGAACGTTGACGCATCCTGTCGTGAAGAGCAACAGGGCGAGAAGAAAACCCTCAGCGCGTAAGTACTTCATAAACTCTCCTGTTTATCTGATAGCTAGTTGTAATTAGAAAAATAATGTGCGTAGTATACGCCCATCTTCTTGGGGAATGCAATTGAAAAATCAGACTAGATCATTTCCTTAAAAGTGTAGCTGTTTTTTCTCACAGAGCCCACAGAGCTCACGGAGTAAGCCAATTCCAGTCGCTTGTTCTGATAAAAAGGATAATACTGGGCAATATCCAGAAATCTCAATGATTTTCGACAAGTATGCTCTGTGCTCTCTGTGTCCGGCAGCTGCCGGATGAGGAACAGCACATTTAAATAAAGCGGGCTAAAACCGCTTTTCGGGGCGATGGCAATAGGGCTGCTTGCCTGTGACAAAATAGTAGTCCTGATGCCGGCTCTCGGCCTTCCAGAAGGTTTTGGTGGGTTCGACACGTGTCACGACCTGAAGGCCCTTTTCCTTGAGCAGGCCAATCAGCTTCTCGGCCACAGCCTTCTCTTCAGGATTCTTGTAAAAGAGAACCGAGAGATATTGTTCCCCGAGGTCGGGTCCCTGCCCATTCGCCTGGGTCGGATCATGAATCTCAAAAAAGAGCCGGGCAAGGGTCTCAAAATTGGTCTGCTGGGGATCATAGAGGACCTCGACCGCCTCAACATGACCCGTCTTCTTGCGACAAACCTCTTCATAAGTTGGGTTCTCAACCGTACCACCTGTATAGCCACTGACGGCCTGAATGACGCCCTTTGCTTTTTGTAGATAGTACTCAACACCCCAGAAGCAACCTCCAGCGAAGACAGCACGTTTAAAAGGAATATCCAAGTTTTTTTCTGCAACAAAATCCATGGAGATTGAATTAACGCAATGGCGCACATTTTTCTTTGTGAGTTCTTCGCCTTTGAAGACATGTCCCAAGTGACCGCCACAGGAGGCACAGAGGATTTCCGTGCGACTTCCATCAGCATCAACATTGCGACGGACCGCACCCGGGATCTCATCATCAAAGGCTGGCCAGCCACAATGCGCAATAAACTTGTCCTCTGCACGATAGAGCGCCGCGCCACACTGTCTGCACGTATAAACGCCGGGCTCCTTGGTCTTCTCATACTTACCAGTGAAAGGGGCTTCCGTACCTTTTTTAAGAATGACACGCGCCTCTTCCGAGGTCAACTCACGGTATTTTTTTTCCATACGTTTCTCCTCTGCACCTTGTGCTGAAAAAAGACCCAACAAGACGATCAGCATCGCCTTTGTCGCCTTTGATTTGAAAAGATCGCTCATAGACTCCTTGGCTGTAGCTTGCTTTATTTTAACCACAAAGAACACAAAGATCGCAAAGATCAAATTCTAAATGCTTTGATTTTTTCATCTGGGGTTATCTCTTTTCTCTGTGTTCTATGCGTTCTTTGCGGTAAAACACTTCTCCTCTGTGCTCTCTGTGCCTCTGTGAGAAAAAAGTTGCCCTGTCGCGTCACGCATACGTGTGCATACCTGAGAAGAGCCGGGAGACATTGATCCAGGTCAGCGTCAAGACAACGAAGAGGAAGCCAAGCCAGAGCAGGATGGCGAGCAGGCGCGGCGTGCGGATACCGTTGCGCAACCTGAGATGGAAGTAGGCGGCATACATGAACCACGTCGCCAGTGACCACATCTCTTTGGGATCCCACTGCCAGTAGTGTCCCCAACAGATCTTTCCCCAAAGAGAGCCGAGAAAGAGTCCGACCGTCATCAACACGAAGCCCATGGCCGCGGTCTGACGCGAGACCGCATCCGCCCGCGAAAGCTCCATGAAACGTGGGTGGCTTTCTGTCAATGGGCCAGCGCACGAAAAGAGTGGGATTGCCATAAAGGCGGAACGTGCCAGAATGATATAGGCGGCCACATAACACCCCACATGCGGGATGAAGAGCGGACTCTGGAGCGCCGGGGGAAGCATGCGAGGATCCTCGTTAAAGACAAAACCTGCGGGAACGAGAATGACAAGACCCAAGAGCGCATCTTGGAAATCCGTATCCGAACCGGTCTGATAGCGGCTTATCTGGGCCAAGGGCCAAAGGAAGGCGGCCATGCAGAGGAAAAACTCAAAGAGGTTCTGCATCGGAGTATGGCCAGTATGAATCCCACGAAAGATGACCGCCGCCGTTGCAAAAACAAAACCCGAAAACCAGAAACCGCGGCCTAACGCCTTGCGCTCGGTCTTGAGGAGGATGACGGCTAACAAGAAGGCGGCCATGGTCGCATAAATCAACAACCCTTGAGGCGTCCATTTCACACTCATGCCACGCCTCCTCTCTTGAGGCGGAAACAACCTGCGGCAAACCAGAACGCCCCTGCAAAGAGTACCGCAAAACCGGTATAGACCATATAAAGGCCAGGGTCACGGATAAACTGCAGGACCGTATAGTTGACGGCTCTGCCCGAGTCGTCCTGGGTCTGACCCCAGCTCATCTGGTAAATATAAAATCCTTGGACGCGCGCAGGGTGGTTCACGCGGATATCCTCCACGCGCGACGGTTTGCCCGGTTCCTGAATGGTCACACGACTTCGATACTCGCGGACCGGGGCTTCGTAACGGTCATCGCGTGAGGGATAGCGCTCGACCGTGAACTTTTCCAACTGAACCGTGAAGGGTACACGGCCTACCGCCTTTTCGAGACGGGAACCTTTGAAGAGCTTATCAGATCGATCCCCGTCGATCAGAGCCATCAGCCCATTGACAGGATGTTCAAATGAGGCCGTCCGAAGTGCGACTTGTCCCATGAGCCAACCACCGAGGATCACGGCAAGGCCGCAATGAAAGAGCGCCGAGTGATACCGCCGACGGAAGAGCGCCCGTAGTCCCGTGGTCGCGAGTGCCAGCGCTAGCAGCGCTACACCCACCAGATTGGGGAGCTTCCCCATCCATTCACCTGCTTGGGTCGCACCCAAACACGCCAGCGCGATCGAACCAAGAGAAAGAAGAATGCAGAGCCACACCGCAATGCTTAAGTTCAAGAGTCTATTCAGAAGTCTCTTCATCACGCTCACAAAATCTTTTTCACAGCATCCAGTTCCAGTTCGACCAAAAGATTATCCCGACACACATCTGCCTCGATGGTCACCATCGGCAGAGCCGTCAGATTGTTTTTCTGAAGCCATGCCTTCCAGATAGGCATATATTCTGGCTTCTTAAGATACATGATGGCGCGTGTTGTATCTGCCCAGCTCATGCCACGCGATTCCAAAATGGCCTTCACCACATCCATGGTCAACTGAATCTGGTTCTCTACATCATCGACAAAGGCTGTTGCGCCATGGGGCTCGATGCTGGCGGTGCCCGAGATCAAGAGTGTCCGGTAATCAGGCGTCGCAATCTCGATCGCGCGACTGAACGAACTGCGATAGCTCAAGGCCGAGCACTGCAAGGGCGATTCAACAATCTGAAGCGTGGTCTGACTGTTCTTGGGTTTCACCGCGAGAGCGCAAGCAGAAATGGCCGCCCCATAGAGGTTCGCACTTCCAATGCCGGTACTGGCTGGCACACGGCCATCGTAAATATGGCGCGAGGTGAAAAAGGCATCACGTGCACGGTTAAAGGGGTCATACCACTCCAAAATATTGTCCATATAGAGCCAGGTTCTGGCGACATCCGAGAAGGTCATGCCAGCCTCTGCAAGCGTCTCCTCGATGCCCTCGAAGAGCGACGTGGTCTGATCAGCACGCGAGGCGGTCAGGTCTTTGGGAAGCACACCCGTCAGCAAACAATAGTCTGCATGGGCATCCGAATAACAGACACCGAGCGTCAGTCCGTTACGCCGAAGTAACCGTGTGGGGGCCCCAGACAAAGACCAACGAAGCCAAATTGGAGGAAAGGCCTCTGAATGGTTACAGAGCCATAATTGAGGAACCTCGGTTCCCTTTATTTCCAAGCCTGCCTGCTTCACCGTAGCCGGGGTTCCCCACCCCACAAACGACAAAGCCGTCCCTTCACAAGGAGGGATCCCCTTTGAAAGATCCATCTCTCCCCACTCTTGCGTCCGTGTGACGCCCCCATTAACTAAAGATACCTTCATCATCCCCCCCCCTTTTTTTAGTCTCATTTTTTAATAGGATAAAATATATTCCGCCAAGTCCGTCAGCTCTATTTTTGTTAATTTTTTTGTCGCCCCATGAACATCTCCGGGATTGCAGGTGGTGAGGACCTCCTCCATGGTCAGGGCGCGGCCGTCATACAAGTAAGGTGCTGTCCGCCAGACCTCCGCCAGCGTTGTCGTATCAAAGGCTCGTCCCTCCTCGTTCCCGATACCGAGAAGAGGATGCGTTTTCAAATCCGTGAAGAGCGGCGTCCCATCAGGCGCCTCCTTGCGGGTGGAATGGCAGTCAGCGCAGCCCGCCTGCTGAAAGAGCTTTTTACCACGCTTCGCCGCCGTGGAGAGTGACCCGTCCTGGAGATACGGACTGGGAACAGGCTTCAGCGACATCACATACGTATCAATGCAGAGCGCATCCTCTTCGGGACGGACAACAAACTGGATATGCGTCAAGCCCTTGCGATTGCACAACGCCATGTCTTTGCGAATTCCCGTCACCATGGTCGGTGGTGTGAGATGGGAGTAAAGCATGTTCTTTGTCTGCTTCGGGTTACCAATTCCATCATTAATCAGATCCCAATTCAAACCATCGGTTCGCGCATCTGGATGACAGCTCGCACAGCTCTGCCACTGCTGGAAGCACATTGCCCCATCATTGAAAAGCATCTCACCCCGACGAACACGATCTTGGGCGAGATCGAATTTTTTAGAAAGTTGGAGTGTCTGGAGTTTTGGCGCACTCTCCTCGATGTTCACCTTAACGAGACTCTCTGAAAAATAACAGGCCACAAAGACGTAAGGGGCACAGGTGACCACGCCACGCGGACCATCGCCTTCGACCTTGATTCGCCGACGGATCGGCACCAGAAAAGAGAGATCATTTGGGACATCTGAAGCAGAACGGGTTACTTCCGTCACTTTTTCGTTCTTCGCGGCCTGCTCCAGTCGACGATGGAGCGCCTCGCGGTCAATCACGCTGATCTCGCGTGTCCCTGCGTGAGCCACCACTAAGGTTTTTCCATCTGCTGAAACCGTCACACCCCACGGATTCGCCGCACCCAAATCAACATCATCGAGAAGAACCGTATTGATATAGTCGCCAGTCCCACCGTCAAAGACACTCAACCCTGCTGTATTCATCCAGCCTCGCTCCAACTGGGTGGTTGGAAGCTGGTAACGGCCAAAGGTGTGTGTTACATAGACATGCTTTCCGTCGGGGGAGACTGTGATGCCACGAACGCCGGTGCTGCCATTGGGGAGCATGACGCTCTTGAGCAGGGTCCGTTTCGTCGTGTCAATGATGGAGACCGAGGCCGCCACGACATCATCTGTTGCCTTCACGTGGGGCAGATGATTTGCGACAAAGAGCAACTTTCCGCCCGCAGCCAAGACCGCGGCATGGGGTTCACGCACCACGGAGATGGTCTGCACGAGTTTCAAGGTTGCCGTCTCTATAACCATCACATTATTGTTAAAACGGTTGAGCAGATAAACGGTCTGGCCATCAGGGCTGACAACTGGAGAGAGGGGGGTGTGGCCAACCTCTATTTTTTCCTGGGTCTTTCCCGTAGGGGTCACCTTGTAGAGCATGCCATCCTCTGCGCCAGCGGTGACATAGAGCATTCCGTCTGGAGCAACGGCAAGTCCTGATGGATTCTTTTTCAGTGACCACGTTTCCAAGACTTGAGCTGTTTCCGGCGCAATCTTGAGCAATTTTTTGTCTGTGGCTGCAGTGACATACACGGCCTTCCTGTCAGGCGAGACCGCTACATATTCAGGCGAGAGATACGTCTTTGCCATGACCTGGCTGGTGACGAATAGCAAGCTTAACATAATGGAATTGCGATGGTTCATTTCTCTGCCGTTCCTTTCCCCTCTTCTCGTAATCTATAATCCTATGCCCCTGTAACTCAAAAACGCCACGTGAGCTTTTCCCCTTTTGATCAGCTCGTGCAAACGTTTCGCCACGGTATCGTGATCTGACAAAATTAAGGCGTTTGACGCAACTTGTAGATGCGCTCCATACGTACGCCAATATCTTCAAAGCCAATATCCGCACCGTAAACATCCTTATAAAAGCTGAAGGCCTTTTCGTAATCCCCTGACTCCTCAGCCAAGACCCCGAGCTCGAACATGACCTTCTTTTTGAGATCGTCCATAATGGCCAACTGGTCGTTCGCGGTCTCCAGCTGCATGACCGCCATATCCCGCTGTCCCTTTTTCGCAAAGCACTTGGCTAAATAATAGAGCGCTTCCACGCGCTCCTTGGGACTGCGTTGCGCCAACTGCAACTGGCCGATTGCCTCATCAAAATACTCATACTTGAAATAAAGACAGCCCAACTCGAAACGAAGCTTGAGATCATTCGGATACCGCTGGACGCGCGCGGAGAGATCATCAAAGACAAATTGATTCATATCCCCTTCCATATCCGCAGCTTCAGCCGTCTTGCCAGCAGCCTTCAGGGCATCTATCTTAGCCTCGAACAGAGAGATCTTCGCCTGTGTGATGCCGCGATCCAGTTCCGGATCGGCGGCATTGATCTTACGCGCATCCTCGAGCGTGGCAACCGCCTCTTCAAAACGCTTGTTCTGGAGATAAACGCGCGCAAGGGCGCGATAGAAGTTGAGGTTGTTCGGCTCTGCGGCGATGCGTTGCTTAGCCTCTTCGATAAGGAAATCAGCATCCGAACCCGTCTGGACCGACTTGTTCTGCATATCCAATTTGTTGGCCTGCTCCTTGTTTGCAATGAGATCGCGATACCCGTCCTTCTTGCCAGAGGCTTCCTCCCAACCAGCAGCCATGGTCACGCGGGCTTCCACGTCCTTAAGCTGCTTGAAAATGAGTTGATCGTTCGGTAGAAAGGCATTTAACTTTGAATAGGCGTCGCGCGCCTTGGTATAGTCGCCGAGCTTCAAGTAAAACTCCGCGACGCGACGCAAAAGCTTTAAGTCGTCTGGATTATTCTCATACGCCGACTCCACCGTGAAGAGCGCAGCATCCGCATGGCCTGAGGCTTCGGCGATCTCAACCGCCAGCTCGACATTCAGAGGATGCAAGGGATTGACCGACAACAACTTCTCGCATTCAATCAAGGCCGCTTCCAAGCTGCCACTCTTCTGAAGGGTCGCGATCTTCATCCGGATGAACATCGTTCTGAACTCTTGCAACTTTTCGGCAAACCCAACCTTCCGCTCACGTTTAAACTTTGTGATCTGAGCAGCTCTCAAAAATTTTCGCGCCAACGAGAACCCCGGAGAGAGCGTCACGCATTGCATCAAGAGGTCAATGGCAATATCGAGATTGCCTCTCTCAAACGCCGCGACGCCCTTCTTATAAAAGTTCTGCGCTTGCTGAGCTGTTAAATCACTTTTTACTTCTGCCATACAAACCTCATGCCCTCAGGTTAAAAACGGTTCCCAAATGAGTGTGTCATTATAGACTGTATAGGGAGGCACGTCAAGCCCTGCAAAAAAAGTAATGCGCGAACCGTAAACAGTCATTTTGCTCCCTTATTATTGCCCTTCCTGCTACACGATCTGATCAGCCAACAGTGTGAAGTATTCCTGGCTCCAAATATCCAGTTCGGAACGGTTCATAATGAAAGGCAAGACATCATCCTTGGCTTGCTCGATATTGAGAGTCGAAATGCGGTCCTTGAGGAGGATTTTTACGTCAGAGACTGTTTGCGGCAGGCGGTGATGAGGATGGCTTTGCTTCATACGTTGACAAAAATGGGGGAGATCAATCTTGATGCGGTGCCTGACATACCATTCCAAATCATACCAGTCGCGTCCCTTGACACGGCTCTTCCAATTACGAAAGAGGAGGGCGTGCATCTTGCCTGCATAGAGGCATGGCAAATCGAAACAGCTGACAACAAATGAAAAAGGCAGAAGCATGGTGTGGTTCATTGTTGTGAACCCTAATGGTGGCGACGTATCCACTTCAATTTTTATTTTAACTGTCCGCTCCGTTTTGAAAGAAAGATTATATATCGCCGTATTATCCTTGAGAAACGCGGATTCGATGGTGGAGTTCTGCGGCTTTTCCTTGCGCGCAAAGGTCACGTCCCGCCCGAGAGCCTTGAACTCTGAAACAATAGCCTGCGTATAGGCGTCTAGGGAAAATGAGGCGTCCTCTTGAAGCAGAGAAAAGTCCATGTCCTCCGAGAAACGGGGTAGTTGGTGAAAGAGATGCAGACAGGTTCCGCCATAAAACGAGGCGCGCTTGAAGAAGTTCCCGCGATGAAGCCCGGCCAGTGCAATTTTCTGCATAACCTCATGCAGGGCGTTTAAATAGTCTTTATCAGACTGGATCGGATAAATCGCCATCATGGAGTCAAACACATTCATGTTCAAGGACCTTTCGCAATGCTTGCAATTCGAGTGGCTTGTGATGGGTGTTAATACACGCATCAATAATTCGGAGATCCGGATGCTTCAGTTCCGAGAAATCCACACGCATTTCCTCCAGCAAGAAGGAGTGCATCGCGCGCGCAGAGGTGATCCGCAGCCGTGAACGCATCAAGATCAGGTCGCACAAGGCCTTCTCTGGGGAAGCCAAAAAAAACGCAAAGCGCCCTCCAATGATCTCCTGTTGAATCCCGATCGCATAGTAGTCGGAAGGAATGGTCTGATAGGTGAAAAGCCCCAAAGGCGTCTCTACGCTCTTTGCCCTTTTGCCAACAACCGACTGCGTACAGGCGACCTGCTCAGGGATCAGCTCATAATAGGAGAGCGCCGATTCCAATGACACATAGGAGGGGCCATACAGGTGGTTGGCAATCAGTGGCAAGGAATAGCGCTCACCTGTGATGGTGTTGGATACACAGTAAAGGTCCCTCTTCAACCGCAACACCTGCCCCTTACTGACCATGTATGCCAGCTTGTCCTTCGGCGAATCATAATCGGATAACACTGCAGAAAGGTCGGAACCTGTCAGGGGAACAGGCCCAAATTCCTTTAATCTATTTGTTAATTCTGTCATGATAAACGTAATTTTTCCGATTAACAATGCATATATTACACGGTTTTGCGCTCAGATACAATCCCAAAAATAGCAAAGATCGGAGGAGACCTTCTCAGACGCATCATTAGCGGTAGAGCGGTGACTTCTGCTGGCTGGTCAAAATATTGTAATGGCGCATGGCCATGGTCCACCAGGTGGGGAGGAGTCGGTTGGGCATCTTCCACAGGAGGTCGTGCGCATGGGCCATGGAGTCGGCATTGCGGAGCAAGGCGAGAAGTTCGCGCCGGTTCAACGCATCTGGACCGCGCGTCAGGAGACGGTCGCACAAACCCTTGTAGTAGCTGGTCATGCCGTGGTTGAGCTTCTGCTTGACGCGCATGAGCGAGACATGGGCCGCATTAATGTAGGGATCGAGCAAAACCTGGGCAATCCCGAAGTGGCGCTGGAGCCACTCGGGCGGAGGCAGTTCGTTACGAATAGCCTCGAGCCGTTGTTCCATCTGGGCGACCAAGGGGGACTTGTTCGTCTCCGGTGGCGTGCAGAAGAGACCGATGTGCGAAAAGAGATGCCCCATCCCTTCGTGGGAGAGCAGCGCGGAGATCGGAATGGAGAATACCAACCCCACAGTGATCGGGATCATCCAGAGGAAGAAAACAGGATTGATCTGATACGAAATCATGGCCACGGCAAGGCCGGTCAAGGTATGCCAGGTGTGCGCCCGCAAGATCGAGGGCCAGTCAACACCGCCGGCGTCACGGCACTGGGTGCCCCAGGAGATTTCCCGTCCGATCACGACAAAGAAGACGGAGAGCGAGGTGAAGAGCATGAGGATGGGCGCAAGGAGGGCCGAGAAGAGGTGCTCAACGAGAAGACTCAGCGTGACATAGAAACCTCCACCAAAGGAGAGACGCTTGGCGCGATTCCCCATAATCAGGAGCCAAGCCATCACCTTCGGGAAACTCAAGAGGATCAGCGTGACGATAAAGAGCATCCAGGCAAGTTTTCCCCCGCCCACATCGAGATAGGAGGAGAGGCCGATATCCGCATCAAAGGGCTGAATCGTACGGGCCATGTCGCGGTGGTATTGCAAAATGCCAAGTCCCAAGAAGATCAGCCAGAGGGGGGAACAGAGGTAGGAGAGGATACCGATCGTCAGATGTAGCCGGTTGATGGGCTTAAACCCTTGAGCCAAAAGCAGCCAGCTGTGCTGGAAGTTACCTCGGCACCACCGGCGGTCGCGCTTGGCGCAGTCAATCATGGTCGGGGGCAGGTTCTCGTATGAACCTCCCAACGTATAAGTGAGCCAGACCTGATAGTTGGCTCGACGCATCAACGCGGCCTCGACATAGTCATGGCTCATGAAACGCGCACGACCCGAGCCCGGCAAGGAGGGCAGAGCGCAATGTTCAATAAAGGGGGCTGTACGGATGATGGCATTGTGGCCCCAGAAGTTTCCATTGTCAGCCTGCCAGTAATTCAGGCCGGCCTGGAAGATCGGTCCGTAACAATGGCCTGCGAATTGGAGCATCCGTGCAAAAACCGTCTCTCCCTGGATAGGCTGAGGCACGGTCTGAAGGATGCCGGTCTGAGGATTCGCCTCCATCAGCTGTACCATCTTGATCAGGGTCTTGGCCTCCATGATGCTGTCCGCATCCAACACGACCATGTAGCGGTAGCACTTGCCCCAGCGCCGGCAGAAGTCGCTGATGTTGCCGCTCTTGCGATTGATTGGAATATGGCGTTTACGGTAGAAGATGCGTCCGAAAGCGTTGAGCTGCTTACAGAGGTCAATCCACTCGACCTCCTCCTCGATCCACTTGTTCGGATCTGTAGAGTCGCTGAGGATGAAGAAGTCGAAGCGGCGATGGACCTCCGCCTCCTTGAGCGCAAGAAACATGGCGCGTACACCCTCGTAGACTCGGGGCACATCTTCATTGTAAATCGGAATCAACAACGCTGTCGCGGGTAGCTGGCTGAGGTCCTGCTCGGCCGAGGGCAGCGTCACCATGATCTCGCCTTTGTCTTTTCCTCTTTTCAGCAAGACAAAGAAACCAATGGTTGCCTGGACAAAACCAAAGGCCACCATGCCGAACAGAGGTACGAAGAGCGCGAGCATGGCAGTTTCTACCCCGGTCAGTCCACCGCGCCAGAGAATATCCGCCATCAACCAGATGGCCATCGAGGTGAGCGCCAGCACGCAGGAGAAGAAGAAGACGCGCCGTTGCGCCGAGCGACGCACGGGATTAATGACTTTAATGGGAATATGGGGTACTGAAGAGGCGTCGTTCATAGTTTTCCGGGAAAAGTTAGTGGGTATACCAGAAGAGGAAGCCCAAGAGCCCCAAGAAGAGCGTCCAAGCAACGACCGTTTTGAGGATGGGCGTATCTTCAAAACTCTCCATCGCACTCTCCATCAGTTCCGGCATAAGTCCCAAGTCAATTTCACGCGGAACCATACTGGAGAAGGCGAAGTCCGGACCTGTTCGGACAATACGTGAGCGGATCACCTCCGCAAGCTCATTCGGAAGGTTGGCGGAGTCGAGAAAGGCATATGGCCAGCGCATGGGGCCATCGCCCAAATAGAGGGCGAGCATGCTGTTTCCGAGGGAGATGCTCTTTCCCTGTGTCACCTGCTGAGGCAGGTAGTGGCCGATCCACTCTTCAATGCGATTGCGGACCTCGTTGATGGCCATGCCGGGAATGTTGGAATCCCCTTCGCCTGGATCGGACTGGAGACGGTCATGGACACGCTGCAAGACCAAGGCCGTCAAGCGCGCACGTTGCAAATGGCTTCCCACACGACACGCACGAAGATAGTTCTCCACCTTTTCATAGGCTTCGTTCCAATCTTCCGCATGAATAGGATCCCACGGAGGGAGCCTTATGGATTCCAGAGATAAATCCATGTTTCAGTTACCGGCTTCCCATTACGATTGATGAAGACTCTGCTCTCGACAGGGGCGGCCCCCTTCTGTGCAGCAGCCTTAAAGAAGACACGCCAAGTCCGGTCATACGCGTTATACTGCTGCACGGGCTTGCCGAGCAGGGTGGCGTTCTGGACACTGACCACCGGCACCAACTGGTTGGTGGAGGATGCGTCCTCCGTAACCTCAGGCCACCGGAAGTCTAACACAAATTTCCGGATAACGGTCTTGCCGTCCGCCACACGATCCTTGTCCTCGGGATCAGGCACATCGGCCACACGCGTTGTGACCGTGCGTCCGGCATCCGGCAACTTAGGATTGTCGCTGAACCACTGGATATCATAGGCGAACTCCGCATTCTGGCCAGCGGAGAGCGTTTTCTTCGGCTCCCAGAAGGCGACGATGTTGTCGTTGAACTCGTCAACCGTCGGCAACTCGAGCAGGCGGACAGAACCCTCGCCCCAATCGCCGATCGGGGTGACCCAGGCAGAGGGACGATCCTGGTAGTGCGCCTCCAGGTCGGAGTAAGAGGAGAACGAACGATCGCGCTGGAAAAGCCCAAACCCCTTGGGATTGTTGTCGACAAAGGAACAGAAGCGGAACTTGCCTTCATGCGCAAGGGGACGCCAGAGCCATTCACCAGCTCCATTGTTCATCAGCAAGCCGTCTGAGTCATGAACTTCCGGACGAAAGTCAGAAAAACGCACCCCAGTCTGACGTCCATACCAGTACATGCTGGTCAGCGGAGCAATCCCCAGATGGCCAATTTTCTTGCGCGCATAGATCGCAACACGCACCTTGACTGTCGTGATGTTCCCCGGCGTGACAACAAACTCCGCAGCGCCCGCGAGGCTGGGACTGTCGATCAGCCCCAAGATGGTGAGCCGGTTCTCCTTGTCAGCCGGCCGGTTAAGCCAGAAGGCCCGAAAACGGGGGAACTCTTCGGTGCCAGGCCCCCCGCAGTTAACCGCGATGGTTCGGGCCGAGAGGCCGTAGACCAGATCCTTAGCCAGCGCACGGAAGTAGGTTGCTCCCTGAAAGACAATCAGCTCATCCAGGTAATCTGCACGATTGATGGGGTAGTGAACGCGAAGTCCGGAGAACTTCATCTTGCCCGCGGGCAGGACAATATTGCTGTTCGTGCCGAAGTCAAAGAAATCCTGACTATAGGGGATATGCTCAACACGCCCATTCTCGATCAGATTAATATCGACTTGATCGCTCTGGATCCAACCCGGATGGAAGAGATGCACCTGAAACGGGATGTGCTCATAACGCCAGAGCGCCTTTTTCGGATTAAAGCGGATGTCACGATACTGGTCGTAGGTCAGCTTACGGATCTCCTTGGGAGGCTCCTGACGCCAATCTGAAAAGGTGGCGTTAGCCAACTGCCCAGCATGCGCCTTGAGCTGGTCGTAGGTGAAGATGTTATCTTCACGCGCCTCAGCAGCGCAGGCCACGAGGGCAAAGGTGACAAGAGCAAAAGCGAGAAACGGTCTGAATTTCATCATATTTTTTGTTCCACACGCTAACTTAACGACAAGTGTTAAGATTTTTCAGGGTTTATTATGCAAGATTACGCATAAAAAATCAAGAGCTCTGTGGTCCTTGCGGCTGAAAACGCTCGCATTCGGCGTTCCATCTGTACCTGAAGGACGCTCTTGGGAGGGTCACGCGCCTGCGTGACTTGATAAATGGATAGTCTGTCCCCCTGTCGTCCATTTTATTTTGGACTCGTCCCTAGACCATTTCCTCGTATGGTTGCGGATACTGCCGTTATAGGTTGCGGATAGTTGCGGATTCATGCAACTGTCGTTCGTTCAAGACATAATAAGTGGCACGTGCCGCTCCACGTTGCTCTATAAGACCTAACTTGTGCAACTTGGCTAGGTCTTTGCGGACGGCTTGAGCAGTAACACCCAAATCGATTGTCAATTCCGCAACACGTACTTGGCCTTTCTGCAACAGCTCATGGAGAATCGCTTTTTGGCTCCTGTTCAACGTCTCGACAACTGACGGTCGGACATCGAAAACCGGAACGGAGTGATCGGTCTTGAGTTTGCTCATATCTGCGCCAGGTCCGCGAAAAGTAACAACAAGGCAGTTTTCGCGCAAACTGTATTCGGGTTGTTTAAGACCATGATCAAGCATCGCCTGCTTCATACGGACAACACCTGTACCTAACTCTTCCATGAGGCCGAGCAAACGCAACCCCTGAGCTATGACTGGGTTGCGTGAACAAGGGCTCAACTTGCCCGAACGCAATTGTTCTAGACTTATTCCGTGGGGTAAAAGTCCAGGGCTAATGACTTCAATACGGTCCCTAAACAGTTCAATATGTATTTTTCTCTTTGTATCTTCGTAATCCCGATGCGCCATCGCGTTGATCAGGGCTTCCCGTAGCGCTGCAATCGGGTACTCGTCGAGACGCAACCGGCGCATGCCCTCCACGCGCATTGGATGCCGCGTATTCATGTCAATAAATCGGAGCGCCTGTTCCAAAGCTCTTGGGAGGGGCGAAGTGATATCCATGGAGTCTATAGGCTTGGGATCACGTAATTCTCCCTGGAAGGCCACCAGGCGTATGCAACTCTGGGGATAGACCTTTGTGGGGTCTTTTGCAAACAGCAATATGCCTGCCGGGGAACAGTATACCTTTTCGTTCTCTTTCGAGGGCCAGAGAAGTCCGCGCCGAAGGAGCAACTCTTTAAGATCGGCATCACGCATGACGGCGACAGGCGTATCAGCTGTCTTTGCAACCAGTTGCCTTGCGATTTCAACATCAACATCTTTCCAGCCGACGAGGGTAAGGATTTTTGTGTCTGGATGAAATGCTAAACGCTCTTGATCAAAAGACGATGAAGTTGCCACAGTACGTTGTGAGGTCTTTGCATCCTTTTGCGTAGGTGCCACATGATAATTTTTCTTAATGTATTCGCTCAAGCAAGTCAGAACGATGCTCTGGAGTTCCCGTGAGTTTGAAAAGCGATGGTACTTGTGTCCGTCATCTCGGATTTCATCAATGAAGTCCAACGTCGCGGAATCACGTTTTACTTTATTGTCCCCTGAGACACAGGCGAGAACCGGGATCTCCTTCTTTTGAGCAAAGTGGTATTCATGATGGGTGGCTGATAGACCTTTAACCCGTTTCCCATACTCGGAACCGATGATCACCAAATAGAATTGGCATTTTGCGAGATCATTCAAGTAACCCTGTGGAGACGGCTTAAGCATACTCGGCTCGTCCTCGTAAAGAATCGCGACACAGTGTTCGTCGAGAAAGGGATCCGAAGTAACCAGTCCCTTGACAGCCCTCCGTTCTTCAGCCATTTCTTTTTGCACAGAACTAACAAATATCCGCAATTTGATCATTGTTGCTTTTCCCTTTTCTCCGATACACACTTTCCGTGACCAATGGTACCTTCGATGCGATCGGGTAGACATCTTTCAAGATATCTGGATAGATTGAAAATAATACAACGGCTCTGATAAAAAGACAACGCGAAAAACCGAATGTTTATTTTGTATCAGGGAATCCTGAAATGAATACATTTATCCCCTCGCCGAATCGCCGCCTTAATCTAGCGAGCACCAAGACAGGAGCTGAAATATAATCAATACGGAAATAATACGTGAGCACAGTTGGCAGTATCAGTTTACAGTCTGTAAGCTGGCCAAGTTTCAGGATTGCCTTGTCTGTCCCTCTGTCGCTGCCAGACCTGACCCCTGACAGATTTCAATGTACGCAAGAGGCATAAAATGGTATTTTTCTCAAATGAACGTCATCTATGAACCCAAGGGACGGGCGAAGGAGTATTCGGACTTGGCGTGCAACCTGTATCGGGGCTGTACGCACGGGTGCACGTACTGCTATGCGCCGGGGTGCATGCGCACCACCAGCGCGGTCTGGCATGAGAAGGGCGAGGTTCGCAAGAACGTCCTCGACCTCTTTGCAAAGGATGTGAAAAAGCTCTCCGGGGACCCCCGGCGGGTGCTCTTCTGTTTTTTGAGCGACCCGTATCAGGCGCTTGAAGGCAAGGAGCACGTGACGCGCCAGGCCATTCAACTTGCACAGAAGCACCGGGTGAAGGTAGACATCCTGACCAAGGGGGATAAAGATTTAATTCTGGCAGACCTGCCATTGATGAAAGCGGCAGGCGTCCATTTAGGAATCACCCTCAGCTTCATCAACGATTCCTCGCGCAAGAAATGGGAGCCCTTTGCCTCCTCCGTCAAAGACCGTCTGGCTGTCCTGAAGCGCGCCCACGATGAAGGCGTCTTTACCTGGGTCAGCATGGAACCCGTGATCAAGCCAGAGGAGGCCCTCGCCGTGGTCCGGGCCGCCCATCCCTATGTGAACTTCTGGAAGGTCGGCAAGCTCAACCATAACAAGGCCGTCGAGTCCCTTGTGGACTGGCACCAGTTCCGACTCGACATCGAAGCCCTCTTCAA
>CAIZQW010000148.1 GCA_903935195.1 uncultured bacterium
CGCAAGTGCTCTCAACAACCCCCGTCACCATTACCTCAGCGCAGACGCTATACGCCCTATGGATCGCTACAGTGACCACAACAACTCTTATTCCTGTACCCTACACTTGGTTAGACCAATACCCCCTTTTGTTGAGTCTTGCGAGCGGAGATTATGAAGCCATGGCATTAGCAGATGCAGACGGCGATGGACAGATGGCGTGGCAGGAGTATGTTGCGGGAACCGTGCCCACGAACCGGGAATCGTTTTTCATGTCCCTGATCTCGTTTAGCAACGGCGTCCCCTGGGTGACGTGGACTCCTGATCTTGGCACAGCGAGAGTGTACCATGTTGAAGGGCGAACAAATCTAACAGAAGGCGCATGGGGGCCCACCAATGCCAGCAGCCGTTTCTTCCGCGTGAACGTCTGGATGCCTTAACGTGTTTTCCGATAATCTGGGGTCGAAGTTCCTCCTTCGCGATGCCTTCCACCTACGTTAGAACTCCAGTGGGCAAAACGGTGGACGGGGTAGACCCAGTTATAAGCTTCCAACTTTTTCAGCCCAACCTCATATCAATTTGCGACCTCTTTACTTAAAGAAAAAGCTGTCTTCTAGATGCGCACCCTCACGCATTTCATCTTGACAATCGTACGAGGGGTTCATTATAGTAACCCGCAACGAAGCGTATTGGAAGACGGTGAGATACCGTCACGGGCCCGCCGCCGTAACTGGGTACGAACCCCGCAAGATGACACTGTCCGAGAGGATGGGAAGTCGCGGCAAGTAGGTTGATCCAGAAGTCGGAATACTTGCGTTTCGGTTGACAACAAGAGATTCCCGTGGAAAGGAAATAACATGCAATACCGACGTTTCGTCCTCTTCGCCACACTCAGCGTGGCGACACCTGCTTTAGCCATGCACATCACCGAGGGGATCCTCCCTGCGCCGTGGGCAGGCTTCTGGTTTCTGCTCGCAGCCCCCTTCTTCTTCTGGGGATTGAGGGACATCACCACGCGGAGCAAAAAGGATCTGCGGTATAAATCCCTCGTCGCCCTGGTCGGCGCAGCAGTCTTCATCATCTCCTGCATGCCTGTTCCGGTTCCCGTTGTTGGCACCTGCTCGCATCCAGCAGGAACAGGACTGGCTTCACTCCTGATCGGCCCGGCCGCGACAGTCGTCGTGTCCAGTATCGCACTGACGCTCCAGGCGCTCTTCCTTGCACATGGGGGTTTGACTACGCTGGGGGCCAACCTCTTCTCCATGGGAATCGCCGGCGCCTTTGTTTCGTATGGGGCCTTTATTCTCGCACGACGTCTGCGCGTTCCGCTTTTTTGGGCCGCCTTTGCAGCAGGCCTGACAGCAGACTGGGCAACCTATGCGCTCACCTCGGTCGAACTGGCCAGCGCCCTGCAAGGGGAAAAGAGTTTTCCCCAGCTCTTCACTGCGATTCTGATTGCCTTCTCACCTACTCAGTTACCACTGGGTATCCTAGAGGGCTTTCTGACTGCCATTGCATACCGATTTCTCGTTGCACGACTTCAATTGTCAGGACTTGGGACATGGGACAAGGGACTTGCAGGATGTGACGAGGTGACAAAATGAAGTCAAGAGTATTGCCTTATAGCACGAAGCGAATACGCTTATTCCTTATTGCCTTATTACCTTATTTTGGGCTTTTTTGCGCGTCCCTTTACGCAAGCGAGCCAAAAGAAGCACCAGCCACGTGGTCAGGCGTTGACGAAACGGTCATTGAGAAATATGCGGAGGCGGCTGGGCGGAGTGCCCGTGAACCGCTGATCAACACGGATCAAGGCGATCTCCTGCTCTTCGTCTTCCTGCTGGCGGGTGCACTCGGCGGCTTTATCGCTGGCTATGCATATCGGTCGCTCTCTCCCAAGAAGCCTACGTTGCCACTGGCCATCCTACTCGGTTCTCTCGCCTGCGTAAACCCCTGCCATGCGCAAGAAGGTCATGTCGAGCAGCACGCCCCTCATCAGCACATCCATCCTCCCTCTGAAGAACCCCTCTCTTACGAGGTCATTTTGGGAATCAACTCGATGGACATTTGGAATGGCATGGTCGGTTACGACCATCCGTTCGCGCATGTGGCGCCGCGTATCGCCTACGACCAGGAGACTCTTGGCACCTTCGCGATGGGGGCTGACTTCCTCTATCCCATGGGTTCGCCACGCCCTTCAAAATGTGGCGGTCTCTCTGAGATGGACGTTGCTCTCTCTTGGGACAGATCGTTTGGTCCTGTTAATCTCCAGCTGGGCACGACCTACTATTCAATCATGCCCGACCACAGGGACGATCTGTACGAGGGGTTTGTGGGCCTTCGCTATGAAAACGAGATTGTTGTTCCCTACCTTGTGGGCTATTACGATTTTAATCAGACCGACGGCACCTACTTCAAGGGCGGACTCTGCAGAACGTTTAAGCTGATGGAACGCCTCTCGGCAGACATTGATCTCTGCTGCGGATACGGTCTGCCCGCATACAACCGAGGCTACTTTGCCAGTAACCATGCGACCTTTACCGATGCCACCGCACAACTCATCCTGCAATATGATGTCACGAGCAACCTCTACATCGGTGGCACAGCAGCCTTCACGATGTTGCTGGACAATGCCATCCGCAATAGCCAGTTTGTCAACGATACGTATGGGACTGTTGATAACTTCTGGTTCGGCCTGCACGTCGGGATGCACTTCTAACGGCTAAATATTAAACCGGCAGGACCAGCGTAAAAGCGGTACCCTTACCGAGCTCGCTCGTCACACGGACGGAACCGCCGTGAATCAGGGCGATGTGTTTGACGATGGAGAGCCCTAATCCCGTACCGCCCATTTCGCGGCTGCGTCCTTTATCCACCCGATAGAAACGCTCAAAGATACGATCGAGATGACCTGGAGGTATGCCATGTCCATAATCTTTGATTGTGATGGCAAAGCCTTTCTCTCCCCGCATCGCAGAGATGTCAATAAAGGGCGCTTCTGGCGTCACGCCATATTTGAGCGCATTATCAATCAGGTTCAGTAATGCCTGTTCAATGAATACCGCATGGATATTCGCGATCAGCCCCGGCTCACAGGAGATGCGCAAGGCCACCCCTTTCTCGTCTGCACGGTTTTGGCAGAGGGCGACCGCATTCCTGATTGTCTCGTCAAGAGCTGTTGGAAACTTATCAAGGTTCGTGAACGAATTTTGTTCCATGCGCGACAGTTCGAGGAGATCATGGATGATAGACTCCAGTTGGGTCGTTTGCCGCAGAATGATACCCAGAAATCGCTCGCAGTCCTTGGGAGAATCCTTGGCACCATCCAAAAGGGTCTCTGCAAAACCCTTAATCGCGGTGACGGGCGTCCGCAATTCATGGGAAACATTAGCCACAAAATCCTGTCGTATAGTCGAAAGCCTCTCAATACGTTCCGCCATCTGATTGATCGAACGAGTTAGACGAGCTAAGTGAGGTACGGGAGGGATTTCCAACCGGATTGAGAAGTCGCCATTTCCCAGTTGTTGTACCCCCTTCTGAATATCAGAGACGGGCCCGATGATCCGTAAAGAGGTCCAGTAGCTCACCATCAACGCGGCAAGAAAGACAAAGACGACCAGAGCCTCCACGGTCCGACGGGAAACCGCCAGTTCTTGCAAGATCGTACGCTCCGGGACCGCGAGACGGATAACCGCCTTTGCCGGTCCCTCGGCTGGGATGCGCTGAGCCAGATAAAGCATGTTCTTGCCCAGGCTTTCACTATACCGCGTCTGGAAGCCCGTCCCTTTTTTCAAAGCCTCTTGTATTTCCGGCCGGTCCTTATGCGTTGGGAGCTTTAACGCGTCCACCTCCGTATCGGCAAGGACAACGCCATCCGCCCGTATGCACGTGAAGCGATGTCCGCCCGTTCCCGCGACGCGTTTAAAAACACGTTCAGCCTCTGCCTGCTGAATTTCGCCTTCATGATCGGGGAGCACACTGGCTAGGACCTGGGCCTGCGACTCCAGTTCCTTGACCCACTGACGCTTGAAGGCCTCCTGTGTCACAAACCACGTGTATCCCGCCACAAAGCCGATGGCCCCGAGCAGGACAAGGATTTGAAGACCAAAGAACTGCAGGAAGAGCGCCCTGTTTTTTATGGTAATCTCATGCAATAGCCAACCCCCCGAATCGTTTCGATCCAATCCGAACAACCACCCAGTTTCTTACGCAAACCGACAATGAGCACATCCACTGCACGGTCTGTCGAAGCATGTTCCCCGTCATGGATCGCATCAACAATCTGATAACGCGAAAAAACAACGCCCGGCCGCCTCATAAACAGGTCCAGCACCTTGAATTCACCAACCGTCAAGGCGACCGGCTTACCTTTGGTCTTCGCCACATGGTGCGTGCGATCAATCTCAAAGGGCCCTCGGATGAGCGTGTCAGCAGTGTCTTCAGGTTCGACCTCCCTGCGACGTAAAGCCGTCTTGACCCGTGCAACAAGAACCCGGGCACTAAACGGTTTGGTCACATAATCATCTGCACCCACCTCCAGCCCAGCGACGATATCCGCATCTTCCACGCGCGCCGTCACCATGATAACAGGAATCTTTGCCGTACGCTCATCCTTTCGTAACTCGCGGCAAAAGGAGAAACCATCCATGCCAGGCAACATCAAATCCAGAAGAATGAGGCTGGGGATTCTTTTTGCAATGACGCTCTTGGCCTCCTCCGCTGAGGCATTCGCGACAACCTTATACCCCTCCCGTTCCATATTGTACCGGACGAGCTCGCGGATATCGGCATCATCTTCGACGAGCAGGATTGTTTCATTTGCCATAATACAAAAGCCTTAGACACCCGTACGCATCACACTGACGGCTAAATTGTCTGCATGGTCACTGATACGCTCAAGAATACGCAAAGTTTCTGTGAAAATCACGTCGGACGTGGGATGGCAAAGTCCCTGCTCGATACGATGAATGTGTCCCTGGCGGGTACGCCAGTACAACCTGTCAAACTCGCTCTCAAGCGCAGAAACTTGCTTGGCGAGCTCCTTATTGCCTTCAGCGAAAGCCTGAATGGAAAGGGTATATGTACGATGAGCATGTATCCAGAGTAGCTTCAAGTCTTCAAGTGCCGCCTCCGTGAATCCAGCCTTGTTTTCGATCCGTTCCAACCCAAACCCAGCCACCTCCTCGGCCAAGTCGCCCACACGTTCAATATCCACCAGAAGATTCTTAATCTGGAAACACCGTTGTTGTTGACCCAGTGTCACCTCTTTATTAAGGAGCACATTGACAAATTTCCCAAGTTCTTTGCAGATCGGGTCGACCAACTTCTCCTCCTGGGTTAAAACACTCTTGATGCTTTTAGAGTCCAATTCGATCAGCGCGGTATAGCTATCATGTACCATTTGAGCTGTGATTTCAGCCACGCGAACAAACTCTCGGGAGGCCTCACTCAGGGCCACTGAAGGCACGTTATATTGCATTTCATCAATGTAAACTGTCGCCTTTACCTTCTCAGGCGCATGCGAAGCAGGGGTCAAAAATCCGGAAAGTTGCGCAATTTGCTTAATAAAGGGCAGAAGGGCAAGGCTGACCGCCACGTTGAATATGGTGTGCGCATTAGCGATCTGACGGGGAAGTTCGCTGGAGGTCATCTCAACAAGCCGGGTGTATTCAGCAATAAAGGGCATGAAAACAATCACACCAAAGACGTTGATCATGATCTGCGCAAGGGAAGCCTGGCGTGCGGCTGATGCCTGGCCGAGAGAGGCGATAAAGCCTGTGATACAGGAGCCGATGTTAGCCCCCAAAATAATGCCGATCGCCCCCCCAAGAGTGATCGAATGGTTCATGCCCATCGCAACCGCCATGCTGGTCACGGCTGTACTGCTCTGCGTGATCGAGGTGGCAATCAAGCCAGCCAGAATACCGATCAGCGGACGTTGCCCCATCATCACCAGCCCATCCGCAAAAAACTTAATCTGTATCAAATATTCCAGCGACTTAGACATGTAACTCATGCCAACAAAAATCAGTCCAAGCCCCATCAGAATTTCGCCATACTTCTTCCAATCATGATTCGCGAAAAATTCAAGGAAGAACAGGCCGACAATGACCAACAAGAGACGCGAGGCGCCAATGTCAAAAGCCACGATCTGAGCGGTAATGGTCGTGCCGATCTCTTGGCCCAACATGATGCCGATGGATTGCTGAACCGTCATCAGATTGGCGTTGATCAAGCCAATCATCGTGACCATCAACAGGCCACTACTTTGCAGAACAGCGGTTCCAACAGTGCCAAATACAGCACTCCGAAAACGACTTTCCGTGACCTTATTTAACCATTTTTGAATCTTCTCGCCTGCCAGCTTCTCCATCCCAGCACTCAGCAGTCGAATCCCGTACATGAACAACGCCAACCCACCCAGAATCATCAAGAGCCCGGTCATAAAGCCTCTCCTTATGTATTAATGCTAAGCCCTGCACACGCGATCTATGTGCCGACAAAACGGTAATCCATATCCAGTGATTATTAGGATTATTATGGGTTGTATTATATAGTGGTCAGCCTCCAAAAGAAAACAGAAAAACAAAAAAAACGCGTTGCTCCTCGCCACGCGTCCTCTGGGGACACCCCCTACCACTGAAATAAAGGGTAAAAGCTAGCCCCCGCCCACGAACTGGATGATTTCGAGGGTGTCGCCGGGATTGAGTAAAGTGGTGGTCCAGGCTGTTGCTGGTATGATCTCGCCATTCTTCTCAACAGCTTTCTTAACTGCGGAGACGCGAAGCGCCTCAAAAAGTTCGGCGATCGTCTTCGCCTCACCCAGCGGACGTGCCACACCATTGATCGTCACGGTATCCATGGGCAAATCCTTATGAGGGGGCTAAGAGTGAATCGAGTGTCAGCGTTTTCAGAGAATCGCAGATCGCATCATTCACCGTCTCCCAGGCTGTCTTGGCCGTACAGGTTCGGGAACGCTTGCAACTGGAGGCTGAATGGACGCAGGGGACAATACAAATTTTGCCTTCTACGGCAGTTAGAATATCTAAAAGCGTAATCTGCTCAGGCTCAAGTGCAAGTTTATATCCGCCGCCTGCACCTCGTGTCACCTTGATCAGTCCTGCATTCTTCATCGGCGTGATCACATGCCACAGATATTTCTGCGAAAGTTCCTGCCGCTTAGAAATCGATTGCAGTGTTACCGGACCCGCATGCTGATGTTCAGCAATGTCCATCAACGTTCGAAGACCGTATCGGCCCATGGTTGAGAGTTTCATGTCTGTTTGCTTTCCCTTACTACCCAAGCGCCTGTTGAAGATCACCGACAATATCACTGATATCCTCCAGCCCGATCGAAAGGCGGATAAAGTCAGGGGAGACCCCTGTGGCCTTCTGTTCCGCTTCGGTCAGTTGCTGGTGAGTCGTGGAAGCTGGATGGATTACAAGGCTCTTGGCATCTCCGATGTTGGCGAGGTGCGAGAAAAGTTTGAGGCTGTTCACAAACTTGATGCCCGCCGCCATGCCCCCCTTAATTCCAAAACCGACAATGCCACAGAAGCCATTCTTCAGATACTTTTTAGCCAAGCTGTGGGTCGGTGCTGTTTCCAGTCCTGGGTAATTGACCCAGGCGACTTGAGGATGACTAGCCAGGAAACGGGCGACAGCCAAGGCATTCTCGCAGTGACGAGCCTGGCGCAGATGGAGGGTTTCAAGTCCGAGGATAAATTCACGCGCATTGAACGGACTCAGCGTAAAGCCCATATCGCGCATCAGCGAGATACGGATCTTCGTACAGAGGCAACTGCTGCCCAAGGCATCCCAGTAGACAAGCCCGTGATAGCCTGGGTCAGGCGTGGTGAACTCAGGGAACTTCCCGTTGTTGTACGGGAATTTTCCGTTTTCGATGATAATACCGCCCAGCGAGGTTCCATGGCCACCAATGTACTTTGTCGCTGATGAGACGATAATGTCCGCCCCATGTTCAAAGGGCTTCACAAGTCCGACGCCGACCGTGTTGTCCACGATCAACGGGATGCCTGCTTCACGGGCCACACCTGAGAGCATATCAAGATCAGCCACATTTAATTTGGGATTGCCGATCATCTCCGCATAGAGCCCCTTGGTCTCCGGGCGAATCGCTTTCCGGATGACCTCCGCAGAAGCGTCCGAAGGAACAAAGGTGACCTTACGCGCCAGCTTCGGGAAGGTGTTGTGGAAGAGTTGATACGTGCCACCATACAGATTATCGAGGGCCACAAAATGGTCGCCGACTTGTGAAATCGCGAGTAGCGCAAAGCTGATCGCCGCCTGCCCCGTCGCAGTCGCCAAGGCCATGGTGCCCCCTTCGATCGCGGCCATGCGCTTCTCGAAGACATCCGTCGTCGGATTCATCAAGCGGGTATAGATGTTGCCGGGCTCCTTGAGCGCAAAGAGGTTGGCCGCATGCTCAACATCCCGAAAAACATACGAAGCCGTCTGGTAGAGGGGAACCGTACGCGAACCTGTTGTCGGATCCGGCACCTGTCCCGCATGAAGCGCGAGCGTACCCAGCCCTTGTGGTCTTGTTTCACTAGTCATAAGATCTCCTTTAAAAAAATCAAGTCTTTTAACTATATCCAAAAATGTCTATTTGGTCAATAGACATATTAGGCCATATCGGTCGTTTACGAGAGCTGAGGCCCCAAACGTTGCTGTGCGCTCTGCCGAAGCATTCTACTCAGTGTCAGTAAGTCTGGAAGTGCCAATAAGTGTCAATAAGTCTTAGCATTAATGCTCTATCGCACGAATGAAATGCACTTCTTCTCATATGTATGTCACCTGAACACATTCTCTTTCTTTGAGTTCTTTGCGTTCTATGCGGTTAAATCTTACTACACTTTATCCTTCGAAAAGAAGTGTTTGGAGTCGCCACGCTCGCCCCAGAGGATATCTTCGCCGACGGAGAGGACGCGCGCATGGAGGCAACTCCTGCACTGCGTCGAATTCTCATCCATACAGGGCTTGTTCTCGTACAGCTGGTAGTGCTTACGATATTCGGTATCCGTGACATTGGGCATGATCACATTTGCACCAGCCAGAAGCCCCTGCTCGCGCCCATTGTCCGCAAGGGCTTGCAAGGCAGTTGTCGAGGCGATATTGACATCGTGCAGATAGAGACGCGTGACAGCGATCATCTTGAGCGCCAGCTTGAGCAGCTTGTCAGACTCCTCAGCAGAGAGTGTTACACCCTTCCCCAGCGGAGTCCCATGATGGGGCAGATAGGGCCCCATTCCGATCATGTCCAGATCCAGTTCACGGAAACATTCGATATCCTGCGACAGGTTCTCGAGGGTTTGGCCCGGAAGCCCGATCATGACACCGCTCCCCGTCTGGTACCCGAGGCGCCTGAGCGTCTGGATGCACGCTTTCCGGCGTTTGAAGAGGTGGTCTTGCGGATGGAGGCGCGCATAGAGTTCAGAGGATGAGGTCTCCAGGCGCAGCAAATAGCGATGTGCACCAGCTTCAAGCCAGCGACGGTATACTTCTTCTGTTTGTTCCCCGAGACAGAGGGTGATTCCGAGTCGGTCCCCGAAACGCTCATGAAGCTGATGGAGTACGCTCTCGATGAAGGCGGTATTTTCCTCGGATTCGATCTCGCCCGACTGGAGGACGATTGAGCCATAACCATGCTCAAAGGACCATTGCGCCATGCGAAGGACATCATCAGCCAGCAAACGATAGCGCTTCACCTCGTCATTGCTCTTGCGGATCCCACAATAAAAGCAATCCTTCGCGCAAAAGTTGCCTAGTTCGATCAAGCCACGCAGGCTCACCTTTTTGCCAATATAGTGAAGTTTGACCTGATACGCGGCACTGAAGAGTTCGGAGGTCTCTTCCAGCCCCAAGAGGCCCACGCGTTCTTCATGGGTCAGTTGATAGGGCGCAGCCATGGCGCGTGTTAAGAGTTCCGTCATGAGATTCCTTACCTTGCCAGCAGGCGCGCGATGGGGATCACACGAGCCGCGAGCTGTTCGGGCGTCAAAGCCAAGATCTGATCAAAAGTTAGCGCATCCTTGACGTCGTACTCACTTGACTTCAGACGGCGCAACGCCTCGAGAGAAGCACCACACCCGAGAGCTTGGCCAACGTCATGCGCAAGGGTACGGACATAGGTTCCTTTTGTAGTCTCGGTGATAAAGGGGAGCAAAGGCGGCGTCCAATCCGTCAATTGAAAGCGGTAAATATGGACAAGGCGGGTCTTGCGTTCAACCTCTTGGCCTTTTCGTGCGAGTTTATAGAGCGGAACGCCGTTCATCTTGATCGCGGAGACCATCGGCGGCATCTGCTGAATGTCCCCCTCCAGCTTCTTCATCTCCGCAACGACTTGCTCCTGCGTGATCTGTTCAAAGGGCTTCTCTTCCAAAATTTCGCCATCGCAGTCTTGACTGCTGGTCACACGACCCAAGCGCATGATACCGCTGTAGATCTTGTCCCCCCCCATAATCTGGTCGGAAAGCTTTGTTCCCTTACCCAGTAAAATAATGAGCAACCCCGTTGCGTTGGGGTCGAGTGTGCCACCATGACCAACCTTTTCTATTTTGAAGGTTCGTCGTATCTGATGGACGACATCATGCGATGTACAGCCTGAGGGTTTATCAACTAGCAAAACGCCGTTGAAGCAGTCGGAGAACGATGTAATCATCTGTGAACTCAATGGGCCGGTTTTTTCTCGGCCTCTTTCTTTGCGTCGTCCTTCTTTACTTCCTTTGCAGGAGCCGCTTTTGCTTCCTTCTTTCCAGCAGTTCCTACAAAACCATACGTCGGAACTTCCCGTCCCAATTTCTCTGCCATGCGACGGTTGACATCCGCAATCGCATTATTGGCCATCATCTGCTTCAGGGCATCCTTAGAAGCGTCTTCGGGATCGGCTTTAGATTTTGCGCCGCGGTTTTTACTCTTATCCTTCTTATCTTCTTCAATCTTCTTAGCCGCCCGCTCTTCAATAAGGGTCAAACGTTCCTCAGCTGTTTCCTTCTTGGGGAAGTCTTGGCTCAATTTTTTAAACATACGGGATTTGATCTTAGAAGCAGGGAAGGGCGTCGTCTTATTCTCTTTATCCGACTCCCACTCTTTCTTGGCAGCCGCGATAACAGCAGTAAGGACCTTTTGCTCTTCCTTTATTTCTGTGGCCAGCTTGGCAAACTCTACCTTGCTCAAGACCTGATACTCGGCCTGTCCGGCCATATCTACCACTTGATAGATTGCGAAGTCTTCAGCAGTGGCCGTTCCGACCAGGCCAACCAACCCGGTCAATATGACACATACCATTTTTTTCATTTGTTCCTCCAGTTGTTTTAGTCTAACACAACTGCGCCCAAATCGTCCAACCGTTAATTTCCCCCGCCAGGAACCCATTCATCTGAAAAACGCCCTGGACGTCCTGTTGGCACAGGCTTAGAAACCGTCTCCTCTTTTGAAGGGATCGGCGGGCGAGGTAACGCAGGAGCAGGCGCCGGCTGCATCCGTTCCGGGACAACCGGTGGCGCAACCGCTTCAACAGGTACAGCGGCAGGAGCCAGGGGCGGCTGAGCAAAGGCGTAAGCAGGCGCCTGGTCTTCGCCTTGAGAAACCTCGTCCTGCTGCTCAACGGCCTCTTGGGGTCTCTTCTCCTCCATCGGGGCGCCATAGCTTTGACGACGTGCAACCTTCGGAATCGGAGCCAGCAAAGGATCATCCGCCTTCAACAGGGTACACTTCAGCTCTTCGTTAATATACTTTTCGATCTCCGGGATGGTAAAGGACTCATCCTCATCTGCGAACGAGATGGCGACGCCACTCTGTCCAGCGCGACCGGTTCGTCCGATTCGGTGCACATAATCCTCAGCCGCATATGGAAAATCAAAGTTGATGACAAAGCCAATGTCATCCACATGAATGCCACGTCCAGCGACATCCGTCGCCACGACAATACGGATCTTACCAGCGCGAAAATCTTCCAACACACGCAAGCGGCGGTTCTGATTCACATCGCCACTCAAAGTCTCGCACTGCACCCCGCGACGCGACAGGCTCTCCGCCACGTCCTCGGTTGTCGTCTTGCGGTTGCAGAAAACAAGAATACGCGAATCTGGATACTGCTGAATATGGTTATAAAGAACCGTGAACTTCTCATCGGAGGTCACCACATAGACGACCTGCTTAACCGTCTTTGTCGCGCCTGCCTCTGTCTCTGTCTCAACACGGACAGGCGCATCCATCCATTGCGCCGCCAAATTCATGACGTCATCGGAGAGTGTCGCGCTATACAGCATGGTGCAACGCTTCTCTTTCGGCGGGAGGCGACGTATGATCGTGCGGACATCTGGGATAAAGCCCATGTCCAGCATCCGGTCGGCCTCGTCAATCACCAACGTATCCGCCAGCGAGAGGTCAATCACGCGCGTGCGCACAAAATCCAACAGACGCCCGGGCGTAGCCACCAATAGATCCACGGGTTGATCGAGAACTTCGCGCTTCTGGCGTTCGTAGTCCATGCCACCATAGACAGCCAACGAACGCAGGCCGCAATACTTTCCAAGTGAATCGGCATCTTTACAGATCTGAATGACCAGTTCACGTGTCGGCGCGATCACCAGTGCACGGGGACGTCCACCCTGATCTGCGCGGCACTCAGGCGTCCGCAAATAACGCGTCAGGATAGCGACGAGGAAGGCCGCTGTCTTTCCTGTTCCTGTCTGGGCCTTACCCGCCACATTTTTTCCCGCCAAGGCATGTTGAAGGCTCATCGCTTGGATCGGCGTGCAATACTGGAAATTGAGATCCGCCACGGCATGCATGATCTCCGCGGGCAGATCAAAGTCATGAAACCGCGTCTTACCCTCAACCTCTGGAACTTGAAATTGATCTAACGTCCACGTACTATGATCCGCACGACGCTTTTCCAGTTCGCTCTCGTGGATCGCGCCACCTGGACGCTGCACGTTCGCGGCTGTATTCATGCGTTCGCCTGGGCCTGCATCGCGTCCACGCCGTGGATCCATGCCCGGACGCACAACGGAGCGCGCACTGTGTGGCATCGAACGCTCAGCCTGACGGGGTGCGTCATGACGACTAGGTGCTGGTGTGTCTTGAACAACAAGCGTCTCAGCCTGCGGAGGACGAGGAGCACGTGGCGGACGAGGAGGACGTTCTGGCCGAGGACCTCTCTGCTCGGCATATCCACCGTCCCGTCTTGAAGGAGGACGTTCTCCACCGCGACGAGGTTGCCCTTGTCCACGACCTTCTGACTCACCCCGTTGTGATGCACGAGGTGTCCAGCCACTCTTACCCCTGCCCTCCTCTTGTCGAGGACCGGTTCGCTCATGTGTGCCCCGCGAGGCTCCCTGACGACCGTGAGCGTCTTTCTTTTGGGTGGGTTTCCGAGGGGTACTCTTTTCAGACTGGCTCTTTCCGAGCAACTTGTCTGTGAGCTTTTTTAAAAAATTTAAAGGCATAATAGTTCAGTCTGCTATAAAACAAAATACGGGCTAACCGCAGGCGCGGCGCCCGTATATTCCACAGGATATGAAGAAGGATACGACTAACGCTTCGAGAACTGGAAGCGTTTGCGGGCGCCAGGTTGACCGGGCTTTTTACGTTCCTTCATACGGGAATCACGTGTCAGGCACCCAGCCTTTTTCAGCACGTCACGCAGACTTGCATCCGAGGCAATCAAAGCACGCGACAAGCCGTGACGAATCGCGCCGGACTGGCCGCTGATGCCGCCACCCTTTGCCGATACGAGCACATCATACTTGCCTTCCTGCCCTGTCAATGCCAAAGGCTGAGCCAGATACACGCGAAGCGCTTCGCTGTGAATGTATTCGTCCAGGGCCACGTCATTGACCATCCACTTACCTTTACCAGGAACCAAGCGAACGCGAGCAACCGCTGTTTTACGACGTCCTGTTCCTGCTGAAATTTCTTTCGCCATCTTTTAACCTCTTCCTTAGTGAAGCAATGTCATCAAAACGCTGCCGCTACCGGCTTTTGCGCGATATGCGGATGCTCAGCACCACGGTAGACCTTGATACGGGTCATCATCCAACGGCTGATGTTATTTTTGGGCAACATGCCCCAAACAGCTTCCATGATCATGCGCTCAGGATGCTTTTCCAGCATGGTCTCGGCTGAGAAGGTCTTAAGACCACCCCGCCAGCCCGAATAACGCTGGTACTCTTTTTGAGTCATCTTACGACCGGTCAGGCAGAGTTTGTCTGCGTTGATCACGATCACAAAATCACCTGTATCCACACTGGGATCAAACTTTGCGCTGGTTTTACCGCGCAATACATTGGCAATATTAACCGCTAAGCGGCCCAACGGCTTATTCGCCGCATCGACCAGCTGCCAGCCACGGGCATCACCTGGATTTTCTGGAATAAACGTTCTCATCATTTTCCTAACTTGTCTCTTCCTTTTCACAAAAAGGTTGGTCATATTAACTTAATTGATTACCGATGTCAATCGCGTTTCGACAAAAAAATCACTTTTCTTCTCTTTTTTAAATAGATCCTCCTAATCGCCTTTGGACAAGGGCTTCTGCGCAGTTCTCACCATCCAGGGCGGAGGAGAGAATCCCTCCAGCATACCCAGCACCCTCGCCACAGGGATAAAGCCCTTTGATTTGGACATGTTCGAGGGTTTCGCGATCCCTCGGAATGCGTACGGACGAGGAGGTCCGTGACTCCACCCCCACAACAATTGCCTCGTTAGTTAAAAATCCGCGCATTTTATTGTCAAACACCCTAAAACCCTCTTGGAGTCGCGTCCGAATTGCAGTCGGCAGCCATTCGTGGAGTGGGGAGACGGCCAGCCCTGGCAAATAGGAGGCCTCTGGTAGATCCTGGGGTCTTCTCCCGGCAACAAAGTCAGCCAAGCGCTGGGCAGGCGCAACCTGTCCCCCTCCGCCGTGCTGAAATGCAAGACGTTCCAATCTTTGCTGAAAGCGTAAACCAACCAAGGGGTCTCGCAGGGCGTTACCGCCCATATCTTCCAGCCGTAGCTCAACCACGATTCCCGCATTGGCAAAGGGGGTGTTGCGGCTGGCTGGCGACATACCGTTGACGACAATGGTCTCTGGCGTCGTGGCCGCTGGCACAATGAACCCTCCAGGGCACATGCAGAAGGAGTAGACGCCCCGGTCGTCCGCCTGGTGCACAAGGGAATAGGTCGCGGGTGGCAGAAAGGGTATCTGTGCGGGCTCCCGATGATACTGAATCGCATTGATAAGGGTCTGTGGATGTTCGACGCGCACCCCCATCGCAAAGGGTTTAGCCTCAAGCCGCACACCTTGTCGATGTAACGCGACATAAAGATCATGCGCCGAGTGGCCAACAGCCAGGATGACGTCAGCTGTCTCAATCGTTGCACCATCTGCTAACTTAAGCCCGGCAATCGCTCCGTCGCGAAGAATAAGTTCCTCCACGCGCACCCCAAAACGGACCTCGCCTCCAGCGGCCTGTATCGCCTTACGGAGATTCGCAATGATGGCGGGAAGCTTGTCAGACCCAATATGCGGATGAGCCTCGTAGGTGATCTCCTCCGGAGCACCATGAAAATGAAGACGGGCCAAGGCACGTGCGTTGTCGCCACGCTTCTTGGACCGTGTGTAGAGCTTGCCGTCTGAAAAGGTACCAGCGCCGCCTTCGCCAAAACAGTAGTTGGAGTCTGGCTTCACCTCTTGGGTCTGGTGGAGCAAGGCAATGTCGCGCTTTCGCGTGGAGACATCCTGTCCCCTCTCCAACACAACAGGCCGCAACCCCAACTCAATCAAACGGAGCGCGGCAAAGAGACCTGCCGGTCCGGCACCGACAATATATACGACGGGCTTTGCGGAAACATCCGGATAGTTAAAAGAAGTCTGTTGCACCTTGTCCGAAGGGTCCATACTCACCGCAAGCGTTAAGTTGACAACGATGGGTTTGCGACGCGCATCAATGGAGCGTCTGAGCATGCGCACATCTAAAAGCTGCGTTACAGGTTTTTGGAGGTACTGAGCCGCAGCAGCGAGAATCTGGTCCTGTTGGACGGCCTTTTCAGGGGAGAGTGATAACGAGATTTCTTCAGCCATTAGAGTCGAGCCTTTACAAAGTCACGCAATGCAGCAACGGAAGAAAAGTGACGAAGGTCAAAGGCCTCATCTTCAAGAACAATCCCGAAGGCCTCTTCAA
>CAIZQW010000149.1 GCA_903935195.1 uncultured bacterium
CAGCCAGTACGCGGGCATCGAAGCGCTGGCAGCCGGGAACGAAGATATCGTCGAAATGCGCGACTCCTATCATCAGCGCCGGAATTTCCTGGTCTCGTCCCTGAATGAAATGGGATTAGATTGCTTCATGCCACGGGGCGCCTTCTACGTCTTTCCGTCAATCCAAACCACAGGCCTGACAGCCCATGAATTTGCGATGCGTTTCCTTCAGGAATACAGTGTCGCCTGCGTCCCTGGCTCAGCCTTCGGCGCCTGCGGTGCTGGCTATCTTCGTTGCGCCTATGCCACAGGCATGGAGCAACTCAAAGAGGCCATGGCTCGGATGCAGACGTTCGTGAAGAAGTTGTAGTGAGGCCACAGGCCTCACTGGAATGATGGAACATGGGAATGGTGGAATGTTGGGAGAAGAATTGCCCAGCATCTGAATTCATTATTCCAAAGTTCCACTATTCCATTATTCCAATTCTCACCGATTAAACGCGCGTTGCGCAATATCGTTGCGATATTGAGCGCCTGTAAAGGTGATGAGCTTGGCCGCATCATAGGCGCATGCGACGGCGCTCTTAAGATCAGTACCTAACGCGGTGACCGCCAGTACGCGTCCGCCAGCCGTAACAACTTTGCCATCTTTGAGCGATGTCCCCGCATGGAAGACGGTAGCACCCTTGACCTTCGCGGCTGCTTCAAGTCCCTTAATCTCGTCACCCTTTTTATACGTGCCGGGATATCCGCCTGCAGCCATGACAATGGTCGCGGCTGCTTCAGGACGCACCTGGATGAGTCCGTCATGGAGGTTGCCATCAATGCACGCCTGAAGCGCAGGGATCAAGTCGCCTGCAATACGGGGCAATACAGCTTCGGTCTCGGGATCACCAAAACGCGCATTGAACTCCAGCACATTGATGCCCTTCTTACCAATCATAAGACCCGCATAAAGCACGCCCTTGTAGACAATACCCCGCTTCTTGAGTTCACGAACGACAGGAAGGATGATCTGCTCCTTGATATAGGGTATAAGATCTTCCGTGACGACAGGCGCAGGCGAATAAGCTCCCATGCCGCCGGTGTTGGGTCCCTGGTCATTATCAAAGATTCGCTTGTGATCTTGGGACGAGGGTAGGATTACGGTGTGCTCGCCATCGACCAGTGCGAGAATGGAGGCCTCTTCGCCCTCCAGAAAATCCTCGATCAGGACTTCAGCTCCGGCTTTGCCGAAAATGGCCTCCACAAGCATGGAGTTGATCGCTTCAACGGCCTCGGTGCGCGTCTGAGCAATCACGACGCCTTTTCCAGCGGCTAAGCCATCGGCCTTGATGACTACTGGCAAATCGAATTGATCCAATGCGTCAATGGCTTCAGTTTCATTTGTGAACCCGAATGAACGCGCGGTCGGCACGCCTGCGGCGGTCATCACGTCTTTCGAAAAGAGCTTGCTCCCCTCCATGCGCGCGCCTGCTTGGCACGGACCAAAAACGCGGAGCCCCTCGGCGTTAAAAGCGTCGGTGATTCCAAGGCATAGCGGCACCTCAGGTCCGATTACCGTCAGGTCCGGCCGATTAACCTTTGCCCAGGCAACCAAGGCAGGCACATCCTCAGCCGAAATCGGCACGGTCTGCGCAACGCCCACAGTCCCCGCATTTCCAGGGGCGCAAAAGAGGGTTGGCTTACACGAATCCTGCGACAATCTCCATGCGATGGCATGCTCACGTCCGCCACCTCCGACAACTAAAATTTTCATGTTCATAAAGATACCCTCTCTCCCGACCTAAATCAAGCAGATTGATTTATCTCTCCGCCCCATCATTACCGCCTAGGGACTGCCTCGCCCTGGCGAGGGGTTTCGCCTGCCTTCTTCCCATACATACCATACCTGCTATCTCAATTCCCGCATTCCAGCATTGCCGCTCCATCGCGGAATATCGCTCCTCGCTCCAGCTCCGCTGGCCTCAAACGAGCGTTCGGACATCGTGCATACACTCGTCCTCGGCGCGTGTTTGTTCCCGCATTTTTCTCAGACTTATTGACACTTGCTGACACTCTACAACTTACTGACACTTTTCCCTCTTACTTCATACTCGGCAGTACGATCCCGCGCAGGATAATCTTCTGGCAGGCGATGAAGACAATGGCTGTCGGAATAGAGACCAGCACAAAGCCAGCCATCACAGCCCATGGCTGGTCGCTCATCTGCTGGCTCATCTGGTACATCCAGACCGCCAAGGTCCAGTTGCTCTGTTTCTGGCAGACCAACAGCGCCCACTCCCAACTGTTATACGCAGCAATAAACGCATGAAGTGCATTTATCGCGAGGATGGGCGTGGTCATCGGCAGGGTGATCTTTAGAAAAACTTGCCACTCCTTGGCACCGTCAATCATGGCCGCCTCATACAGTTCGCGCGGCAACCCATCGAAGAAGCCCTTCAAGATGAAGATCGACATGCCACTGGCGAGCGTCGGCAATACGAGCGCCGCAAACGTATTGAGCAACCCGAGGTCGCGAATCAGCAGAAAACCAGGAATCGCAGTGACTGCGGCGGGAAAGGCCATCGTCGCCAGAAGAAAGAGCAAAATCTTTTCAGCAAAATTAGCCTTCATACGCGACAAGGCGTACGCCGCCAACGGATTCACCGTCAAGGTGGCCAGGATGGAGAGCAGGACTAACCAGATCGTATTTCCGAAGGCTTGTCCGCGCACAAAAAGAAATTCAGCAACCATGCGATAGTTGGACGTCATGTTGTCCAGAAAATCGCGCCATCCACGCTGGAGAAAGGTGACAGCAAGCGCTTCGCGAAATGGGAAACGAGCCTCCTCGATGCGTGCCAGGGACCAACCATATGCGCGATTCAATTTTTCGAGCGACCCGTACTTCGCCAGCAGATAAGCCTGCCAAGCCTGTTCTGCGCTCAGAACCTCCAGCGAGTCTAGTGGAACAGCAGGTATGAAATTACGCCAGAGCGCACTGTTCTCATACGGTCGTAGCTTAATATCCTCAAAGGAGTCGATAGTCCTCCCTGTCAATTGCTTGTAGGAGGCCACCGAACGGCAAATATGGCGGACATGCGACTGGAACTGTTTCTCCAGCGCAGGCGAAACAGCGATTCGCAGCAGACGCCTCGGATACACCTCATGAATAAAGCGGGTCCACTCCTTTCGCAAGAGGACGGGCGCATCCGAAGGCAAGGGAAAAGGGATCGTCTCGAACCCTTCACACGCTGTCCCTGTCCATTTCGCATAATCTTCCGGCGAGAGGATATGATCCGGCGAGAGTCCCAATCTTAGCAATACTGTAGGTCGTTTAAGATAGTTGACCCATTGAGTGCGCGACTCAAAGGGCACTGTCCGTGTCATCGGCGACTCTGTCGCAACATAGGCTTTATACGCATCCCAGGTTACCAGACGTTTTCGTGCTTTTTCACAGCCCGGTGTAAAAGAGAGTTCGCGATAGGCCCGTTTGAACGCCTGATACAGGTCACTCTTGGGATCATCCATCGGATAATCCCACTCGGGATGGTGGAGCGGAGCACGTTGCTGGGCGATCATCCGAATGCCGAAGAAGGAGACATAGCGGATCGCCCACTCATCGTTCAGCAAAGCGAGTGCAGCCTCTTGCCGCTGTAAGGGTGTCATTTTGGAATAACCCGCAGGATCCTTCCGCAGGAGCTGCTCTTCAAAATGTTGCCGAACGAAGGGAGCTACATCACGCGCATCAAAGGTACAGACGCTATTACGAACATCGTACTCCATGTTGAACTCAGCGTAGTCTGTCGCCATCTGCCGCCACTGGAGTGCCGTCACAGGATGCTTCAGGTTTTTGAGTTCCCCCTCTGCAAAGAGGCGAGAGCCCTCGACATCCCTGGAGACTGCGACCCAGCTCCCCCAATGCTCTGGTGCATCAGGATAGACGGTGGAGGGGAAACGCGGATAGCAGGTTGCTACGTAGCGGACAAAGCGATCCTCGCGATTCCAAAGAGCACGCACCAGCGGCGAGAAACGATAGTAATCGTAAGGCCCAGTCAAGGAGGAGGCAACCATGACCAAGAAGGGGAAGAGCATGGTCACTCCGCCGACGGACAACAGGAGATAGATCAGCCCAAGGAAGAGCCGTGCTTTCCATGTTTTCCGCTCAACTGAAAGAATAACTCCCATATTTTCTAAACTGAAAAGTGTAAAATTAAAAGTGAAAAGCGATCACTTCCAGACAACAGGAATACTCAGGCTTTACCTACAGCCTACCACCTACGACCGAGCATCTGTCCAGCGCACATACGCGCCGCAGGGCGTTGAAAGGGCCTCAGGAGCTCCAGTCAACAACATCTCGCCTGAAGCAAAGTTTCCGCCGAGCCCTGCAACAGCCTGTCCCAACACATGCTCAAGAACCACGGGCGTATAGCCAGGCGTATGGGCGCTCAACAGGATGAAGAGCGGATCCGGAGAGAGTAACTGGCGGCAGAGGCTCAACGTCTCGGGCAGATCCTTCTCAATCTTATACATCTCGTTGTTCTGTCCGCGACCAAAGGTCGGAGGATCCAGAATAACCGCATCATACCGACGCTCCCGCTTGATCTCGCGACAGAGAAACTTGTGTGCGTCATCCACAATCCAGCGGATCGGATGATCCTGTAGCTTGTTCAGCACGGCATTCTCACGCGCCCACTGAACCATCCCCTTTGACGCATCCAGATGGCAGACCTCCGCGCCGCCAAGGGCCGCGGCCAATGTCGCACCCCCGGAGTAGGCAAAAAGATTAAGCACCTGCAAGGGACGCTGACGTGCAGCGATTGCCTTTCGCACGACGTCCTGTATCCAGAGCCACTGAGCGCGTTGCTCCGGAAAAATTCCTAAATGCCCAAAATCAGTGCCCGAGAGTTTGAAAACAATATTGGAGACTTGCACGGCCCACTCTGCCGGTAACGCGCTACGGTTATGCCACTGATTACCCTCTGCGCGGTCAAAGGTCGCATGCGCCTTCTGCCAAACAGTCTCTGAAAGGCACGGCTTCCACGCCGCTTGCGAACAAGGACGGGCGAGGACATATGGGCCAAAACGCTCAAGTTTCTTCCCATCCCCGCTATCCAGCAATGCATAATCATCTTCAACCATCATAACCACCTGCCTATACATTCAACAGTTTTTCCCACGAAACACACAAAAAACACGAAAAATGAATTTCTCTGCGCCTCTGCGCCTCTGCGGGAAAAGTTACTCCTTCGTTTACCCCCGAGGTGTTAACCCTGGCGCGGCGAAGCCTTAGCGAAGCCGGCTGCCAACTGCTACCCTGGCTCGGCGTAGCACTCAAGCGAAGCCGGCTGCCAACTGCCACTACATCCGCCCCCGGGCGGATGTTCTCTCTCTACTTATGCAATCGCAAAAGTCAGCTTACCTGGACGCAGATCAATCGAACGGATCTTCCCGCCCAACGTGAACGCCTTGTTTTCCAACAGCGTCGGAAAATGGAGCAGAAAGGAGTCCCCGGAAACCGTCAACCCAGGAATCTGCGGGATCTGATTGGCAAGCGCCGAGATAATCGCCTCGCCTCCACCGCTAAAGAAGGACGCTTTGACCTTGGTCAAGCGCACCACCAGGGTCTCCCCCCCGTCAGCAGGCGTCAACTCGCAACGCCCCTCAAAGGGAACGGGCAGAAAGCCCATCACGAACTTGCCAGAAACCGTGATCTCTCCCTCGCCAAAGCTGAGGTTCACATCCTTGACATTCTTGATCTGGCTCTGCGCCTCAGCCGGCATATTCGCCTTCTGCATCTCCCACGTCCGCTGGACAGCCGCCACGACTTCCTTGTCTGTAATTGTCAGACTCAATGTATGAATGGTCATTTTATTCCTTCCACAAAAAACCGGTTAACGGGGATGAAGCATCCGCCATCATGCGAGGTGCACGTGGACCTGCTTGGCGCGCCAATTCAGCAGCCTCAACAGCTTTTGAAAAGGCGAGGGCCATCTTCACCGGATCAGCCGCCGCAGCGATCGCGGTGTTCACCAAAACACAATCAGCCCCCATCTCAATGGCCTCAGCCACATGAGAGGGAAGTCCGAGTCCTGCATCCACCACCACCGGCACATTCGCATTTGCGATGATGATCTCAATCATATCCCGTGTACGGAGTCCCCGGTTCGTCCCAATCGGAGCACCCAAGGGCATCACCGCAACAACACCGACCTCCTCCAGTCGCTTGGCCAAGACAGGATCGGCATTCATATAGGGAAGCACCTTGAATCCCTCTTTCGCCAACACCTCAGCAGCCTTGAGCGTCTCAATCGGATCAGGGAGTAAATGGTGCAGATTAGGGGTCAGCTCAAGCTTGATCCAGTCAAAGCCACCCGCAGCACGCGCCAGACGCGCAATACGAATCGCCTCTTCAGCCGTACGCGCGCCACTCGTATTGGGCACGATCACGACCTTGTTGGGATCCAGCTTGGAAATGAGCGGATCGCCTTCGGGATTTTTATCTAAATCAACACGACGAAGCGCCACGGTCACTAATTCACAGCCAGAGACTTCAATGGCCTGGCGCATCAGCTCGTGCGAACCAAATTTTCCGGTTCCAATAAAGAGCCGCGACCGGAATTCGCGACCTGCAATAACAAGTGGTTTCATGAAGGGCAATATCATACAACAATTACCCCCCTGTTGTAAGGCGAAAAATACGAAAACCGCTACGGTCTCCGACCAGCGGATTCGTAATACCTCAAGGCCTCATGGAAACGAGCATTTTGGGGCTCGTACTTAAGCGCAAAGCGAAGGATCTCCACTGCACCGCCCGGATTGCGCTGTCCGACCAGCACAGCGCAGTTATAGGCTGCCTGGGCAGCGCAACTGGGGTCTTTCATGGCGATCCGAAGGGCCTTTTCCGCACCCACAAGATCGCCCGTCTCCGCCAAAGCCAGCCCCAGATTCAAGTGCACAGGACCATGTTCAGGATGATTTTTGGAAGCTTGACGCAGATAGCTGATCGCCTCTTGTAAATTGCCCTGCTGGGAGGCCAGCACCGCAGCGTTCACAAAGGGCATCACCGTGTCACCCCTCAACTTCATCGAGATCTTATACGAATCCATTGCACTTGAAAAATCCCCTCGTGCCATGCGGTAATTACCAAGATTATAGTGGCTGGCCCAGTCGTCCGGCCGTGCCGTCAACATGCCCAACAACTCCTCTTCCGCCTTTGCCAGTGCAACGAGGGCCGCCTTATCAAGAGTTGTCCTCGGAAAGGCCGCCAGGGACTGCGCCGCTTGAATGCGGACCACGCGAATCGGATCATTCAACGCACGGCAGAGCACGGCTACTGTCTCGGAGTCCCTTAGATTGCCTGCCAAGGTTCCGGCTGCTGCGCCTCGAACCAAAGCAGAGGGATGGGAGAGGGCCTGACGGACAACTGGCCAGATGCGCGCGTCGGGGCAATCACGGAAGAGACGCACCAGCGAGGCGCAGACCACCTCCTCGGTTTGCGAGGCGGGCTCCTGCAGATACGCCAGCATCTCTGGCAAGGTCTTCCAGTCCCGTTTACGGGCAGGATCAATCAACTCACCAATACGCAGCATCTTCTTCCGCCGCTGATCATCCGGGAACCATTCACGTACTTTTTCCGCGGCCCATGTTTCATCCTTCTTGTCATGGCACAGAATACAGGCTGATTTGGCGCCATAGCGCTTGGCGGCCTCTGGACAGGGTGGACGCTGCGAATGATCACTGCGGCGCATCGCAGCAAAGGAGGTCATGGGCATGTGGCAGGCAATGCATGCCCCTGCCTTACCCTCAGGTGCATGGCGTGAGTGCGCCTTGATGTTCTTTACTCGATCGGAATGACAGGAAGAGCAGGCCGCATTCACATCATTGGTCACGCCTGCGGCAAAACGGTAGCGTCCGCTGGAGGTATGACAACTGACACAGTTCAAGTTACTCTTCTTCGCACAGGGATTCATCAGCCAGAGCGTATAGGTGTAGTTCTCGCCTAAGTCACGTCCATCTGCGCTGAAATCGCGATCCTCCAATGTGACAAGGTCATAGTGGTCAAAATAGGTTTCGCCAGGAATAAAGCTAGGAGTCAGCGGAATCATCTTTGCATGGCAGGTCGCACACGAACTATCAATCTGGTCAGATGTAAACGTGCGCCAGCTCTTTAGAAAGAGGTTGGTGGGCGACTGGCCTTTAGGCAAGGCACGACAGACCGTGTTATGTTTTTCTGCGGGTCCGTGGCACGTCTCGCAACTGATACCCGGTTCGCGCCAGACCGTTTTGTAACTCTCATGCTTCAAATCATAATTCTTTTCAAGCTGACTGACATGGCAACTGAAACAGGCGGTGTTGAAGGTCAGCATGGAATCACGCCATTCCAGAGGCGTATCGCCATCGGCATGGAAGTGGCGCAACATGCTGGCGGTCGTATTGAACCACGTTTTGTCAGCCAAGCGAAAGGCGACAGGCAGGACCTGCAACTTCCCCTTCTCCAAGGGAGTCAGAAAATAGTAGACATTCTTTCCACCCAAGGTGTGCAAGAGCGGATACGAGGTCTTCTTGCCATCCTTGAAGGTCTCGACAACCTCTCGCTTCTTCAGATTCACTTGGTAAGTTGCCTCTCCGACCGTGATCGGCTGCGCCATCTCTGTCAAGTCACGCGCTACCAATTCAGGTGTGACGGGTTGCAACGCCCGTCCATGATGCGAGGTCTCCCACTTACGGTAAAACTCCGCATGACACTCCCGGCACGACGAGGAACCCGCATAGTCATCCGCACGCTCATCCCGCTGACAGCCAGTGAGGAGAAATGCAGTGGCAGTCGGCAGTAGCAGTAGGCAGTGAATGCCCCGGAGTAAACAAATGAGTAACCTATTCCAGCATTCGCGCATTTCCGAATTCCCGCATTCCCGCATTTTTATGGCCGCCTAGGGACTGCCTCGCCCTGGCGAGGGATCTCTCCCCATACATGCCATACCTGCTACTCCGCCATACCTGCTATTCACAAACTACGCCCGTCCTTTGGCCTTTAGGAATTCAAAGCACTGGCGTACATTTTCAATTGATTTTGGGTCGGCTTCCGTCTCAACCACATACCACTCTGTGACATCCGCCTCGCAGGCAACAAAGAAGGCATCCCAGTCAACGCCCTTCTTGCCCTCGCCGGGCTGTCCCAAGATGCCAGGCCCTGGGTAGACCTCCTTGGCATGCGGTGTGTAGGAGCGTCCCGGATATTTCTTCATCCAGACCAGCGGATCTTCACCCGCCGCGACCACATGGCCGACGTCGAGTTGCATATTCACCTCGGGCGAAGCGTTGTCAAAGAAGATCTGAAATTGCGACACCCCATCAATCTTCTCCCTGAACTCGTGCTGATGATTATGATAGCCAATGCGGATGCCTGATTTTCGGGACACCTCTTGGGCCACCGTACATTGTTTCGCAAAATCAATCCAACCTGCAGCATCCTTAGCCCTCAGATAAGGAACCGTGATGTAAGGACACCCGAGCTGAGAATAAAAGTCGAGCGTTGCAGAGAGCTTGTCAGGCTTGAGCGTATCAAGTCCAGCGTGCGTACCGCAGGCAAGCAACCCCGTGTCATCCAAGAGCTGCTTCAACTCCTTAGCGCTCTTGCCATACGTCCCCGCAAACTCAATGCCTGCATAGCCAATCTCCTTGAGCGCCTTCAGCGTACCAACAAGGTCACTCTTGCAAAGCTCGCGAATGGAATAGAGCTGCACACCGATTTTGGGTTTTGCCTTGGACGCGAATAACGTCTTACATCCTTGCAACATGCCCAGCGAGGCACAAGCCGCACCCGTCGTGCTCAATGCCAAAAAATCACGCCTCGAATAATTACTCATCTTTCTCTCCTTTTCGCTTTCTTCTTTCCTCTTTCCAATCTGCACGGGCG
>CAIZQW010000150.1 GCA_903935195.1 uncultured bacterium
TCCGACAATCCTTGCCCCGGGAACAAACTGATGAGTAACTTTTTCTCAAAGAGGCGCAGAGAGTTTTTTGAATCGACAAAGCTCGCGACAAAGCTCGCGACAAAGAATTTTTTTCGTTATTTTCGCATATTTCGGATGCTAAAACTTGAAGTTATAGGTAAGCTGTAGCCCGCATCTTCGCAAACTCTTTATACATGGTGCCCGCGCTTAATGGTGAGAGCGAGGACGGCGATGTCAGGAGGATTCACCCCCGGGATACGAGCCGCCTGCCCAAGGTTCTCCGGCTTGATCTTGGAAAGCTTCTCACGGCACTCGTAACGCAAGGATGGAATCTTCCAGTAGTCAAGCCACCCTGGTATCTTAATTGAATCCTGGCCTTTGGCCTTTAATGCGACCCGTTCCTCTTGGGCAATGTATCCGGCATATTTAACACGGAGCTCTATCTGATCAATGACATCAATGGAATGATGGGATTGGGCGGACTCGGTTGTCACCACTCCTCCTTCCCCAGTATTCCATGATTCCATTATTCCATTATTCCGTTTAGGTATATCTGCGTAACGCATGCCTGGACGCGAAAGAAGGGAGAAGAGTGTCTGGCCTGCGACCCTCTGAGAAGCCAAGCGTTCCAGTTCAGCAGAAATCTCTATTTCAAAGGCCCTGGTCTGTTGACGACAGGCTATTGGAGCAACTCCCAACATATCTGCCGCTGAAAGTAAACGGTAACGCGCATTGTCCTGTCGAAGAATTAAGCGTCGTTCCGCGCGGGAGGTAAACATACGATAGGGTTCGTTCGTTCCTTTGGTGACCAAGTCATCAATCATCACGCCAATGTAGGCATCTTGACGACTCAACACAAAGGGTTCGCGGCCCTGAACACGGAGCGCGGCATTGGCTCCTGCCATGAACCCCTGGGCCGCAGCCTCTTCATAACCGGTTGTCCCATTAACCTGTCCAGCAAAGTAGAGTCCAGCAACACGCTTGCTTTCCAAGGTGTGAAGCAAATCCCTGGCATCAATGGCATCATATTCGATGGCATAGGCATATTGAGCAAACTCGGCCTGCTCGAGACCTGGAATGCTGCGAACCAAAGCCTCTTGTATCGCACGGGGCAAACTATTTGAGAGCCCATTTGGATAGATCCAGTCTGTGGACCGTCCCTCTGGCTCCAGAAAAACGTGATGTTGCGTAGCATCTGCAAATTTAACGACCTTGTCCTCGATCGAGGGGCAATAACGGACCCCTGTTCCCTCAATGAGCCCGCCATACATCGCACTGGTGCTCAAGTTTGAGCGGATAATCTCATGTGTCTGCTCCGTGGTATGGGTCAACCAACAAGGAATCGGGTCTGATCCGGGAATCCAGGGTCTCAAAATGTTCCACGTGGAACATTTCCTATCCCCAAGGCTAAAAAAGGTATTCGCATCCCGAATGTCTCTCCCCTGATGAGGGCGTTCTGCGCTTGAGGAACAACCCGATTGTTCCACGTGGAACAACTGAGTCTGGATCGAGAAAAAGGGCGGCGGTTCATCCCCTGGCTGAGGTGTTGTCTTCGACCAATCAATACTCTTGGCAATCAGTCGAGGGGGCGTGCCGGTCTTCAGGCGAAACAGGGGAAATCCGCGCTTGTGGAGCGACTCCGCGAGCTTTGTGGCTGCTGAACGACCATCTCCTCCTCCTGCCTCCACCTCCTGACCAATAAAGATCTTACCCGCCAACGCAGTTCCAGTGGTCAATACAATGCTCGCGCCTGAAATCACACCGCTTTGAGCGGTTATCACGCCCGACACACGATCATTCTCTATCACCAGGTCAATGACCTCATCCTCCAGAATGAGGCAATTCAGAGTCGTCTGGACAACCTCTTGCATTCGGGTCGCGTAGACTTCCTTGTCGCACTGGGTCCGTGTGGCCTGCACCGCAGGTCCGCGGCTGACATTCAGCATCTTCGCTTGGATCCCGCAGAGATCGGCATTGACGCCCATCTCGCCACCTAAGGCGTCCAGCTCATAGACCAGGTGCGACTTGGCCAGCCCGCCGATCGAGGGGTTACAAGGCATCTTGGCGATGGCTTTCTTCGAGCTGGTGACTAGGAGGGTTTTGCACCCCATACGGGCGCTCACCAAGGCAGCTTCACACCCGGCATGGCCACCGCCGACAACGATGACATCAAAAGCAGTATTTTCTCTGTTACCATCCATTCGTATTCTCTCGCGATCACTCCATTAAAGAGGTGGGTATCTTACGGTTTTTTTTGTCGAATGGCAAGCCCGCAGGAAGGTGGCAGTCGGCAGTTCTTGCGTCCTTAGGTCCTGCTGCCTGCCAGCCGTAGGCATCGCGAAGGCGGGTCCTTGAGTCAAATAATACCTGTATCGCACAAAGACACTAGGCCACAAAGAAGAGAAGTATTCTTAGTTTCATGAATTCCTTTGTGGCTTCGTGGTCCAGCAGCCGCCGGATGCGTGAGAAATTGGCCAAGTTATAGACAAGCCCCAGCCCTGGTGTTTCGGGAACAAACAAGGGAGTAACTTTGGAGAAGAATATTGGAATATGGAAATATTGGAATAATGAGGTGTTTCAATTCGTTTTTGGAGGGACGCGCTTTGTCGCGTCCGGCCACGACGGAGCGTGGCCCTCCAGAGCCGATATTCCCCATCATTCCAATATTCCAGTGAAGTTATTGACAAGTGCGCCGCAAGCCGAACTGGAATATACGAAGGCGTTATTTCTCACAGAGCCACAGATGAACACAGATTGATACAAAAAATTTTGACAGGATGAACAGGATTTACTGGTTTTTTAGTTCTCTGTGCTCTCTGCCTGTCACGCCGTAGCTTATAGCGTAGGCGGATGACTCTGTGAGAAAAAACCGGTTCTACTTTTTTCGCGATCAGAAACTCGAAGTGATCCGCAAACCTTTCCTGCTCTCCCGGCATCACATTACCTTTGTCTAAAACCTGTAAACATTCAACTTTTATTGACACCCTCTTTTATAGACTTTTATCTCTTTAAATCAGCTCAAAAAAAATCAATTTTTAGGCAGAACATGTTTATTTGTAACAGGTTATGATTCGATAAAGGTTTATTGATTAAACCTGTCAAAAAAATAGAATGAACAGTTATGAACTAGTTATGAACAGGGGGGGGGAAGTGAATAAAACCCTTATTTTATTAGGGTTTTATTCGTGTCAAGGCGAAAAAAGAAATTTTTTGCGGGTTATTTACCAACACAAAAACGGGAGAAGATGGTGTCCAAGAGATCCTCGGAATAACACCGTCCGGTGATGCGGCCCAAAGCTTCAGCTGCCACGCGAAGTTCATTGGCGGCGAGCACAAGGTCGCGCGTGTGTAACAGGCTGAGCGCACGTTCCACGCAACCATGGGCTGTATTAATTTCCTGCGCATGTCGCTGATTCACGATCTCGATTCCTGCTGCGTCGTGAGAGACACCGAGTTTGGAGAGAATCGCTTTGCCAAGTTCAGCAAGCCCCTCTCCTGTTTTTGCGGAGACGAGTAGCACGCCGTCCCCAAGCGTGAGCGGGGCGGTCAACAGGTCTGACTTCGTCAAGAGGCAAAGCGCTTGCTGATCCTTGGGCGTGGCTGCGACCTCTTCAGGCGTGGCCGTGGTAGCATCCAGAACATGGAGATTCACATCCGCCTGTTTCATCAACGCATGCGTCCGCAGGATTCCCTCCTGTTCCACATCATCCGCAGTGGTGCGCAGTCCGGCAGTATCCACGAGGCGAATGGGCATGCCCTCAATAAGCGCATTCTCTTCAATGACATCACGGGTTGTCCCTGGGATATGATGAACAATGGCCCGGTTACGGCCCAGCATAGCATTCAGCAGGGAGGATTTGCCGGCGTTCGGTTTCCCGCTTAAAACAACCAGGGCGCCCTCGCGAAGCAGATGGCCCTCGGTGTTCCACGACTGGAGCACGCGTGAGAGTTCCACAAGGATCTTTTGCACAGCCTGAGCAGTCTGCTCTAAAAAACGCTCCGAGAGTTCACCCTCATCAAAGTCAAGCTGATGTTCCACATCCGCACCCTGCGCGAGCACCGCCTCATACAGGGCAATCATGTGGGTCCCCAACCGGCCATCCAGTTGCGCACGCGCTACATGCGCCATCCGTTCAGACTTAGCCTGGATAAAGTCGCAGATCGCCTCAGCTTGTGTCAGATCCAGCCGTCCATTTAAAAAGGCACGCTTAGAAAATTCTCCAGGCTCCGCAAGACGGGCTCCAGCAGCCAGTATAGCCTCCAGGAGGAGCCGTGAGGGCAGGGTGCCACCGTGCCCTTGTATCTCGACGACATCTTCGCCTGTGAAGCTTCTGGGGCCGCGAAAGACCAGGATCAGGACATCATCCACCTTTTCGCCTGTCCGCGGATGGACAATGTCAGCATAGAAGAAGGTTCCACTCGCGTGTCTGCTGGGTTTATGCGATGTCAAAGGAACGAGACGGTCAGCAACTTGAAAAGCCTCGTTTCCGGAGATGCGCAGAACGCAAACACCTGCCGGACCCGGTGCAGTCGCAATGGCCGCAATCGTGTCGTTTATGTACATAGCTAAGAGGCTGACCTAGAGGTTTCCAAAAGGATTGGCCGTGAAGCCACCTGAGAAGGGGCGGCGTTCTTCGCGCGGACGGCTGTTGTTAGGAGGCCCTCCGCCTGGGCGAGATGCTGCAGGACGCTCCTGAGGCCGTTGCGGAGCGCCTCCGGGGGTGCTGCCTCCCGGAGCGACCATCTTGGCGCTCAAGGCAATTCGACGCCGGACTTTATCCACGGAAATAACGCGTACTTTCAGACGGTCGCCTGCCTTGACCACCTCTGACGGCTCTTTAATAAATCGCGTGGAGAGTTCGGAGACATGGACGAGGCCGTCCTGGTGAACACCAATATCCACAAAGGCGCCAAACGCCGTCACATTCGTCACGACGCCCTCGAGCACCATGCCCTCCTTGACGTGTTCAATCTCCGTCACATCGTCTCTAAACGCTGGCTTCTCAAAGGTCGCGCGTGGATCACGTCCAGGCTTCTTCAACTCATTAATAATATCGCGCAGCGTCGGCTCGCCGACGGTTTCCGAAACATAATTCGAAATCTTAATTTTATCCACGGCTTCTGGATGTCCGATCAGCTCCTCAAGTCCCACACCCAAATCCTTGGCCATCTGTTCCACAAGGGCATAGCGTTCCGGATGGACAGCTGAGGCATCCAAGAGATGCGCCCCATCACGGATGCGTAAGAAGCCAGCTGCCTGCTCAAAGGTTTTTGGGCCCATGCCGGGAACCTTGCTCAATTGCTTGCGGCTCTTGAAGGCGCCGTTCTCGTTACGATAGGCGACCAACTTCTTGGCCATGGTCGAACCAATCCCCGAGACACGCGTCAGCAATGGAGCGCTGGCAGTATTCAGTTCGACGCCGACATGATTCACGCAACTGACGACCACCTCATCGAGTTTCGAGGCCAACAGCGGCTGATGAACATCGTGCTGATATTGTCCGACACCGATCGCCTTCGGATCAATCTTCACCAATTCTGCCAGAGGATCCTGGAGGCGACGTCCGATCGAGATCGCCCCGCGAATCGTCAGATCCAAATCCGGAAACTCCTCGCGGGCCACCTCTGAGGCGCTATAGACTGAGGCGCCGGACTCATTGACCGAGACCACCATCACATCTTTGACATTGGCCTCTTTAAACGTCTTGCGCACAAATGTCTCTGTTTCACGTCCTGCAGTTCCATTACCGATCGCGATGGCAGTGGGACGATACTTAGAGACAATCTTACAGAGATCCACCTGGGCCTCCACCTCTTTCCGATCGCCTTGGCTTGGATAGATGGTGCAGGTCTCCATGAACTTCCCGGTGCTGTCCAGCGCGACACATTTACATCCCGTGCGCAAGCCTGGATCAATGGCGACAATCTTTTTTTCGCCCATGGGCGCCTGCAACAATAAGTTTCGCAGATTTTGCGCAAAGATTTCCACGGCGGCACGGTCGGACTTCATCTTGATCTCGACACTGACATCGATTTCAACGCTGGGTTCGATCAATCGCTTATAGCTGTCTTCCGAAGCAAGCTTCAGATGCTCCGCAAAGGCCGAGCGTTCGTTGACATGATAGAGTTCGAGGATGCGGCGGAGCATGGGCTGCGAGTCGCAAACGATTTTGACGCGCAAGATCTTTTCGTCCTGACCGCGTCGGATCGCCAAGAAGCGATGGGAGGGAATCTCACCGACCTTCTCTTTAAAATCATAGTACTGCTCAAACTTGGTCGGCTCGGTCGGTTTGGGATCCACCACCTCAGAAACAACCCAACCCTCGGCAAAGAACGCTTGGCGGACTAGTCCACGAATATCCGCGTTTTCCGAAATCATTTCCGCGACAATATCCCGCGCTCCGGCTAAGGCGGCGCCCGCGTCAGCAACCCCCTTCTCCTCGTTAATGAAGGCAGCAGCTTCGGTTTCCGGAGTCTCTGTGCCTTGCTGGAGAATCTTCTCAGCCAAAGGTTCAAGCCCCTTCTCCCTGGCAATCATGGCGCGGGTACGGCGTTTGGGTTTATAGGGCAGATACAGATCTTCGAGCAGGGTCTTGGAAACGCAGGCGACGATCTTGGCCTTCAGCTCCTCTGTTAATTTGCCCTGTTCCTCGATGGATTTCAGAATGGTGGAGCGGCGTTCTTCGAGTTCGCGATAATAGGCAAGACGTTCCTGGATCTTTGAAATTTGGACTTCATCCAGATTGCCATGGGCCTCTTTGCGGTACCGCGCAATAAAGGGAATCGTATTTCCTTCTGCGAAAAGCTTGGCCACGGCGATAATCTGGCGGGGTGTTATAGAGAGCTCGTCCACCAGTTTCGGCAAAGCGATATCCAGTCCAACATCTTGCTCAGCAGCATCACTCATCTCGTAAAATCCTTACAAAAAAAAGACCAATATCCAACTCGAAATCCGTCCTGTCTAAGGTTTCATCTCCTCAGACCCTGCGCATCGGTTGTTGGTTATTGGACAGTCGGTGAGGTGGTCATACCTCTGAAATGGTTGCCTCATTAGGATTCGAACCTAAACAAACAGAGTCAGAATCTGTTGTGCTGCCGTTACACTATGAGGCAAAAATTAGAAAGCGAGTCATAATCTCAAAACGGGGACGCAAAATCAATACTGTTTTATTCTTTTTTACGACCCGTCACCGAACCGGCTGACCTTAATTTAACCGCAACGGCATCAGAACGTACAGGAAAGGAACACTGCACTTGAGCAGCGCAGGACTGTGTCCGTCACTGAGTTCAAAATAGACCTCATCATCATCCATATTCTTGAGGGGGTCCATTACATATTCCGGATTAAAGACAATCGAGATCTCTTTACCCACATATTTCACCGGAATGGTTTCGCGTCCTTCGCCGACTTCCTGGCTACTGATGGTAATCGTCAACTGATTGGCAGAGAAGGTCAAGCGAACCGCATTGGACTTATCGGTTGCCATCACCGAGACGCGGCGTACAGCCTTCCACAGCTCTTCGCGTTCCAGAGTCACCCGTTCATCACATCCTGCTGGGATCACTTGCCGATAATTGGGATAGACACCATCCACTAACTTGCTGCTCATCACGGTGCTACCAATTTCAAAGACAACCTGATTCTTTTGAGCGTAAATCTTGACTTCGCCTTCGTTCAACAGCACGCGCATCAACTCATTCACAGCCTTCGTCGGAAGAATCATCTCCGTCTCAGCCTGTTCTGGAAATTCTACTTCATGATCGACCAACGCCAACCGACGTCCGTCTGTCGCCACCATGGTCAATTTGTTATTCTTAAAAGCCATCAACACGCCATTCAATACACGACGTGTTTCATCCAAGGAGGCCGCATAGCTGGTCTTGCGCAACATTTCCTTCAACACGCCTTGATCAATGCGATAACAGAATTTTCCCTCGGTTGCAGGAATCGGTGGAAAATCGCGAACCGGCAAACCAATGATGCGGAAGAATGAAGAACCACTTTGAAACTTTGCTGCATCGTCTTCATCAACCTGAACCGTCACGGGTCCATCATTTAACTCTTTCATGATGCTCACTAGACGACGGATCGGCAATGTGGTGGTTCCTGGCTTTTCAACTTCACAGGGGATGATGCACCGCATGGAAATATCCAAGTCGGTCGTGGTGATCATCATCTGATTGTTTTCAACATGAATAAGCGCATTCGATAAAATCTGAAGCGAACCTTTTGAAGAGACGACATTTTGAACGGTCATCAGACCTTCAAGAAATTTGGATCGTAACACAGTGAATTTCATTGTCCATGCTCCTTAAAAACAATCTCACAATTAAAAGCGGAATTATAGCTGATATTATGTATTAATGTAAAGTATCAATAGTAGTAATATTAGAGGGCGTAAAAAGTGATGATAACTTATTAAAAGTCTCATTATCAATGAGTTGTGATCTTTTAACAGCAGGGGTAAAGATGTTCATAAGGTGATGATTCCAGTCGGTTAATGTGAATCGTTTTAAAAAGGGTGTTGATAAATAAGAGGTTATTGAAAATAAGTACACAGGATTTGAACAACCTATCGACAAGCGCGTAAGGACAAAAAAGTTAGAGATTGATACATGAAGCATCCCTTCCTAGCAGGTGAACAAGCTGTTTGACAGAGTCGCGGAGGTCGCTTTCAATCTGTAAACGATCCTGAATGGTCTTACAGGCGTGTACAACGGTTGCGTGGGTTTTACCAAAGGATTGTGCAATCTCCGGTAGGGAGAGCATGGTGAGCTTACGGCAGAGGAACATAGCGATCTGTCTGGGAGCAGCGAGCATACGCGTCCGCTTCTTACTCGACATATCCGCCATGCGCAGATCGAAATAATCAACGACAATGCGCTGGATTTCATCAGGTGTGATATCTTTTTGTCGCTCATTATTGAGCTGATCTTTGAGTAAGGAGCGCAAAATCTCCGTGGTCAAGGTCATGGAACGATTGAGATCCGCAAAAGCGATGGTTCGTTTGAGAGCACCTTCCAAACTCCGCACATTCGATTTAATGTTCTCTGCTAAAAAGGTCAACACATCGGCGGGCAGCTTGACGCTAGTCAGGGAGAGTTTATACCGAAGAATGGCTAAACGGGTTTCAAAGTCTGGTGATTCAATCTCGGTAACCATACCCCATTCAAAACGAGAAACCAAGCGTGGCTCAAGGCCTTTGAGTTTTTGAGGTGCCACATCGCTCGTCATAATGATCTGCTTATGGGCGTCAAAGAGGGCGTTAAACGTATGGAAAAACTCCTCCTGGATACTATCCTTGCCTCCGAGAAACTGAATATCATCCACGAGCAGGACATCGGCACGCCGATACCGGTTTCGAAAGTCAACGATCGTTCTTTTCTGCAAAGCGTCAATATATTCATTCAAGAAGGTTTCTGAGGAGACGTAACAGACCGACATGCCGGGCTTCTGAATGATACTATGGCCTACCGCCTGCATCAGATGGGTCTTACCGATGCCGGTCTGTCCATGGATCAGGAGCGGGTTGTAAGCTCGGCCTGGGGCTTGCGAGGCGCCGAGAGCCGCAGCATGGGCGAAGTTATTCGCGGGACCTGTGACAAAGTTTTCAAAGGTGAAGATCGGATTCAGCGGGCTCGCCAGCATGTTACTCTTCAGGCGCGTCTTTTTGGTCGCGACCACCGGGACGTCGAGTGGCTCCTGGGCCGTGGAGCCCTCGGTTGGACGTAAGACATCAAAACGAAGCTTCATCTCCTGAGGAGCACCTGCTGCTTGCAGGGCCGAGAGAATAAGGCTTTTGTAATTTTTTTCAAGCCAGTCTTGATAAAAATCATTGTCCACGGTCAGGACAAAACAGTTGTCCTTGATCTTCTGGGGCTTGATGATTTCGATCCAGCGTTCAAAAAGATCTTTACTCTTAATGACGCTCTTCAAATGCTCCATAGCTTGCTGCCACAACGCCTGTTCATTATTCATTTTACTAGTCCACAAAAAAGTGCAAGAAGGGATTTTTGATCTCGAGAAAATCTCTTAAAAAGAATGATATAGTTAAACCATATATTCACAGTTGAAACAACCGAAAAGAATAATCATTCCATCAACAGGTTATGAACAGGCACTGTTAAAAACTTTAACCCGTTGAGAGCGTATGGGTTAACAAAAAAAAGAGGCCCCCAAAAGGGAGCCTTTTTCGAGTAACCGTTGTCGGTTATTGACAGGCCTCTTGGAGACGAATTTCGCCAAGGCCGGCCTTTTGGACCTCCGCTTCTATTTTTGAACGGTCACCGACAATGATCCACGTGATATTTTTGGGTCTCAGAATTTGGAGGGCGGCTTGACGAGCTTCTGTACAGGTCACGCTGTTGACGCGCTGGGCAATGGTCTGGAAATAGTCCACGGGCAACTGGAAGAGGACAATCTCGGTCAGAGACGCCATCACGTGGTCGAGGGTCTCCCACTTACCCGAAAGACGGAGCGCTTGTGCACTGCGGTTCTGCTTGAATTCGCTATCCGTGATCGGCTGTTCGTGGTAAATCCCTAGAAGCTCCTTTGCAATCTCCTTCATGGTCTCCGCCGTCTTATCGGTCTGAACCTGTGTGTAGACATAGAAGGGCCGTGCCGCGCGTGAGGAGACGATCTCGGAGCGCGCACCATAGGTCCAGTGTTTGGTTTCCCGTAAGTTCATATTGATACGTGACGTAAAGGAGCCGCCCAATATTTGATTCATCAACTCACTGGCGAGATGCGTTTCGGTATCCCGTGGGGGCGCGAGATTGGCGGCCACAATCACGCTCTGAACGGCGCCAGGCTTATCAATGAGGGTAATCGAGGACTGGAAGAGTGTGCGATTGATGGGCAGGGCCGGAGTCGCCAGACGGGCGACAGGGGTTTCGTTTTTCCACCGACCAAGGGACCTCTCCAGCAGGGGTACAATTTCTTCGCGCGTGAAGTCGCCGGTGATGAGGAGCGTCGACGTGGTGGGCGAGAAGAGATGCTGATAACACGTCACACAGTCCGTGCGTTTAAGTGCAGCAACCTCCTGCTCAAAACCGTTTCCAGACAAAGGCCGTCCGTAGGGGGACTGGGGTCCATACAGGAGCGAGGGCAAGAGGCGCATCGCAGCGGAAAGAGGCTCGCGCGTCTCTCGGCGGATATCAGCAATCTGTTTGGCCTGGAGGCGCAAGAGGTCTTCCTCGGCGAAGGCGGGTACGGTAATCACGGATTGATAATAGGCTAAGGAGTCCTCCAGATTCTTCTTTAAAGCGCTGAGAGAGACAGCGCTCGACTCCATGGAGGCAGAAGAGGTGATTGAGGCACCGAGAAGCGCAAGTCGCGCAGCAAGTTTTTCTGCTGTATGATGGCGGGTGCTCTCGCTCAGGAGGTTCATGGTGAGGCGCGCTCTGCCCGAGGCGCCAAACGGATCTGAGGTGAACCCCTTAGCTGTGACAAGGGACATCTTGACCATGGGGACGCCCGCACGTGGGGCGAGAATAATGTTCAAGCCATTGCGGAGCTTGAGGTGTGAAATCGGAGGGAAGATGGACTGAGCTTGTAGCAGAGGGGCCTCCAGCATCGAGCGATCTACGACATTGGTATCACCTCGGAAAGCGGGATAGGGTTCAATGACCAACTGATATTCACCATCCGCGAGCCACGTCTTGGCCGCCTCTCGGATATCGGAGTAGTGCGCTTCCTGAATATCGTTCTGTCGGACGAGATAATAGCCAGGATCATTCAGGTAGACGCTGTTCTTGGCCAATGTGTCGGATTTGCCACCGAAGCCACCAATCCGTTCGAGACTACGGATAAAATCAGACTCTTCGTTGGAGCGAATGCGTGCCATCTCAGCCCGTGTCGGTCCACCACTGATGAAGCGCGAAAGCTCCTCATCAATTGCTGCATTGATCTGAGGGATGTGCTGCTCTTCCCGCGCGGTGGCAATGATAAAGAAGAGGCCTGCGATCTCGTTGAGGTCCGCTATAACCGAGACCGAGGTCGCTGTTTTGTCCTGGCAGACGAGACGCTGGTGCAAGCGTGCATTTTGGCCATCGCCGAGGATGGAGGCAATCATCTCGAGATGGGTGGCCGTCTGATTGCCATACCCAGGGATGTTCCAGACTTTATAGACACGCGAGGCGGGGACGCGATCATGGGCGCGCTGCCGATGGGTCCCGGAACGCTTGGCGATCCAGGAAGATTGGCGGGACAAGGGGGGACCAGCAAGAACGCTACCAAAGGTGCGCTTGACCTTTTGGAGCACCTCCTCAGGCTTGACATCACCCGCGATGACGAGGGTGGCATTCGCTGCGCCGTAATAGGTCCTGAACCAGCACTTTGCATCTTCTAGGGAGAGCGAAGTCAGGTCCTCCATGGAGCCAATGACCTCCCAGGAGTAGGGATGGCCTTTGGGCCAGACGTTTTCTGTAATGAGCTTAAACGCGAGGCGATACGGCTGGTTGTCGCCCTGGCGTTTTTCATTCTGGACGACACCGCGTTGTTCATCCAGCTTCTCTTGGGTCAGGGCACCGAGGAAATGGCCCATGCGGTCCGACTCCAGCCACAACAGGTAATCGAGGGCATCCTTGGGTACATTTTGAAAATAGTTGGTGCGGTCTTCGCTCGTGGTGCCATTCAGCTCTGTTGCACCGACCTTCTCTGTAGAACGAAACCACTCATCCTTAAAATGCTCACTCCCATTAAACATCAGATGTTCAAAGAGATGCGCTAAGCCCGTACGACCCGGCTTCTCATTTTTGGAGCCGACATGATACCAGACATTGACTGCGACGATCGGCGCCTTGTGGTCCTCATGCACAATGAGGGTCAGTCCATTGTCGAGCGTATAACGTGTATAAGGAATGGACGGGGGCTTCGCCTCAGTCTTTGCGAGAACGACGAGGGGAAGCAACGCGAGGAGTGAATAAAGCATTTTTTTCATAGGGAATCCTTTGGTGTAGGGAGTAAAAAGAGGTGAAAGAATGCCACCTAGGCTTCTATTTGAAGCGAATCGAGGCGACACTTTTTGTGCCGCGACGGGGATCCATGAGAATGGCGTCCGAAACTGGCGTCACCTCGGAGAGGACATTTGCTCGTTTCTCCCGCCACCCTTTTCGGTGGCCAAAGACGGTCAGTTGGTACCCTTTGGTAAAGAAGAGGAAGATCGTATCCAAGAGATGGGCAATCGCATAGAGGAGACGCGTACCTGAACCAGGCACAACGCCGGAAAGTCGCTGGTGACTCTCCCAGGAGGCGATCCGCTGAACAAAGAAACGACAGGAGTCACGGAACCCCAAGACATCAAAACCATCGCGCATGAGCTGGAAGACCGCGGTTTCACTATAGCCTGTCACAGGCGAGGCGACCCCTGTTGCGTGGCTCTCTAGGGTTGGAGCCAAGGCTGTTGTCGTCCTCCGCATGACGGTCAAGATGATGTGCCCACCTGCCTTGATGACGCGATGACACTCGCGAAGCATCTGTGCAGCCTCCTTGGGGTTTGCAGTCAAAACAGAGGAAGAGACCACAACGACATCAAATTGCTTGTCCTCAAAGGGTAATTCGCCCTGGCGTCCCGCAGATAACACGGTATCGGGTTCTAGATTACGCGAAACGATCTCTCGGCGTCCCTCGTTCATCTCCACGGTCATCCAGTAGCCCCCGAGTTCGCGCAATGTACGGCTGACCCCCGAATGATTGAAGCCGATATCGAGTCCTGCGCGAATCGTACCCTTCCTTTTATTGAGAAAATGCAAAACAGAACCGAGCTCACTTTGCAAGGGCAGAGTGAACGTTAGAAGCTCAGAAGGTATCTCAGTTTCAAAGTGCATAAACGTAAAAGTGTCATCAGTTTAGCACGGAATCACTTTAGCGTCAACCGTTCCAAAAAAAAAAGATATGTTTTGTTGAGCTTCGTGCAAGAGTATAATATACTGTTACGACTTTGAAACGTGAAAAGGAGCTATGATGAAACAAAACATACTAGGGTGCAGAGTCGGTATCTTCTTGTTAGCGGCGGTCTTCTCGGGGTGCGCCCCGAGTCCAGAGCAGTTAGCAGCCCGAGAAGAAAAGGTGCGCGCCGCCTGTGAGCGACAATTGTCTGCCGCCGCGGCAGCCAAAAGCCTTCCGGACTTGCAAAAAGCGATTGAAAAAACGCTCGCCAAGGTGAGCTCCGCGAGTGCGCTCCCCTTGATCCAGCAGACTCTTGAACGGATGATAGGAGAGGGGCAATACGGGGTTGTTGAACAGGTCACCGACGATATGATCTCCACGGGTAAGAAGCCAGAGCTCCATGCTTTGGCCTTTGCAACCCAATTCAAATGCCACAGCGCTGCTAAGGATTGGCCTAAGCTTCAAAAGGCCATCCTAAACTGCGCCACGCGGTTACCTGATGCTGCTACCGAGCCGCTCCTGAGCCAGATCTTTGCGGCACTCAAACGGGATCAGCAACTGGAGTTGCTTGAAAAAACAAGTCAACAGCTCTATCAAGGGTCCCTCAGCAAACCACGCCTTCTAGGGCTGGCAACAACAACGTGGGTGGGACTCTGCGTTGAAAAGGATCGCCAATTGCTGCCCGCCAGCCTCGAAAAATTACTCACCGACAAGGTCCCTGCAGAAAACGTCGCGATGTTGCTGGACCGTTATTTCTACGAGATGACAGAAAATAAAGAGATCATGAAAAAGATCTCTGTGCTCGGGCCGAAGATTCTGGCTGCGACCCAGAATAAGATAGCGCAGGAGTCAGTGAGCTTGAGAATGCTAGACAGTGCCTTCCTCACCGACAACTTTGATCTGGCGGTGGCGATGCTCGAAAAAGGAGTTCCTGGCAAGGACGCCGAGTGGCACGCAACCACCCTCCCCAAGGTCAAGGGGCATCTCGAACTGGCCAAGAATAAACCGCTTGAGGCGATAGCATATTTCCGGCAGTTTATGACCGCATGGCAGAACGCCAAGCATGTGGATGAGATGGACCCGACAACAGGGTTAGTCTATAATCGCGAATGGGTCTTGGGGCGCAATGCGATACGTATTGCAAAGATATACGCCTCTATTCCAGACGAGGCAAACCAGAAAAAGGCCCTAAAAGAGGCTGAAGAGTTCTTTAAAGTCGCGCTGACGAAGGTCAACCCCGGCTCCAAAGAGATAACAGCCTTAACCCAAGAGATTAAGGCCGCAGGCTTTTAAAAGGGTTCTCTCGCTACCTGTTTCGGTAGCCGCGCAAAATAAATTGTAACAACTACACATTTAATATTGTTTCAAATATCGCTGGACAAATTAGCCATAAAAGAGCTACACTAAAAATATGAACAAATCTCTAGACTAATTTTTAGGGAGCAGAGCGTGCTTTGTTTAAACATCGCGTCTGAAGGGCACGTATGCAATCTCCCTCGTTAGAGTATAGAGAAGAGGTGGATCATGGTTAAAAAATACAAGGTGTGGCATGTATTATCTTTAAGATGACGCGCGCGCGTCCTCTCAGCGAGCATGTGTCTTAAGAAGGCGCTAATCGCATTGATCGTCTGCTCATCCACGTCTTCGTCTGTGGCCGCGATTAAAACATTTACAGGGCCAGGCAATTTCAGTGATGCTACGAAATGGGGCGGCACCTTGCCCATCGCAAACGATACGCTTCGCATCGATGGCATCTGCACAAACGACAACGCTGCGGCTAACTTAATATACGGTACGCTTCAAGTGGGTCGAAATGCAAACGGCACACTGGTCTGGCCGGTCGGCGGAACCAATACGCTTCGCGTCACTGGTATTTTGGCAACAGCTGCGGCCCGCACAGGAACCATTGACATGACCAACGGCGGAACGCTCTCGATCGGTGCAACGGGATGGACCACAACTCGGCAGACTTTTATTCCAGGTGCCGGTACCATTATCTGGGGCACAACAGCAGCTACCACGTGGCCGGCTACAGCTGCCTTTGCAACATTCAATAACCTGACGATTGCGACGACGGCCATCACGACGACGCTGGGTGCCGCAACCACGATTAATGGAAATTTAACGCTGACGTCAGGGACGCTGGCAGCATCGACATTTCCAATTACTGTCAAGGGCAACTGGTACGACAACGGTGGAACCTTCACGCCCAGTACTACAGCGGCCGTCATCTTCAATGGTTCGAATGCCCAGACGATCGGAGGCTTCTCTGCCACATCGTTCAGAAATTTAGCCATTTCAAATAACAGCGCCATCGTGAGCGCAGTTACCAACCTCAATGTCTCTGGCACGATGACGATTGGTCCGGGCGCCATATTTAGCCCCCTCGCGGACAAGACGATTAATAACGCGGCGGCAGCTGGTACGCTGACTGGCTCGGGTACACTGCGCGTGACGCGCACGGCTGTCACCGCCGACCTAGTTAATCAATACAAGTTTACGACTTATAACCTCTCGGCGTTGACAGTGGAATACGTGGGCGCGGGCAATCAGACCGTGAACAACACGGCGGGAGTCTACAATAATCTCATTCTGAGCGGTAGCGGAATCAAAACGCTACAGGGCGCGGTGACAAACAATGGTGCGTTGACCATCAGTACAGGAGTCATCTTGGCTGACGCGGGTTTTGTTCTGACGGCGAAAGGCAATGTCGCGAATGCGGGGACGCATAACGGCGCAGGCAAGATTCTGTTGGCAGGCACAGCGAGCCAGACGCTTTCAGGTGCAGGTGCTTATGGCAATGTAGAGGTGTCGAACAACAGTGACATCCTGCTCACAGGGAGTCCGACGGTCAATGGCGCGTTGACGTTGACGACAGGCCACATTAACACGCAAACGGATCAGCTGAACCTCGCCAGTGGTGCGACAGTCGCACGTACGTCAGGTTGGGTCAATGGAAAGGTACAAAAGGCCTTCACCGTGGCGAGCGGGCAAAGCTTCATATTCCCGATTGGCGATAACACCTACTATCGTCCTGTCGCTCTGACAAATCTGAATGTGACGACGCCTGGCACGTTGTTGGCCTCGTGTTCCGGCCCGACCCATTCACAACTCGGGTTGTCGGATATCAATGCCAGTAAGGCGGTTGCCCAGTTTTGGACATTGACACCAAGTGCCTTGGCGGCGAGTAGCACCGATGCAACCTTTACCTTTGATTCGGGGGATATCCTTGGGAGCGCGGACCCAAACAAGTTCGTCATTCGCAGATGGAATGGGAGTAAGTGGTTTGTTGCCACAACGGGGACCCGAACTGCCACGAGCACCCAAGCGACAGGTCTCAGTGACTTTGGCGATTTTGCGGTCGGCGAACCTTTGGCCACAACGGCGTTGATCACGCTCCCTGGCCAGACCTTTACCTCTGGAAGCGGGAACTCGGGAACCGCCAGCAACCAGATCGCGGGCGTCAGCTTCAATATCCTGTTGAGTGCGGTGACTACCATGACCAATTTGGACATGAGTTATTCAGGAGACAAGACCATCAGGTATAGCGGACCGACCAACTCCCCCAGTGGAGCGCCAGCAGTCTACACCACGGCCGTCTCCTTCACCAATGGACAGGCGACGCTTGTCGCCACGATTCTCAAGAATGCCCAGACCACCACGATTGATGCAGAAGACGGAGCAGTCCTGACCAATAAAGTTCCATCAAGTTCCTTTACAGTCTTTCCCGGAGGTGTCAGCACGTCGAACTCCACCGTGACAGCCTCGCCGACCTCTCTTCTTGCCGACGGCGTAGCCCTCTCCACGAATACGGTGACCCTGAAAGACAGCTATGGAAA
>CAIZQW010000151.1 GCA_903935195.1 uncultured bacterium
ACGGACTCGTTCGACTGCACCGACGCCATGTCACCGCGGGCGTTTACGGGGAATCGAGTCCGGTGGGATGACGGGATCGTGTCATGACGAAGGACGGGCGAGGGAGGCTATATTTTCATCTGCCGACCTCGCCTCGGACGCAGTCAGGGCGCGGTACCGGCATCCTGTTCCGGACTCCCCGTAAACGCCCGCATGAAATATCATACAGTTATCAGGAAGCAACTCGTTCCTGCAACTTTGAAACTATATGCCGGTTGAGCCAAAGCCACCTGTGCCACGGGCTGTGTCGGTGAGGTCAGTGACCTCTTCAACCGTAACATGGAGGACTGGCGCGATGACCATCTGCGCGATCCGCATGCCCGGCACGATTTCAACGGGCTCGTTTCCCAGATTGATCAGAATGACGCCCAGTTCACCGCGATATCCTTCGTCAATCGTTCCCGGTGTATTGGGAAGCGAGATGCCATACTTCAAGGCCAGGCCACTGCGCGGACGTATCTGCGCCTCCGTCCCTTTTGGGAGCTCCATGATGAGCCCGGTGGGGACGAGTGCACGTGCGCCAGGGTGCAAAGTCAACATGGCGCAGGAGCAGACGTCCATTCCCGCATCGCCTGGATGGGCGTAGGTGGGGATGGTCGCGTCGGGATGAACCTTTTTGAATTTGACAATCATGTTGGGCCTAGCTGATGGTCACAGGGTCAATGTGCCAGATTTCCTTAGCATACTCCATGATCGTCCGATCTGAGGAGAACTTGCCCGAACGCGCCACATTCATGAGTGCCTTTGCATCCCATTTATACGGTTGACGGTAGAGCTTGTCAATCTTGTCTTGGGCCTCGATATAACTCCGCAAGTCCGCTAAGAGCATGTAATGGTCATTGAAGTCTAGCAGGTTTCGGATGATCGGATCAAAGATGCCGGGATTCATCAGTGAGAAGACATTTCTGCGAATCATGCTGATTGCGCGTTTGATCTCAGGGTCATTCTCGTAGATTTCTCGGGAGTTATAGGTCGGTCGCAATTGAGCAACCTCATCCGTCCGTAATCCAAAGATGAAGATGTTATCCTCGCCAACTTCTTCAAAGATTTCTACATTGGCACCGTCCATGGTTCCAATGGTGAGGGCGCCATTGAGCATGAGCTTCATATTACCCGTGCCCGACGCCTCAGTCCCTGCCAACGAGATCTGTTCGCTGATATTTGCCGCAGGGATAATGCGTTCCGCGAGTGAGACTCGGTAATCAGGGAGGAAGACCACTTTCAGTCGGTCCTTGACCCGTGGGCTCGAATTGACGACCTCAGCCACACCATGAATCAGGCGGATGATGAGTTTTGCCATCCAGTAACCCGGTGCAGCCTTGGCTGCGAAGATAAAGGTTCTCGGATGAACGTCTTCATTCGGATTGCTAATCATGCGATTATAAAGAATGATGATGTAGAGCACGAGCAAGAGTTGGCGCTTGTATTCGTGTAGACGTTTCACTTGCACATCAAAGATCGAGTCAGGGGAGACGTGTATCCCTAACTGGTTAAAGATGTAGTTTGAGAGATTATCCTTGTTAGCCTGTTTGATCTTGCGGAACTGGGAGAGGAAACTCCGGTCGGTCGTGAACTTTTCAAGACCGCGCAGGGCCTCCAGATCCTTGATCCATTTTGGGCCAAGCGCTTCGGTACACAAGGCAGCCAGCTTCGGATTGGCCTTGAGCAACCAACGACGCTGGGTGATGCCGTTTGTTTTATTGCTGAAATGTGATGGATACATCTCATAAAAATCTTTGAAGAGGCTCTTCTTCAGGATCTCCGTGTGCAACGCAGCCACGCCATTGACCGCGCTGGACCCAATAATAGCAAGATTAGCCATGCGCACTTTGCGACCACCATGCTCTTCAATAATACTCATGCGGGTCAGGCGCTCCATATCATCTGGATAGAGGGAGGCGACTTGTCGCAGGAAGCGGGAATTGATCTCGTAAATGATCTGCATGTGACGAGGCAGGAGGCGCTCCATCAAGGAGACACTCCAAGTCTCAAGCGCCTCTGGCAGGATCGTGTGGTTCGTGTACCCCGTCGAGGTCCGGGTGATGTTCCAAGCCGTCTCCCAGTCAAGCCCTTCATGATCCACGAGCAGACGCATTAGCTCTGGGATGATAAGCGCGGGATGGGTCTCATTCAAATGGATAAAGGCTTTCGCCGGCAACGTTGTCCAATCCGTGTTGGTCAAACGGAAACGGCGCAGAATGTCCTGAAGCGAACAGGAGACGAAGAAGTACTGTTGGCGTAAGCGTAGCTCCTTGCCGGCCAGCACATTGTCGTTGGGATAGAGCACCTTGGTCAGGTTCTCTGCCAACACCTTGTGCTGCACAGCGTCAACATACGAGCCCTTGTTAAACTCATCGAGACGAAACTCGTCGTCCGCCTTGGCTGACCAGAGACGGAGGGTATTCACGGAGTTGCTGTAGCCGACCACAGGTAAGTCGTAAGGAACGCCGAGGACACGCTCGGTCTCCACCCATGTCCATTCAGCGCAATGCCCTGATGTTGAGCACTCGACACGCCCACCAAAATGAACGGTCTGTGTGTTTTCAGGGCGTGCAATTTCCCACGGATAACCATCTTTTAGCCAATGATCAGGTTCCTCCATCTGCTGGCCATCAACAATCTTCTGACGGAAGATGCCATAGTCGTAGCGGATGCCATAGCCCATGCCTGGCAGTTCTAGCGTGGAGAGCGAATCTAGAAAGCAAGCGGCTAAACGTCCAAGACCACCATTCCCAAGGCCGGCGTCCACCTCGAAATCACGAAGTGTGTTCCAATCAATGTCATCCTCTTCCAAGGCCTCACGACAAATAGGATCCATCTTCAAGTTGATGACGTTGTTGCCGAGGAGTCGTCCGATTAAAAATTCAAGGGAGAGATAATAGACGCGTTTGACATTGTCGTTTCGATACTTTGCCTGCGTCTCAATCCACCGTTCAACGATACGATCGCGGACACAGAGCGCAAACGCGGTGTAACGGTCACGTTCGGTGGCATTGTCCTCCGCCTTGGCGAGGGTATACCGAAGATGTCTCTCAAAATCTTGTTTCAGGGATTCAACACTGATTTCAACGCGTCTTCCCCGTGTCCGGCGCTTTAGTTCTTGCTTTTCCATACATTCCTTTCACTCACATCACTCGTGTCTGCCCCTGCTTCCTTTCGGGACCGATCAAAAATTTTGGATATTATACTAAATCAGGGGTGTATCCGTCACGTGTAAACACAAACTATCTACTCTGCGTATCCCTTCGGATTCCGGGATTGCCAGCGCCACGTGTCTTCGCACATGGTCTTGAGGTCGCGTGTGGCAACCCAGCCCAGTTCATTCTTGGCCTTGGCCGGATCCGCCCAGCATTCCGCGATATCGCCGGAACGCCTCGGGTGAATCGAGTAGGGGACCTTGCGACCAGAGGCGGCTTCAAAGGCTTTGACCACGTCAAGGACGCTATAACCCTTGCCGGTGCCCAGGTTGTAGACAGCTAAGCCAGGATGTGAGGCCAGCTTGTCCAGCGCCTTCAAGTGGCCGAGTGCCAGGTCGACAACATGGATATAGTCCCGAACCCCGGTGCCGTCCGGCGTAGGATAGTCATTTCCATAGACGTTGAGGCAGGCGTGTCGGCCGACAGCGACTTGCGCGACAAAGGGAAGGAGGTTGTTGGGAATGCCCGCTGGATCCTCACCGATCTGTCCGCTGGGATGTGCGCCGATTGGGTTGAAATAACGCAACAGAATGATGTTCCAGAGGGGCTTCGATTTTTGGAGATCACGGAAGATCTGCTCCATCATCAACTTGGTCCACCCATACGGATTTGTGGCGCCCGGGGTCGGGAAATCCTCGCGGATCGGTACGCAGCTGGGGTCGCCATAGACCGTCGCAGAGGAGCTGAAAACGATGTTGTGGCAGTGATTAGCCTCCATCACCTCGCAGAGCTGAAGGGTGCCGATAATGTTATTCTCGTAATATTTGAGCGGAAGCCGGGTTGATTCGCCGACCGCTTTCAACGCGGCAAAGTGGATGACCGCATCAATCGGCCCCTCTTTTTTAAAGACCGCATCTAATGCAGCACGGTCACGAATGTCGACGTTGTAAAAGGCGAGCGTCTTGCTGGCAAGCGCCATCACACGCTTTAAGCTCGTTTCAGAGCTGTTACACAGGTTGTCTACAACCACAACCTGATGCCCTGCAAGCAGTAGCTCCAAGCACGTATGACTCCCAATATATCCAGCTCCACCCGTGACAAGTACTTTCATCTGTTTTCCTTTAAAAATTGAAACTTTATTCTCTCAAAACGTGGGGCTTTTTGCAAGCATCGCAATGGATTAGTTGAAAGCAAGTATAGCTAATGGCATGTGTGGCAGGTATGGCTATAAATTCTGACTTCTCACACCAGCTTCTTCAAAAAGTGTCCGGTATGCGAGGCTGCGCAAGCGGCGATTTCTTTGGGAGTGCCAGCTGCGACGAGCGTGCCGCCTTCGTCACCTCCGCCAGGACCGAGATCAATGATGTAGTCCGCGCACTTGATGACATCCAAGTTATGCTCGATCACAACTACCGTATTCCCTGAAGCGCGCAGCCGAAGCAGAAGCTCCAGCAGTTTGTGCACATCCGCGAAATGAAGTCCGGTCGTCGGTTCATCCAGCAAGTAGAGCGTCTTGCCCGTGGCGCGCTTAGAGAGCTCTGTCGCCAGCTTGATCCGCTGCGCCTCGCCGCCCGAGAGCGTGGTCGATGACTGACCGAGATGGATATACCCCAGGCCCACCTCGGAGAGCGTCTTGAGTTTGTTGGCCACCAAGGGAACCGGTGCAAAGAACTCAAGAGCGTCTTCCACGGTTAAGTCCAAAATCTCCGCAATGTTCTTGTCGCGGTAACGGACCTCCAGTGTTTCTTTGTTGTAACGCTGTCCACCGCACTGTTCACACGTCACATAGACATCCGGCAAAAAGTGCATTTCCAAGCAACGCATGCCGTCGCCTTGACAGACCTCACAGCGTCCGCCTTTAACATTGAAGCTGAACCGTCCCGGACCATACCCGCGTACCTTCGCAGCCGTCGTCGCGGCAAAGAGTTCGCGAATCGCCGTAAAGGCGCCCGTATAGGTCACGGGGTTGCTACGAGGAGTCCGGCCGATCGGACTCTGATCAATCTCGATAACCTTGTCGAGCTGTTCCAGCCCCGTGATCTTCTTGAAGGCGCCGGGCTTCTCCTTGGATCCGTAAAAGTGCCGAAAAAGTTGACGTTTAAGAATATCGCTGATCAGTGTGGATTTTCCTGAGCCTGACACACCAGTCACGCAGGTGAAGCAGCCGAGGGGAATCTCCACATTAATGTTTTGAAGATTGTTTTCCGCTGCACCGACGATCTTAAGGCGCGCCTTTCCGGGTTTGACGGGGTTCGCTGGAATTTCAATACGCTTGCGTCCGGAGAGGTAGGCCGCGGTCTCCGAGACTTTGGATTTCATCAAGCCCTTAAAATCCCCTTGATAGACCACTTCGCCGCCATGGCGCCCAGCGCCGGGCCCGAGATCAATGATGTAGTCAGCCGTGCGGATCATCTCTTCGTCATGTTCGACAATGACAACCGTGTTGCCGCGTTTCTGCAATTGGTGCAGCATCTCGATGAGGCGCTCATTGTCGCGGGGATGGAGTCCGATCGTCGGCTCATCCATGACATAGAGCACGCCCACGAGCCCCGAGCCAATCTGGGTAGCCAAGCGGATACGCTGCATCTCACCGCCCGAAAGCGTTGCGCTTTCACGGGAGAGCGAGAGGTAGTCCAATCCGACATCCGAGAGGAATTTCAGTCGCTTCCGGATCTCTTTTAAAACTTCTTCAACCTGATGCATCTCCTGGGACGTGAGTGTGAGATTTTCAAAAAAGGCGAAACTCAGGCGCACGGTCATGTTCATGACCTCCACGATGGACTTGCCGCCCACCGTACAGGCGCAGGACTCCGGCCGCAACCGCGCACCATGGCACGCGGGACAAACCAGACGGCTCATGAAAGGTGCCAGTTTTTCGCGCATCTCGTCCGACTCTGCCTCACCATGACGGCGCTTGAGATTGGCTAAAATGCCTTCAAAAGGCTTATCTTCGTTACGCCAATCCAAGACTAACGGTACATCACTTCCATACAGCAAGAGGTGACGATGCTTCTCCGGCAATTTCTCGTAGGGCGTATCGAGGTTGATCTTGAACTGCTTGGCCAGCGCCTCCAGCAGGTATTTGTAATAGATGATGGCATGGTGTCCCACGCAGCGCCACGCCTTGATGGCTTCGCGCGTTGGGAGCGTTTTGTCCGGGATTACAAGGTCTTCATCGAAGATCCATTGCGCGCCAAGACCCGAGCAAGTCGGACAGGCCCCATACGGACTGTTGAACGAGAAGGCGCGCGGCTTGAGCTCCTCAAAACTGATGGAACAATCAGCACAGGCATTCTTCTCCGAGTAGAGTGTCTCCACCTCCTTGCCATCCTTCCCGATGGTCAGGAGCCGAAGCGTTCCCTCTCCCTGTTTGAGGGCCAGCTCAACCGAATCCGTCAGACGCCTGCGGATACCCTCGCCAGCCATAAGTCGATCAACCACGGCTTCAATGGAATGCGCTTTGTTCTTATCAAGCTGAGGGATCTCCTCGATTGGGAGCATCTTGCCATCCACGCGCATCCGGACAAACCCTTGACGCTTGATGCTGTCAAAAATCTCCTCGTGGCGTCCCTTCTTGCCGCGCACCAGGGGAGCGAGAAGGACAATCTTGGTTCCAGCCTCCAGCGTGAGAATCTTTTCGACAATCTCTTCCGCGCTCTGCTTTTGGACTGGTTTGCCGCAACACGGACAGTGAGCCTTGCCGATGTTGCCATAGAGTAGACGCAGATAATCGTGAATTTCGGTCACCGTGGCAACGATCGAACGCGGATTGCCACCTGACGTCCGTTGCTCAATGGCAATAGCAGGGGAGAGTCCCTCGATGTGTTCCACCTCCGGCTTCTGCATCTGATCTAAAAATTGACGGGCATAAGCCGAGAGGCTTTCAACATAACGGCGCTGTCCCTCGGCATAGAGCGTGTCAAAGGCAAGCGAAGACTTCCCTGAGCCGCTGAGCCCAGTGACAACCGTGAGAGAATCACGCGGAATGCGCACGTTGACATTCTTCAAATTATGCTGCCGCGCACCTGTAATAATAATATCGGACATCTTCTTCCTTTTTGTCGTATCAGTTTATCAAAAGGGGGCCAAAGGCGCAAAGCGAAACATCTGTGAACAGTTGGCAGTAGCAGTAGGCAGTTGGCAGTGATGGAGCGATATGAGAGACCTGAGAGGAAGTTGGCAGTCTGCAGTTGCTTGCGTACCCTGCGTCTTACCCTAATGTGAAGCTCAGCAGTAACTACTGCCTACTGCTCCTGCCAACTGCCGACTACAAACTTCTCTTTCTTCTTTCCTCATAAGAGGGGGCATGGTATAGTTTTGCTTTATTTTTGAAGCTGTCGTCAAAGAGGGAATAACATCATGGATAAAGTTTTCATTGCGCCGCGTCGCTATGTTCAGGGGCCGGGTGTATTGGGCCGTTCTGGAGATTTAATTTCTAAAATTGGCAAACGTGTCATGATTCTTTGGGATGCGCCTGTGCGTGGCATTGTCGGAGCCCCATTACTCGCTGATCTGAAGAAGGTCGGACTTCCGGTTGAGGATGTCTTGTTTGCGGGTGACTCGACAAAGGCTGAGGCGAAGCGCGTGGCAGACCTGCTGAAGTCCTCGGGCTGTGACGTCATTATGGGCGTGGGTGGCGGCAAGACGCTCGATACTGCCAAGGCTGCTGCGGCACAGGCAGGCACCAAGATGATTTCCGTACCCACCGTCGCATCAAATGACTCGCCGACGAGTTCCTATACCGTGTGGTATGACGAACAGGGCAACTGCCTCGGCTTTGAAAGCTGGTTTGTGAATCCGGATCTGGTCTTGGTGGATACAGCCGTGATCGCTTGTGCGCCAGTCAAATCATTTGTCGCGGGTATGGGCGATGCACTGGCCACTTGGCTTGAAGCGGAGGCGACCCATAAAGTGCGTGGATCCAATCTGGCAGGTGGCACCGCCACCATGGCAGCCCTAGCCATTGCACGTCTCTGCTACGATATACTTCTCGAGCATGGTGTGAATGCCAAGCGCGCTGTTGAAAAGAAAATTGTGACTCCTGCGGTCGAGAAGGTTGTGGAAGCCAATGTTCTGCTCTCCGGCTTAGGCTTTGAAAGTTGTGGTTGCGCCACGGCGCACATGGTGGCGAATTGCCTGCCCTCCTTCCCGGAGTGCCACGGCTTGATGCACGGACACGAGGTCGGCTTTGGTCTCATTACCCAGCTCTGCCTGGATGAGGACATGCCTGTTGAACAAGCAAACCAGATTGTTGATTTTGAAATCGCCATCGGCTTGCCCGTCACCTTTGAGGACCTCGGCTTAAAGGGCGTTGAACGTGAACGTCTGATGAAAATAGGCAAGATTTGCGCAAGCCCAGGTTCCCTCTGTGCAAACCATCCGTTTAAGGTTACGTCAGACTCGATCGTCAATGCAATGATTGCAGCGGATGCTCTCGGAAACGCAAGAAAGGCGTTGATTAAATAATTGCCTTATTGCGTTATTGCCTTATTTATGAAAAGTGCTTTGGAGAACGTGAACATGCGAGCAAAAATGTGGGGGATGCTGAAGGCGAATCCAACATGTGATGTGTTGATTCTCGGCGGGGGTGTCAATGGCGCGGGACTCATGCGCGAGCTGGCCCTGCAAGACGTTAAATGCTTACTCGTGGACAAAGATGACCTTGCGGCTGGCGCCAGTTCAAAGTCCTCGCGCATGATACATGGTGGACTGCGGTATCTGGAAAACGCCGAGTTCCGTCTGGTCAGCGAATCCGTCTATGAACGCAACCGCCTGCTGAAATATGCGCCGCACTATGTGAAGCCCCTCCGGACGACGATTCCGATTACCGCGTGGTTTGCCGGGATGATTAAGGCTCCACTGATCTTCTTCGGCTTTAATGTCAAGGTTGGCGGACGCGGGGCCTTCATTGTGAAGATGGGGTTGACCTTCTATGATATTCTGACCTGCCGTCTGCGCCAGACACCATGGAACTTCTTCATGGGGAAGAAAAAGTCGTTGCAGGAGATCCCCGGATTGCGTGACGACATTGTTTGCACCGCGACCTATTGGGATGCCTGGATCACGCAGCCCGAACGACTTTGTGTTGAGATGGCGCTGGAAGGATGCTCAGTGCAGAAGGATTCCCTCGCACTGAACTATGTGACAGCCGAAAAGAATGGCGCTGACACGGTTTTGTTACGTGACAAGATCACAGGCGAGTCATTGACCTTAAAACCTAAGATTGTCGTGAATGCGACAGGTGCGTGGGTGGATTTCGCTAACAAACCACTGGGCATCGAGAGCAAGCTTATGGGCGGCACAAAGGGATCGCATCTGGTAATTGACAACAAGGAACTCTTTAACGCCTTGGGTGATCGAATGATCTACTATGAACATACGGATGGTCGTATCTGCATCACCTTCCAGTTCATGGACAAGGTGATCATGGGATCGACCGACATTCGCATCAAAGATCCTGATGAGGCTGCCTGTGACGACGCGGAGATTGATTATATGCTGACGACCCTCAAGGGCGTCTTCCCGACGATCAATATTCCGAAGTCGGACATTGTTCATATTTTCTGCGGTGTCCGTCCGTTAATGGCGTCGCAGGAAGGCTATACCAGCAAGGTCTCCCGTTCACACTTCCTCGCGGAGCACAAACCGGATGCCACACGCGCCTTCCCTGTTTACAGCATGGTAGGGGGTAAGCTGACAACCTTCCGCGCCTTTGCAGAGATGACCGCAGATCGTCTGATGCCACTGCTGGGCGTCACACGCCAAGTGTCGACAACCGACCGTTACTATCCGAAACCAGAAACATTTACAGGCGAGACGCTCAAGACGCTTCCGGACTTGACGGTCGCAGAGGTTCGCGCCTTGACCCAAAACGAGCTTGTGGTGCACCTTTCCGACTTTGTCCGCCGCCGGAGCGTGATTACGCTGCTTGGTCATCTCACCGAGGCAAGCGCACACGAACTGGCCGACATCATGGCGCCGATATTGGGTTGGGATGATTCACACAAACGCGAAGAAATCGCCATGTCCCTAGCGGAAGCCCACGGACGGAAGTAAGTTGAGCCCTTGGGGCTTCTCTAAATCCATTTAGTTTTTTCAGACGATAATTTAATTCGTTAGATCGTCTTGAGTGCCCATCTTGCGGTCCGGACCGGCCGAAGAAATACGAATCTTTTTCCCGGTTTTTAAATAACTATAAGGCATCCCCAATACGGGGTTAGGACTGCAGCAGTGCTGAGAAAAATGACGAGTGTCGTTTTGACGAACTGATGGGCATATAATACATCATGTACGAGATCAACCTATCCTAGCATTATCAACAGCAAGAACGCCGGAATAAATGCGACTGTTGTCAGCGAATGGGAACTCTGTTTTAGGTTCGTTCATTTGCATTTTTCAGGCATCGATACCAACATTCGGCAAATTGTTGCGCGTTTAGATGGACAATACAAGCTGAATTCGCGCAATTCAGTTCAAGGTAAAAGCGACAGGGGGACAGACTATTTGCATTGCATAATAAGGGGACAGACAATCTAAATTATAAATGTCGCTTTGAAAGCGACATCCAGCCCTTTCCAATTTGTTAATGTATTGTCGTTCTTACAACAAAGGGACAGACAATTTGTCTGAAATTGGAAAGGAGCAAGGTATGAGAAAGTCACGGATTAAGGCGGATAATGGGATCGGATACTATCATGTCACAAGCAGAATTGTGGACAGGAGTTTCAAGTTGGACGAGAGGGAACGAGAGATATTTCGACATATCCTGCGTAAGGCGGCGAACTTCTCGGGTGTGAACATCCTCACCTATGCAATTCTCTCCAATCATTTCCACATCCTTCTTGAAGTACCAGAACAACCTATGCTTGACGATGCGGAGCTTCTGCGGCGTATAAAGATACTCTATGGATGTGCCACTGCAAACCTGTATAAGGAACGGTGGGATGGTTGGCGCAGAGGCGGTCTTGATATTCTTGCAGATCGTGAGCAGGAACAGTTCCGCAGGCGTATGGGTGATGTAAGCCCCTTCATGAAACTTCTTAAGCAGCGCTACTCGATCTGTTATAACCAGCGACATAAGCGCACAGGGACGCTCTGGGAGGGGCGCTATGTCAGTATTCTGGTAGAGGGTGACAGCCGTGCACTTTCTGCCATCGCGGCCTATATAGACCTCAATCCCGTACGCGCCGGGATCGTAAAGGATCCCGCAGAATACCGGTGGTGCGGTTACGGCGAGGCATGCGGCGGCTCCGATGTTGCTAAGCAAGGCCTCCTTGGCCTCCAGTGCTTCAGTCCGCAAACGCAAGATCGGACCTGGCCTACTACTGCTGCTGCCTATCGTAACTACCTCTATACCCAGGGAGAGGAACAGCGCGATGAAACTGGCAAGCTATTGCGCCTCGGATTTTCGTCGGCAGAGGCTCAGGAGGTAATCGACCAGGGCGGAAGGATGGCGTTACCTGATCTTCTGCGTTGCCGTGTCCGTTACTTCCGGGACGGCCTGGCATTTGGCAGCAAGGCATTCGTAGAGGCGGTCTTTGACAAGAACCGGGGCCATTTCGGCGCGAAACGCAAGACAGGAGCGCGGAGAATGCGGTTCTGCCGGACCGATGGGTTCTGTACCGCACGAGACTTGCGGGTCGCGCCTGTCAGCGTCTCTCTTCAAGTTTAGCTTATCTATCACAATCATCATTTAAACGAAAAAGCCGTAGATGGTAACTCCGTCTTCGGACGTTGACGTTATCTAAAAAATCATAATAACTAACGCATAACGTCATCATTTTAACAATTACGGATGTTTGGTCTATCAGGTTAACTAATATTCAGTTCCTTTGTATGGGATTAAAGTAGATAAAAGTCGTTTCCGATGCTCATGCTAATAGTCTGTCCCCTTATCGCCCCTCTTATCGCTCTAATTGTCTGTCCCTGTGTTGCTTTTGTTGGCGATGATTGATTGTCTGTCCCCTTGGCTTCCTCAAATTTCAAAACTCATGGGGTTGTGATAGTTAGTGAAAGGTTAATCGGTTTTTCAGAGGTTAGTTTGATCCAAACAATGAGATCAGTCCCTTCCAGTGTACGGCGATGCCCGTAACGGAAAGATCGACCACGTGCGACCGCAGTACCATCGATTGTCAGCATAGCATTCTGATCACCCCATCCTTGGATGACCAAGGCTGGATTGACGATTGGCGAGTCTGTGCTTCCACTGAGTTCGAAATCGAGACTGCCCGTGGATTGTGCGCGCTTGAGGAAATAGGCCCGCTGATCTTGATTATACCCGTCACTCCTAAAAGCGGTCCCCGTTAATTTAAGGGCCGCCGGCTTGATCCAAGCTTTGGCGAGCGCGAGCAGATCTACCGCTGGCTTATCAGTCATACCATACAGAAAGCCTCCCGAGGGTTGCGTCACCCAGCTGAGTGAAGAGTGAGCGGCTTGGTCAGTCGCCATCGCGTAACGACCATCGCTCGAAATGCGTGTAACCGGCCAATGGTTCCACCAGGGGAAATGCGAGAATTCTTTGCGGATCTCACAATTAAATGTACGGATCGTGGACCCGGGTTTAACAATGATTAACGGTCGGAATTTTGATTTCAAATTAACCACTTGAATAATGGGTGCTTCGAGATCCAGCTTGGGATAGCCCTTTTCCCAGGAGTATGTTTTTGTTTCGCCCTTGAGGTTCGCCAGACTGAGTGCTTCAAGTTCACAATTATCTTCGGGACGTGTCCCGGGTTCGTTTAAAAAGATGGTCTCCTGATCCGTGCGGTGAGCAGGTTCAGGCCACCAACCGATCACATCGCGCGTACAGACGCCATCTGGATAGATATAGTAAAACTCATCGCCATACTGTCCTTTGCCCGCGACCTCGTCGTAGTTGACGAACCGATATGCTGCGTCGACCAGCGCATAGCGCCAATGAATAACCACGCGCGCATCGCTGTTTTCCACAATGCGTACATGCGAGAAACGGCATTGCACATCTGACATGTGCTCACTGCAACCGACAGCTCCCTGACCGCCGCGCTTACGTAACTCCTCTGGCCAGACGCCAGTTTCCAGACTTTGATCCGCCATCCACTTTCCGTTTTCGGAAACCCAGCAGGGCGAGAAACGCGTTCCACGCCAAAAGACCATTTGCACGGGCAATTCGTCGAACTTAACCACGATGTCTTCTTCCCCAGCGACCTGCCATAATGCATCCCACTGCTCGTAAAACGTGAGCTTAGAGGGATAGGCCCCAAACCGTTTGACTCCTTGGGCTACGTTTGGAAAGCGCCGGGCCGGTATCTCGGGCGCAGCGACAGGCTTATCCGCTTCCCAAGAGGCCTTGATTTCTGTTTCTGTCAGCGTGCGATCATAAATTTTAACCTCATCTAAAAGACCATCCAGCGCCCACCAGGAGGGAAACTGCGCCCATTCCCGAACCAGATGTGAGGGGACCATTTTAGCGTGATTGCGTCCGATGTAGAGGTCGATTTCTTTGGCCGCACTGAACCTTTTTTCTACAGGGAAGAATCCAGCGGGCTGACCGTCGAGAAATAATCGAACCCCCGAAGCAGGTTCATAAACCGCAGCTACATGATGCCATGCCTTAAGACGGAGCGTGTTCGTGGAGAGGCACGTCATCCAGTGGAAATCAGCTGCCAGTTGTAGGCCGAACCGACCAGTGCTGTCGATTCCGAAAGAGTATCCGCGTGTCTCACCATCTCGCTGAGCAACGATCGGTGTCCAATTCCATGAATATGCCGCGAGGGCGACCCACCCTTGCACTGTAAATCCCTTGTTCAAGTTTGGAGCCTTCACAGACTCACATCGGACGAGTGTTGTGAACCCATCGAAACGTAGGCACTCACCGCGCACCCCGCTAGGCATGAACTTATAGTTTCCCTCAATGGTGTTTGTCACGCCACGCGCTGAATTCAGGGCAGTTCGATTATCGAACGCCCACCAGGCAACAGGACCTTCGAGGGCATAGCTCGGGGTTCCACTCGTTAAAGAAAAGAAAATAGCCGCTACGCCTACCTTGACATATTTAATCATCATAACATATCACCTTTTAATAGAACTCAGTTGTCTTTTGTTACCAATCAAGCATAAGATTGACGAATTGTTGCGCGTTTTGATGGACAAAGCAAGGCGAATTTTTTTATTGAATAGGAAAAAGTGGGGTTGAGTTCTTCTGTTTCCGCTTACTTTGGACGTGCCTTTATGGCGAGGACATGATACTCTTCTGCATACTTTTGAAGGTTTAATTTGTAGAGGAGATTTTATGGCTGAGATGACATCTGCGGAGCGGGTGATGACGGTGTTGCGCCGGGGGGAGCCGGATCGTATCCCTCACTTTGAGTGGATCGTGGATAAGCGCGTGCGCCATGCCTTGTGCCCAGGCGCCGGACTTGAAGAGTTCACGGTGCGCATGGGATTGGATGCGATGCTCTGTGACCCTGATTTTAAATCGACTCAAGTCGCACCGAACCGTTTCAAAAATGAGTGGGGAATCGTGGTCGAAAAGGGTACGGAACAGCATTCGACTGTTGTCGAGTCGGTGATCCAGACCATGGAAAATATGCTGAAGTATGAGGCGCCGGACGCCTATGCGCCGTATCGCTTCGAAAGCTTAAAGAAACTCGTCGCACGCTACAAAGGCAAGTATGCCATCGGCGTTCACCTGAATGATGTGCTCTCGATTCCGCGAAACCTTATGGGCTTCCAGGAGTTGATGATGGCCTTCTGTCTCGAACCGGAGCTGGTCCAGGCGCTGGTCGACATGTCGGTTGAACTCAATATTAAACTGGCCCAGGAAGCTGCGCGCTGTGGCGCGGACTTCATCTTTACCGGTGATGATTACTCCTCGGGCCAGGCTCCCTTCATGTCGCCGGACACCTTCCGCGAATTGCTGTATCCCGGATTAAAAAAGGTCATCAAGGGTTTTCATGATGCCGGCTTGCCCATGATCAAGCATACCGACGGCAATGTGATGCCGCTCCTGGATATGCTGCTGGATGCAGGCATTGACTGTCTGGATCCGATTGATCCGTTAGGCAACATGGACATGGCGGAGATGAAGCGTGACTACAGCCACCGCATTGCGCTGAAGGGCAATGTGAACTGCGCCACCACATTGGTCACCGGAACCGTCCAGGAGGTTGTGCAAGAGACCCTCGATGTGATCCGCGCCGGTGCGCAAGGCGGTGGACTGATCCTCTCGTCGAGTAACAGCATTCACTCCTCGGTTAATCCCTTGAACTATTTGGCCATGGTTAACACAATCAAGGCGTATGGCACGTATCCGATTAAACTCAATTTTGATGCTAGCGGCGCGGTCGAAGCGTTTGGGTGAGTTGAATTCAGAATGCGCGAATGCACTAACAAACTTTTCTCTTTCCTCTTTTCTCATTTATCTTTCTCCTCAATAACGCAATAAGGCAATAACGCAATAACGCAATTCTTACGGAGCACACTATGAGAGGACTGCTGGGTATCGATGTGGGTTCGACCAATCTGAAGGCCGTGCTCTTTGATTTGCACGGACGGCTGATTGCCAAACGCGAGACACCGACCATTTGCGAGCATCCTGATGCAGCGCATCCGGAGTGGGCGGTGTGGCAACCCCACCAGATATGGTCAGGTATCGCCGCTTGCGTCAAGGGAGTTCTAGCCCAGGCCCCGGGCTGTGAGATCGCCGGGGTGAGTGTGACAGGCATGGGCATGGACGGCGTGCCGATTGACAAAGAGGGGAATGCGCTCTATCCGTTTATCAGCTGGCATTGTCCGCGTACCGAACCACAACATGCGTGGTGGACAAAGACGATCGGTCCGGACGAACAGTTCGCGCGCGGTGGCAATCAGCTGTGGGTCTTTAACACGGCTTTGCGTCTGCTCTGGATGCGTGAAAACGAACCTGCGATTTTAGACAAGACCTGGAAGTGGTTGCTGATCGAAGACTATGTCAACTACATGCTCTGCGGCGAAGTGGCAACCGACTTCACCATGGCTTCCTCCACGCTCCTCTTTGATCAGCGGACCCATACCTGGAATGATGATTTTATTAAACGCGCGAACATTGATAAAGGATTGCTCTGCGACCCGCGCCAGGCTGGAACGGTGCTTGGCACGGTTCATGCCAAAGCCGCAGCCATAACAGGACTAAAGGTCGGAACACCTGTGGTGCTGGGCGGACACGACTTTTGCTGCGGCTGTCTGCCGACCGGCGCCTTTGATCCTGGTGTGCTGCTGGACGTGATGGGTACATGGGAGATGGTGGTAACTGCGATCAACGAGCCTGTGTTGACACCGCAGGTGCAACGCATGGGTGTATTGGTGGATTCCCATGTCGCGCGCAACCGCTACACTGCGATGGGCGCGACGGTCGCCGCGGACATGGCCGAGTGGTTTAAACGCGAGATTGGCACAGGAACCGCAGCCGAAGATACAAAAGCCGCGTGGGACACCTTGATCCAGTTGGGCAGTCAGTCCCCGGTGGGTAGCAATGGCGTCCTCTTCCTGCCGCACATGTCAGGCAGTTACTGCCCAGTGCTGGATCCAGGCTCCGCAGGTGCCTTTGTCGGTATGCGCGCGATTACGAGCAGGGGTGACCTCTTCCGTTCGATGATTGAGGGGTTGAACTACCAGTTCCTTGAGATTGTGCGCGCGTTTGAAGATTCCATGGGGATTTGGTGCGACCGGATTGTCGCGATTGGCGGGCCGACGAAAAATAAACTGTGGATGCAAATTAAGGCCGATGTGGCAGGGGTAGTCGTGGAGGTCCCGGAGATCGAAGAGTCCGTGCCGCTCGGAGCCGCTATCCTGGCAGGCCTCGGCACCGGAATCTATGGCAGCGAGAAAGAGGCCTTTGATCAGGTTTACAGGCCCGGGGTGAAGTATGAGCCAAACCAGGCAAATGTGGCTGCCTACCGCGAACTGTATGACCGGTACCGTACCCTTTATCCCGCATTGAAGCACCTTGCGCCCAAAGTCGCAAAGAACTGAGTGCAAAAAAAACGAACTATTTTGATTTTCGGGCTTGCTTGTCAGGCAGTGGTTTGTTAAATTTAACGCCTATTTATTTCCAATTTGAAAGGGAAGATTAGTAGATGCCGACGATTAACCAATTAGTTCGCAAGGGCCGTACCCCGTTGCGCAAGAAGAGCAAATCGCCCGCGCTGAAGGCTTGTCCGCAGCGTCGTGGTGTGTGTTTGGTCGTAAAGACACAGACACCTAAGAAGCCGAACTCCGCGTTGCGTAAGGTTGCGCGTGTACGTTTGACAACGGGTTACGAAGTAACAGCCTATATTCCGGGCGAAGGTCACAATCTGCAGGAACACAGCGTGGTGCTGGTGCGCGGCGGACGTGTAAAAGACTTGCCGGGTGTCCGTTACCATATTGTTCGTGGCTGCCTGGATAGCTTGGGCGTTGCAGGACGTAATCGCAGTCGTTCAAAGTATGGCGTCAAAAGACCAAAGAAGACTACCTAAAGAAAGAGTGAATTATGGCAAGACGGCGTAGAGCAGTAAAACGGGTCGCTTCAGCTGACCCAAAGTTTAACAGTGAATTGGTTGCCCGCGTGATTCGTGCGTTGATGAAGAGCGGTAAGAAGACAACCGCAGAGCGCATTGTTTACGGTGCTATCGAAGAGATTCGCGCTAAGGTCGAAGGTAAGGATCCTCTGGAAGTCATGGATGCAGCAATTGCAAACATGAAGCCGAAAGTGGAAGTCAAGTCCCGCCGCGTGGGTGGAACGACGTATCCGGTTCCCGTGGAAATCCGTCCTGGCCGTCAGCTCTCGCTGGCCCTGCGCTGGATGTCCATGTATGCCAGCGGTCGCCGTGGCACACCGATGCCCAAGGCAATCGCGATGGAGCTCGTGGAAGCTTATAACAACCAAGGCAACGTGCTGAAGAAGCGCGATGACGTGCATAAGATGGCCCAGGCAAACAAGGCCTTCGCACATTACGCTTGGTAGTTTAAAGACCGCGGAATAGCTACAAAACAAAGACGGGCACTCGCCCGTCTTTTTTGTTTTAACCAATTGGACTTGGAACTTGCAGCACGAGCTTCTGAATTCCTCATTTTTCTTCTTTCCTCGTGACTCTTTTCTCTCTCACCAATAAGGCAATAACGCAATAAGGCAATAAGGCAATTCTCTCACCGCCCTTTTGCAATTGCAGCCCCAAGCCCTATCGTGTTACCATTCTGCCAATTGCTAAGTGAAAAGGGGAGATATGCGAAAATTCATCGTTCTGTCGCTGCTGGCGGCGACCACACTCGTTGCGCAGGAAAAGAAGACAAACCTCGTTTTTATCCTGGCGGATGATTTGGGTTGGTCAGATGTCTCGCCGAATGGCCACACGACCTTCTACAAGACGCCCAATCTGGAACGCCTGGCCAAACGCGGCATGCTCTTCTCCCAAGCCTACGCCGCAAGCCCACTCTGTTCCCCGACCCGTTCCTCCATCCTGACCGGACTCAGCCCCGCGCGCACTGGCATCACAGCGCCTGTCTGCCATGAGCCGCGGGAGATCCTCGAATGCACCCAGCCCCCTAAGGGTGGTGCGCCAGGGAAGAAGACGCTCCCTCCTGTTGTCCCCACCCGCCTGAAGACCACCTATCCCTCCCTGGCTAAAGCGTTGAAGGAAGCAGGCTATGCCACCGGACACTTTGGCAAGTGGCACCTGGGCAAAGATCCCTACTCCCCGTTGCAGCACGGCTTTGATGTGGACACTCCCCATTGGCCCGGACCCGGCCCTGCGGGCAGTTATGTCGCCCCTTGGAAGTTTGACAACTTTGATCCGGATCCGGGCGAACCCAATCAGCATCTCGAGGATCGCATGGCCAAGGAGGCGGTCAAATGGCTGGAGAAGAACAAGGACAAGCCCTTCTTCATGAACTACTGGATGTTCAGCGTCCATGCGCCCTTTGACGCGAAGAAGACGCTGATTGAAAAGTATCAGAAGACGGTTGATAAGAGCGACCTGCAACGTTGTCCCACCTATGCCGCCATGATCGAAAGCATGGACGATGCCGTCGGTACCCTGCTGGATACGCTGGACCGCTTGGATCTCTCTAAGAACACCTTGGTGATCTTTACCTCGGATAATGGCGGAAATATGTATAACCAGGTTGCCGGCGAAGTGCCGACCAGCAACCGTCCCTTGCGCGGCGGTAAGGCGACGCTGTTCGAGGGTGGCGTTCGCGTCCCCTGCATTGTTGCGTGGCCGGGGGTTGTCCAAGCTCATTCAACGAGTGATGCCCGTCTCCAGAGCGAGGATTATTTCCCGACCCTGATTGAGGCTCTTGGCTTGCAGAAGGCGCCCGGACAGCTCTTTGATGGCGTCAGCGTGCTTCCCGCATGGAAGGGCGATCCGACCTTTACGCATCCCCCGACCTTTACCTACTTCCCGCATGATCCAGGCGTACCGGACTGGATGCCGCCTGCAGTCGCTGTCCATGACGGGGAGTGGAAATTGATCCGCATCTTTTATCACGGCGAAAACAACCAGCATCGCTATCAGCTCTATAACCTAAAGCAGGACATCAGCGAAACAACAAATCTCGCCGCACAGGAGTCTGCGCGCGTGAAGGAACTGGATGCCAAGATCGAAGCCTTCCTCACGGAGACGAAAGCTGTCCTGCCCAAACTCAACCCGAACTTCGATCCCTCGAAATATGATCCGAAAGAAGAGGGTGTTGCTAAAGAGAAGGCTTCCACCGCCAAGCCCAAGAAAAGATAAGCATGTATGGCTGATGGCAGGTATGGCTGAGTGGCATGTATGGCTGATGGCATGTATGGCTGATAGGTGATTGGACGCCAAAACAAAAAACCCCTGCAAACATAAGTTTACAAGGGTTAGAAGATGGGGCGAATGACGGGGCTCGAACCCGCGACCATCAGAACCACAATCTGACGCTCTACCAACTGAGCTACAATCGCCATAAAAAAGTGTTAATTAGTTTACTGATTTGACCTCAGAAACGCAAGTACACATTTGAAAATCTTTTTTGGGAATTGCGTTTTGCTCTGTTTTCTGACAAACTTCCCCAGATTAACAAACGGAAATATCTATGGCTGAAACAGAATCGTATTTAGAACGCTTCCCCTCTGATGCTCCCATCCGCATGACCGTCCGGTGTATCGTGACCGGCATGATCCTCGGAGGGGTCTTTGCGCTCTGCAATATTTACATCGGACTCAAAGTCGGCTGGGGCATGGGTGTCTCCGTGACCGCTGTCTTGATGGCCTTCGGTTTCTGGAAGATCGTGAATTTTATTTTCCGTGGCAAGGAATTCACGATTTATGAAAACAATATGAACCTCACGGTGGCCTCCGCTGCCGGATGCATCTCCTCAGCTGGCCTTGTCGCACCTATCCCTGCCTTGACCATGTTGACTGGACAGACGCTCACATGGGGACCCTTGGCCCTCTGGCTCTTCTCGGTGTGCATGATTGGCATCCTGGTCGCTGTGGGGCTCCGCAAGCAGATGATCGAAGTCGACAAGCTGCCCTTCCCTGGGGGCTCGGCGACGGGGAAGACGCTTGCGGAGATCTATGCCACGGGAAATCAGGCCGCGTCACGACTCTGGATGCTGATGGGCATGGGCGTGGCTGCAGCCGTCGTGAAGCTCATCGAACACTTCTATGCGCTGAAACGCCTAGCCATGCCATGGACATTACCTACCCATCCTGAAGGGGCGTTAGCCAAAAGTGGCGTATCGGGTCTGACAGGGGCCAACTTGGGCTTTAGTTTTGAGCCGACGTTGATGATGTACGGTGTTGGCATGCTGGTCGGACCGCGCGTCGGGACCTCTCTTTTTCTCGGCTCAGTTGTCGCGTGGTTATGGCTCGCGCCGATGGCCCTCAATAATGGGTGGACCCCTCCTGGGAAAATGGGCAGTGAGCAACTCTGGTATGTAGCAGGACTCAAGTGGCTGCTCTGGCCTGGCGTCTCACTCATGGTCTTTTCGGCGCTGACCTCCTTTGTTTTCTCGTGGCGCTCGGTTTGGGCTGCTTTCTCGATTGGAAAAGGTGCGGCGGATGGTTCGGTGAAGGATGATGTGATTATGCCCCGACGCTTTTTCATGCTTGCGCTTCTGGCTGCGACGATCCTCTCTGTCACCCTTCAGGTGCTCTTCTTCAATATTGCGGCATGGGTCGCAACCCTAGGTGTCTTGATGACCTTCGGACTGGCCTTGGTGGCCACGCGTGTTTCAGGTGAGACGAATATTACGCCGGTGGGTGCGATGGGTAAGGTGACCCAACTCGTCTTCGCCGTGCTCGCGCCAGCCCAGCCAGCGGCCAATTTGATGTCAGCCTGTGTGACGGGCGGTGCCGCGAGTCAATGCGCGGAAATGATGCATGACCTTAAAACAGGTACCTTGATCGGTACGCCTCCACGCCTACTGGTGATTGCCCAGACCTTTGGCGCGCTTTCGGGTTCGCTGATCGGAGCAGCCGGTTATCTGATTCTCATCAAAAATCCGGCGACGGAATTACTGACGGAAGAATGGCCTGCTCCCAGTGTGGCGGCATGGAAGGCTGTCGCTGAACTCTTTATGACAGGTATAAAGGCTTTGCCCCCTGGGGCTATTGCCGGCATGTGGATTGGCGGAATCGTTGGCGTTACACTGGCTGTAGCCGAGAAGGTGCTCCCTAAAAAGTACCGTGCGTGGGTTCCCAGTCCGACAAGTGTAGGGCTCGGCTTTGTTATTCCAGCCTTCAACGGTATCTCCATCTTTATCGGCGCCATGCTTGCGACTGTTTTGGAAAAGGTCGTTCCCTCCTGGTCTGCCCGCTTCTTGATCATCTGTTCATCCGGTATCATCGCTGGCGAGAGCCTCTCCGGTGTCGCCCTCGCGATTGTTCGAATCGTTACAGGAGGCTAGTCGGAGATCAGCCTCCTTCGCCAAGGCTACGGCGGCCAGGGAAGTCGGAGATCAGAAGTCGGAGATCAGAATTCAGAATTGTCCCTTACGTCCCTCATGTCACTCTCGTCCCTTACGTCCCTTAACAACTCTCCCCAACAAGGCAATCTCAACTTTAGAACTCTCGAACTTTAGAACTTCTCCAATGTACTACGCCGACTTCCATATACACTCGAAATACTCGCGGGCGACAAGTCCGCAGTGCATGCCTGAGGGCTTGGCGCAATGGGCACAGCTCAAAGGCATCTCTGTGTGCGCAACCGGCGATTGCACCCATCCGGGCTGGATGGCCGAGCTGAAGGAGAGCCTGATCGAGTCCTCGGATGCGGACGGACTCTACCAGCTCACCCCTGAAGCGCAAGCTCGGGCAGATCAAGGCGTGCCCAACTCCTGCCGCGCAAAGGTCCGCTTTATTGTCACCGGCGAGATCAGCAGCATCTACAAGCGCGACGGACGTGTCCGGAAGGTCCACAACATTATCCTCCTTCCCTCGCTGGAGGCTGCGGAGTGTCTAAACCACACGCTCGGCCAGATCGGCAACATCGTCTCCGACGGACGTCCCATCCTTGGACTCGATCCGCGCCGCCTCCTGGAGATTCTGCTGGAGACCGATCCGCGCGCCACCCTCATCCCGGCACATATCTGGACGCCCTGGTTCTCGATGCTCGGTGCCAAGTCGGGCTTTGATTCGGTTGAAGAGTGTTTCGGTGAACTCACCCCGCATATCTTCGCCATTGAAACCGGACTCTCCTCGGATGTCCCCATGAACCGCCGTATCCGCTGTCTTGACTCCTTGACGCTGATCTCCAATTCCGATCTCCACTCGCCCTCAAACCTCGGACGCAATGCCAACGTCTTCCATGGACAACCCGGCTACACCGCCATGCTGGAAGCGATGCGCACGCGTGATCCGAAAGGGTGGGGGGGCACCATTGATCTCTTCCCTGAAGAGGGCAAGTACCATCTCGATGGCCATCGCGCCTGCGGGGTCTGCATGGAGCCTGAGGAGAGCATGGCCGTCAACAACCTCTGTCCTGTCTGCGGCAAGGAACTGACCATCGGTGTACTCCATCGCGTGGTCGAACTGGAGAAGCGCCAGCCGCTCGCCGAAAAATCGCGCTTGACCTCGGACGACTCCTACCGTTACATTATTCCTTTACCGGAGTTGATTGCCCAGACCCTAGGAGTCGCTGATACGTCTAAGAAGGTTCAAGCTGCCTATCAGAAGATCCTCAATGACCATGGCAATGAACTGTCGATTCTGCTCGCGAAGCCCGAGTCCGAGCTCGACGCATTAGGCGCAGTCGGCGCCTGCATCCGCGCCGTGCGTGCCGGCTGCGTCCTTCGCAAAGGCGGCTACGACGGTGAGTATGGTGTGATTAAAGCAAGTGTAGAATGAGCGAATTCGAAAATGCGCGAATGGGTGAATGCACTAACCTAGCGGAGCGAAGCACTAATAACGCAATAAGGCAATTCGTATGACACACCTAAAAACAGTACTCAGCTCGTTACTTCTCGCCACCCTCCTCACCCTTCCGACCTTTGCTCAATTCGGGGGCATGACCACAGGTGGTGGGGCTGACGTAGTCATCCATGCGCCTCCTCCTGTGAAAGTTGGCAAGGAGCTGCGGCTCAATGCCTTCAGGATGGAGATCCAGCCTCCGGCCTTCTACTTGAACATGGGCACGCAGTATCGGTTCGGTCCGTATCCCATGGTGACGGGCACGGCCATTAGCAATCAGATGTTAAACTTTATCTTCCATCTCAGCGCAGAGAAGGATCTCTTCAAGTTACAGGACAAAAAAGGCGCGATGATGGGTCCTTTCAGTAACAGCAATCGAACAACCTTTGCCATCGGCAACACGCAAATGCAGTTTCTCCATGCCACGCCGACGATCACCATCACACTTAAGCACCCGGATCGCATCGGCCAGATGCCGACCATCGGCATCGCGCCGCTGACCCAACAGTCCGTTCAGGCGCTCTATGACTTGCGCGCCAAGGTCGCTGGCATTGTCAACCGCGTGAATGTCGACAAGGCAGACCGGGAGGTGATAGGGGTCCCGACCATTCATAACCCTTATACCGGAAACACCTCCAAGCCGATCCTTGTGGTTTCCGCTCGCGATAAGCAGAATGCCGACCGCAGCGGCGAGATCAGCTCCATCGCCTTCCTGGAAAAATTTTACGGACAATACTGCACAGTTCGGGCGCAAGCTATGTCCGGTCAGCAGACCTATCAGCTCGGTGTCCAAGTGCCCGGGGATTATCTGCTCCTAGTCCTGCAAAAGGTCAAACCGCCCGCAAACGCAGCCAAGGGCAGCGCTTCACCCACCGCCATCTGGTGGACAACCTTCACCTTTGACGGCCGCTCCTCCTTCACCGGCACTCTCGCCCCCGAAAACGCCACCTTCTGGAAAAATGCCTTTCTTTTCGAGTAAATACTTTACCGCAAAAACCGCTACTAGAAGTGCGGCTAACGCATCCGCCTCACGCTGAATACAGCACGGCGGAATGGTTAGCCGCCCAGAGAATACTCTCTTCAATAATCAGCAAAAAACAAGTTTTTTGCTGATGGAGAAATGGAGCTAATCCGCGCAAATGTCCGCTCCGCCGTCCGTGTATTCACGGGTGAGGCGGGCGTGACATTTGCGCTCTTATTTGCGGTTTTTGCGGAAACATCTTAAAAGCGGTACCGGCATCCTGTTCCGGACGCCCCGTAAACGCCCGCAGTAGAATCAGACACCGGCCAACCGTTACACCCTACAGCCTAAACCCCTTCTCCTAAAAAACATTGCAGGATGGGGGTGTATTTGTTATCTTTTGCGGCCGTCATTGGTTCAATAAGGAGAAGATGTATGTCGAAGAAAAATCATGTGTTCAAAGCTGAAATCCAGCAAGTCCTGGATCTCGTGATCCACTCCCTCTATTCCAAGAAAGAGATCTTTCTGCGTGAACTCATCTCCAATGCATCGGATGCCATTGACCGCGCCCAATACCTCGGGTTGACGGACAAGTCGGTTACGGCCGATGCGCCCCAGTGGAAGATTGATATCATTGCGGATAAAGACAACAAGACGCTCATGATCTGCGATAACGGCATGGGCATGAGCGAAGAAGAGATGGACAAGAATCTCGGTGTGATCGCCAGTTCCGGCACCAAGGCCTTCACCGAGGCGCTCAAGCAGAAGCAGGAGGTCAATGTCCCTGAACTGATCGGCCAGTTCGGTGTCGGCTTCTATTCCGCCTTCATGGTCGCAGAGGAAGTCACCGTCATCTCGCTCAAGCGTGGCGAGGGACAAAAGGCCGTGCGTTGGACCAGCACTGGCAATGGCACCTACTCCCTTGAGGATGCAGCCCGCGACAAGCCCGGCACGACCATCGCCCTGAAACTGCGCGAAGGCATGGACGAGTTCTTCGACACCTGGCGCATCCGTGAACTCGTAAAGAAGTATTCCAACTTTATCGCATACCCCATCCGCTTTGGCGAGAAGGGCGAAGCACCCAAGGATGACGCGGAAGCGCTCAACACCATGAAGGCGCTCTGGAAGCGCAGCAAGAGCGATGTCAAGCAAGAGGAGTATGACGAGTTCTACACCCACATCTCCCATGACCATCAGGCACCGTTGAAGGTCGTCCCGATCGCAGCCGAGGGACAAATTGAGTTCAAGGCGCTCCTCTTCATCCCGAAGTCCGCAGGTATGGATCTCTTCATGCCGAACAATAAGCACGGCCTCAGCCTCTATGTCCGCAATGTCTTCATCGGCGCGGACTTCGACCTGCTCCTTCCCGAGTACCTGCGCTTTGTGAAGGGCGTGGTGGACTCCAGTGACCTGCCGCTCAATGTCTCGCGCGAGATGCTGCAGGATGATGCCGTGATCCGCAAGATCAAGAGCAACATCACCGGCAAGATCCTCTCCACCCTCGCAGAGATGCAGAAGGATGCGCCTGCGGATTACAACACCTTCTTCACCGGCTTCGGACGGATCCTGAAAGAAGGCCTCCACTTCGATTACGAGAACACCGACAAGCTCAAAGGGCTTGTCCTCTTCCACTCCGCCAAGCGTGAGAACAATGGCTTTATCTCTCTCAAGGAGTATGTGGCCGCCATGCCGGAAGCGCAGAAGGAGATCTACTATTTGATCTCCGATGACCTGCAGACCGCCAAGCAGTCCCCGCATATCGAAGTCGTATCGCAATATGGCTATGACATCCTCTTCCTCACGGATCCTGTGGACGCCTACATCATTGACCGCCTGTCGGACTATGAGGGCAAGAAGCTGGTGCCGTTGGACAAGGGACATCTCGAACTCGGTAGCGACGAAGAGAAGTCCGTGGCCAAGCGCAAGCTAGAAGATGCCGCAACCGAGTTCAAGGCCTTGACCGAGGTTCTCAAGGAACAGCTCAAGGAGGAGATCAGCGAGGTCCGTTTCTCGCCCCGCCTGACCGATTCAGCCTGCTGCCTCGTCGCGCCCGAGCATGCGATGAATGCCAGCATGGAGCGTATGATGCGCGCCATGAACCAGGAGGTTCCCAAGCAACTGCGTATTCTCGAACTGAATCCCAGCCATGAGCTCATCAAAAAGATGAACACCATGGTGGCAGCCAATGGTGCGGATCCCGTGCTCAAGGACTACGCCGACCTGCTCTTGGGGCAAGCGCTTCTTGGCGAAGGCAATCCGCCGAAGGATCCCCAGCGCTTCACTCGCCTCGTCACGAATTTGATGACAAGAGGATAGCAAATGGCAGGTATAGCTGATGGCATGTATAGCAGATAGCATGTATAGCGGAGTAGCTGCGGGCATTCGCGTTTCACGTCCCTTAGCCATACATGCCATACATGCTATTCGCTATCCCGCAAAAGAACCGGCTCAATGTCCCGCAGTTTCGGTGCTGTCCGAGCTCGGTTTCCCGATGCCACGAAACTGAAAACCTATTTGTTTCAGTTTTACAGCATCAAGACAATTACGGGCGTCAAAGCAAAATGCGGGTTTCCGCATCACCTTAAAGATTCGTTCGTAATCAAGCGTCTTGAAGAGATCCCATTCCGTCAGTACGACAATCGCGTCAGCGTCCTTGGCTGCCTCATAGGGGTCGGCGGTGAAGACGATATTCCCCGGGTACCCTTTTAAATCTTCTTGCGCATGGGTCAATGCTTTCGGGTCTGTAATCGCCAGTTGCGCATGTTCTTCCAGCAACATATGGCAAATCGCAATGGCGGGCGATTCACGCGTGTCCCCGGTATTGGCCTTAAAGGCAAATCCGAAGATCGCAATCTTCTTGTTGGCTACTGTATTGAACATCGTCTTCAGGATGTTGCTCAGCAGGCGTTCCTGTTGGTAGTCATTGATCAAAACCACCTGACGCCAATAGTCAGCCACTTTCTGAAGTCCATACGACTCGCACATATAAACCAGATTAAGAATATCCTTCTTAAAACAAGAACCACCAAAACCAGGTCCCGACTTCAGAAAGGCGGGGCCGATGCGTTTATCCAAGCCCATGGCCATCGCGACTTCATCGATATCAGCGCCTGTTTCTTCGCATAAGGCTGAAAACGCATTGATGGAGCTGATCCGTTGCGCCAACATGGCATTAGCAGCCAGCTTTGTAAGTTCGCTGGACCAGACATTGGTGGTCAGTATTTTTTCGCGCGGAACCCAAGCTGCATAGATGTCAGCAATACGTTCGACAGCCTTGAGTCCTTCAGGTGTTTGGTGACCGCCAATCAGCACGCGATCCGGTTGTTCCAAATCACGAATGGCACTGCCTTCGGCCAGAAACTCGGGATTGGAGATCACATCAAAATGATATTCCTTATGTTCGCTCAAAATGCGTTCCATAGCCGTGGCGGTACGCACGGGAAGCGTGCACTTCTCGACGACAATCTTATCCCCGTTTGCAGCGGCAGCTATGTTCCGTGCTGTGGCCTCCCAGTACTGCAGATCTGACGCGTAGCCTGCACCGCGTCCAAAGGTCTTTGTCGGCGTGTTGACCCCGACAAAAATAATATCGCAAGCCTTTATTGCCTCAACGCTGTTCGTGCTGAAAAAAAGGTTTTTGCCACGATATTTTTTAACTAGCTCATCAAGGCCAGGCTCGTAAATAGGCAAGTGGTCTGAATTCCAGGCATCAATCCGTTTTTGATTGATGTCGACAACCATGATGGTGCGATCAGGGCAGTATTTCGCGATGACGGCCATGGTGGGCCCGCCAATATAACCAGCTCCAATACAACAAATGTTTTTATTCATAGTTTCCTTTCGAGATGTTACATGCGTTGAGAAAAGTAGGCAATGGTTTTGGATAGTCCCTCTTGAAGGGGGACACGAGGGTGCCACTGGAGAAGCTCTGCTGCAAGCCTAATGTCAGGCTTGCGACGACGCGGATCGTCTTTCGGTAACGGAAGATAGACGCATCTGCTCACACAGCCGGGAATAAGCTTCATAATCTCTTCGGCTAATTGGAGGATGGTATATTCATCCGGGTTGCCAACATTGATGACGGGGATGCGCATACCCCGTTTTTCGAAAAAGGCCTGGACCGTTTCTGAAGGCAACCCCATGAACATGACCATCGCGTCCACCAAGTCATCGACATACTGGAAACTGCGCGTCTGATCGCCTTCGCCATATAGGGTGATGTCCCTGCCGCGAAGTGCCTGCAGGATAAAGTTACTAATCACGCGTCCGTCTTGCTGATGCATATAAGGGCCATACGTGTTGAAAATACGAATCATCCGAACATCAATGCCATATTCACGCGCATAATCGGCACACAGGGTTTCGGACGCACGTTTTCCTTCATCATAGCAACTGCGAATCCCAATCGGGTTGACATGCCCCCAATAGCTTTCCGGTTGAGGATGGATTTCAGGGTCACCATAGATCTCCGATGTAGAGGTATGAAAGACGCGCGCTTTTGTTTTTAGCGCAAGTTCAAGGACATTCATGGTGCCAAGAAAAGAGGTCTTCAGTGTCTCAACGGGATTACGCTGGTAATGAATCGGAGATGCCGGACACGCTAGATTGTAGATTTCGTCAAACTGTCCCCAGAAGGGTTGCGTGACATCATGAAGGACAAAACTAAAACGATGGTTGTCTTGAAGATCATAAATGTTCGACCGCGTACCTGTGAAAAGATTATCCAACACCGTCACTTCGTCACCTCGTGCGATGAGCCGACGTGCCAGATGGGAACCGATGAACCCTGCGCCACCCGTGATTAAGATTTTTTTCACTAGCATCTCGTAGGTTGTGATAATGTTCAGTTTTCCAGACCGTCGAACCTCGTACCAATAGGCTCATGAAAATAAAAAGTCAAGCCAACGAGGGTCAAAATGGATAACACGCAAGAAAACTAATAGCGACAGTATACGCCACAGTCAGCCAGATTGTCCAGTGGATTTCCAGTAATTGCAAGGCGCATAATTTAAAAAATGGAAGCAGCAGTTGGCAGCCTTCTTCGCCAAGGCTACGGCGGCTAAAGTAGCAGTTGGCAGTTGCCAATGCAGGAGCGACATGAGGGACGGGAGTGACAAAAGGGACATGAGGGATCGAGAAAGTTCTTGAAACTTGTGAGGTGCTAAAAGGAAATGAACGCGCAACAATTCAAACCATTGAACGAATGAAAGCAAAAGCTAGCATAAATGCCAATGAGCACCCATTAGTCCTCTTCACCTCAAAGGATGGGGCGGTGACGGTTCCTGCAACATTGGAAAGAGAAACAGTCTGGTTGTCACAAGGCCAGATGTACGCGCTTTTTGGCAAAGAGCGTTCAGTCATCACCAAACACATCCGGAATGCGATCAATGAAGGTGAAATTGCCGAGGATCAAGTATGTGCAAATTTTGCACATACTGCATCTGACGGCAAAATATATTAGGTTGTCTTCTACAACCTCGACGTCATAATCTCCGAATCCAACCCAGTTGAACGCGAATTGATGGTCAACCTCGTCATGACCTTTCTGATCGAGGACAAAGGGTCATAAGCAACCCCTCGACCGCTTTGGAGTAGGTTGTAGGGGTTTAGACTGTAGGCGTTTAGGTTGCCTCCTTCGTCAGTTGGCTTCCACTTTCGCGAATACGGCTACGGAGGACGAGGACGTGACGGTGCGCAGGCGAAATCGGTGTGGCCAAGGATTCACAGGGAGTCCCCGTCGGCCGTGGCTGGCATATCATGGGAACTAGGATTTATTGAGAGTCTTCTTTGTGAACAGGGTATAGCAGAGTGGTAGAATAGTGATGGTCAGGATGCCAGCCATGATGACCCCTCCGACGGAGGCAATGCCGATGCCTGCGCGATTTTCGGCGCCGAGTCCAGTGTCAATAGCGAGGGGAAGCATACCGAGCCCAGAGGCCAAGACAACCATCAGCACAGGACGGAACTGATCCACCAGCGCGGCGAACATGGCGTCGCGACGGGCCATACCTTCTTGAATCAAGTGTCCCATCTTGTCTACAATCAGGATAGCTGCGTTCACGACAATGCCAATCAGCATGAGGATGCCGAGAAGGACCAGAATACTGAAGTTGCTCCCCGTGACAAAGAGGCTGATGAGAACGCCCATTAAGCCCATGGGTAACGTGATCAGGACGAGCAGGGGACGACTCCATGACTCCAAGATGGCACAGAGGGTGAGTAGGGTCAGGAAGGCTGCCAGCAGGATGGCCTCTCCAAAATCTGCATTCGTCTCTGCCATCTGCTTCTCATCGCCACCGGCCTCTAGTTTGTAACCTGCTGGAACGAGATTTTTCTGTCGAACCTGTTGACGCAGTTGCTCGCCGACCTCGCTCACGGTTGAGCCTTTTGTGACATCGCCCAGAATCTTCGCGCCGCGCATCTTGTTGTAGCGGTAGATCTGAATTGTCGTATAGGAATCTACAATGTCAGCGACTGTCTCAAGGGGGATCGGCCTCCCGGGAGTTCCTGGTAGAAGAAATTGTGCGATTTGCGGTTTTCCCTCACGCTCGGCAAGCTTGACTCGAATCTTGTAGGTACGGTCACCTTTTCGATAGTCGGCTACCTGTAAGCCATCAATGTTCGCCCGCATCAGGCTTGCCAGAGAAGCAGGGGGTATCTTTAAGTCTGCGAGGACGGCACGTTTAGGTAAAATTCGGATTTCCGGCTTGGGGTCACGGACAGTGGACTCCACGGTCTCCACGATCGGGAGGCTTTGTGCCGCTTCTGCAATAGCAGTGGAGGCGGTGGAGATTGTCTTTAACTCGTCTCCCGTTAAAATATATTCAATGCCATACGAGCGGTTGCCCATGGCATCCGAAACGCCGGCGCTGATACGACAGTCGGTCTCAGAGGCGAGGAGTTTTCGGATCTCCTGAGCACGGTCAAAGATGTCCCAGGAACGTTGGAACTTCGGTACACAGAAGAGTTCAATCTGTCCAAGGTAGACGCCAGTGTTGGCTTGTCCTGCTGTTGCGAGTGCGGATCCGACGGTCACTAGGATATGTTCGTTCCCTGGCAACTCTGAAATCCGCTTGGCTATACCTTCGATGCGCTTGACAGAGGCGTCGAGATCGTAATAGGGCGGTAGTTCGACGCGGATCGTCATGCGGCCCTGGTCTTCGACTTCAATGAAGTTAAAGCCGATACGCCCTCCGCAGAACTTCATGGTGAGAAAGAACGCACCAATGAAGCCAAGGACAATCAGCAGGTTGATGGTCCGACTTGCTGCAAGGTGTCGCAAGAGATTGGTGAGCAAGATGCCTACATTCTGAAGCCAGCGGTCATGTGCTTTTGCAATGCGGAGGAAGATTGTCTGCTTGCGCTTACTGGCGGGTTCGAGCAAGAGGGCTGAAAGGATCGGTGTTAGTGTAAAACTGATCAGGATGGAGACTGCGTTGACGATCAGCGTGGTGATGGCGAAGGGAGCCAGGAAGCGACCGGCCAGGCTCGTCATCATGGCAATCGGGAACATCACGACAACATTCGTGCCCGCTGAAGCCAACACGGCGACGGTCATCTCCGAGGTGCCAATACGGGCGGCCTCCCAGTGGTCATCCATGGTCTCAAATTTCGAGAAGATGTTTTCAAGCACGACGATGGAATTGGAGACCAAGACGCCTGTTGAGAGTCCGATGGCCATCAACGTCACGACATTGAGTGATTGTCCTGTAATATACATGAAGAAGAGGCTGATCACCATGGTGATCGGCATGGTGATGCCGACGATGATCGTGGTTCGGATATTAAAAAGGAAGAGGAAGAGGATTGTGGCGCAGAGGATAATGGCACTGAAAATACTGGTGAAGGTCGAGTCCACGACCGCTTGAATCGTAGCAGCATCATCCGAGACCCACTGGAGTTCCATGCCAGAGGGAAGCGTAGCGAGAACCTCGTCAAAGCGCCGCCGGGTTTCATTGACAACGGCTACAGTATTTCCTTCAGCCTTTTTGATCACCTTGATGATGATCCCTTTCTTTCCATCGAGGGAGGCGCGTTCACGGACCTCTTTTGAGGCTTGTCGGATCGTGGCAAGGTCGCCCAGTTTCAACCGACGGCCTTCCGTAGTCGCGACTTCGATATTGGCAATGTCGGGAATGGACTGGTACTCCGCATCAAAACGAACCGAGAGTTCACCGCCGTCCTCCCGAATATTGCCGGAGGGCAGATTCAAGACACCGGCTTGGAGGGCTGAGCAAATTTCTAGGCTGGTCAAGCCTGCGGCCGCAAGCTTCTCACGGTGAAGTTCGATCCAGACTTCCCGTTCGTTACCACCGATCACCTTTACTGAGCCGACACCTGGCACGGTTGCAAAGCGGTCAGAAAGTTGATTGTCTGCATATTCATACAGATCATCCAAGGGAGCGCTACCCGTCAGGAAGAGGTTTACAATGGGTATCGCGTTGATGTTCACCTTCTGGATGACGGGGCGGTCCGCATCTTTGGGAAGGTCCGCTAAAACGCCATCCAGCTTCTCGCGGATGTCCTGCGCTGCGACATCAATATCCACCGACAGATTAAATTCCAGTTGGACCTGACTGATGTTTTCCATGCTGGACGATTCAATCGTCTTCAGACCATCAATGCCGGAGATCGCGTCCTCAATGCGCTTGGTAATATCCTTCTCAATATCTTCTGGCGAGGCGCCGACCCACGTGGTAAGAATGACCGCGTAGGGGATGTCCACCGCTGGCATCTGTTCTAGTGGAATCTTGCGATAGGAATTTAATCCCAAGGCAATCAGTGCGATGAGCAGGCACGTAATGGCAATGGGACGTTTTGTTGAGGCAGTTGCTAAAAACATGGGTACTCCAGATAAAGGGGGTGACAACTAACTATTTTAGAATTGTGACGGCTAACCCTTCGCGCAGTTGCGATTGTCCCTCGGTGACAACGGTTTCGTTCTCCTCAAGACCTGCGACAATGGCGGTCCAACCATCATGGCTCAATCCTGTTTTCACCTTCTTCAATGTGACTTTTCCCTCTTTTGCGACGAAGAGTGCGGGAGAATCATTTCGAATCAACAGCGCGGTGGAAGGTACGGCAAGCGACCGACGTTTTTCAAAGACAACGGTTATTTCCGCCATGGTGCCTGCGATAGCTTCCGGGGCGTCCACCTTGCCTTTAATCTCGAAGGTGCGCAGGGTTGTGTCGATAACAGGGCTGCGATAGGTCACGCGAAAGGTTCCCGCCTCCTTTCCTGCAATCTTAAGCTGGGCCTCTGTTGCCCCCGGAACAACATCTCTATAATAGGCGGCTGGCAAAAACGCGACGGCCTCAAGTGACGACGGGTTTTCAATGCGAAGGATCACTTCTCCGATAGGAACCTGTTCGCCTGGCTCTTTGCGACGGAGGGTGACAATGCCGGAGAGAGGGGCAACGCTTTTAGTGTCATTCAGATTTTTTCGGCTGATCTCCAGGGTTGCGGTCGCCTGTCGGACCTGGCTCTCCGCGAGACCGACTTGCGCCTTTGAAACAGCGAGACCGACCTTGGCCTGTTCATGTTGAAGTTGATGAAGTTCAAATTCGTTATCAGTCACTCGCCCGTCCTTGTGGAGACGCTGAAAGCGTTCAAAATCACGTGCGACCTTTGTGGCCTCGGCCTCGGCTTTTCCCTGCGAGGCTTTTGCGACCTCCAGTGATGCTTGAGTCACCGCGCGTTGTTGTTCCGCGGAGGTTAATTCATTTTGGAGAGAGAGCGAGTCTAACTGAAAAAGAACACTCGTGTTGGCCTCCACGCGATCTCCTTCATCTACGTAGATTGCGTCGATATTTCCCGCAAGGCGCGAGGCGACGTTCGCAATCTGTTTGGCTTCAATATTGCCTTGAACCGTGAGCCGACGTTCAAAGGTACGGGGGAGGGCAGTGACGGTGCGTACAACAATTGACGTTTCTGTTTTCCGCGATGTCTTTGAATCTTCATTTTTGTTGCTGCAACCACCCCAGGTAGTCACGAGCAGTGCGAGGAGAATGTTTTTTTTCATAGGTAGTTCTTTCTTACTTGGTTAGTTCAGATTGTCCAGGGAGTTTAGTAATACCCATGGCGAGTTCAAGAGAGGAGAGGGCCATGCGTTCTAAATAGGTCGTCTGGATATACTGGATATGCGCGGTATCCATGGCTGCCAGTGCATCGAGCGCTTCGCTCTGAGGCAGGAGACCTTCTTTTGTCTTAGCGTCATAGGCTGTGAATTTCTCGCGTGCAACCTGATACGCTTGCTCTGCAACACGCCGGTTTTCGACAATATCGTGAAAGGCGCCATCTGCAGTGAGAACACGGACGATGACGGAGAGGAAGGTAGCTTCGCGTTCGCGTTGGCTTTTGGTTCGTTCGGTTTTAGCGACCTGGAGATTGTTGTAATGTGCAAAGCCATTGAAGACCGTCCATGCCGCTGAAAATCCCGCCATCCACATCGAACTCGAAGAGGCGAGCTCTGGAAGCGTGGCGGCAAAGCTGGAGAGATCAACCCAGCGCAACTCCCCAAAGACGGCAAGGGTTGGAACAAACTTTGCAAAGGCTTGCCGTACTTGGTTCTCCCGTGCAACGATCAGGCGATCTGCCAGTGAAAGCTCTGGATGGTTCATCAAGGCTGTGAGGACCATATCCTCGAGAGGTTCATCATGCTTTTGAATCGGGGTTAGCTGCGGGTCAAGCTGGAGCGGGGCAAGAGGGGAGAGCCCCATGGTTTGAAGAAAGGTCGCACGCAGGAGACCAGCCTGTCTTTTTGCATGACTGAGTTCTGCTGCGCGTGCTTCGGCGAGAAGCCGCGCTTGGTTGCGTTCCCATGTTGCTACAAAGCCCTCAGCGGCGAGACCTTCAATCCGATTCGTCAATGCCTGGGCTGCAACGAGCTGAGATTCGAGTGCCTGGATCATGTCGAGCTGAAGACGAAGCTGGTAATATTGTACAGTCGTCTGAAGAATAATGTTTTGGCGTGTGTAGTTGGCGGCAAGCTCGGCGGAGGCATACCCATCGCAGGTGGCCCCATACAGGAACCATGTTGCGGGGGCGAAGACAGGCATGGTCACAGTTGCAACTGCCATTTGGAAATCCATATTCTTCGAACTGGGGATCATGTCAAACGTGTTGTAACCATACGATGCGGCAACTTGCGGTAGGAAGGCGGAAAAGGCGACGTTTTTATTGAGTTTTGCAAGGTGCGTGTCAAGATCAGCCAGCCGGATGGTATAGTTGTTGGTCAAGGCGATACGCAGGCAATTCTCTAAGGTGAGTGGCGCCGTTAATAGCCGCGCTTGCGCTTCCTGTAACTGCGCGCTAAATACCTGCGTCTGCTCTTTTCGTTCCTTGACAGGATCAAGGGTTGAGCACCCGTAAAAAAGTGCGGAGAAAAGAAAGAGAGTCAAAAGATTAAGGTGAAGGGGAATAGCTTTCATTTCAGAAATCCCGATTTAGTTGTGTCATCTGCTCTGCCATTTTTTCTGCGAGCGTTTTCAATTGTGTCCGTTCTTTCTCTGAAAAATTGTTGAAAGCCTGTATTTCAAAGAGGAGAAGTTTATCAAGTAAGGTTTTTGCAAGAGCTTGTCCTTTTGACGAGAGGACGATGATCTTCTTTCTGCGGTCCTCGGGATGGGGTGTGCGTGTGGCCAGGCCTTGTCGCTCTAAAGCATCCAGAACGAATGTCATGCTTTGTCGCGGGATATAGATGGCGTCAGCCAGTCTTGCTGGCTCGGCATCCTCAGGATGGACATAGAGATGAATCGTCGCGCCAGCCACGCTAAAGGGAAGCCCAGATTGATTCAAGTGGCCCACCATAGCGCTGTAGATCGTTCGCCAGACAGGGAGCATGCTCGTTGCCGGTAATGTCACCCCGTTACTCGTTTTAGCGTCAGTCATAAAATCTCCATTTATATTGATTAAGATAATACCATATCGGACTATTTAGGCAAGGAGCAATTTTTCTGAGGTTCCTTTTGAGCGTTTACTTTTTACCAGATGTATGGTACTTTTTAAGCTGTTTTCTTGTTAAGGGTCTAACGATTTACTCAACAAACAAAAAGGAGATCAAATGAAAAGAGAAATTATGTCAGGTGCACTTATGGGTGCCTTTGCTTTAGCACTGATGACAGGATGTGTCACTTCAACATGTAAAGTGTGTCCATTTTCGAAGGCCGCAGACACGAAGTCAATCTACTATAAAGACGGCAAGTTTGACGCAGCCAAGGGGAAACAGGCCTACTTTGCCATGATGAAGCGTTTCAATGTGCCCGTCTATGAAGCTTTAGTCAAAGATGAGGGATACTTCTGGGTCCTTGATTTTAACAAAGGTGATTTTGATTCCTACGGCATGGGTGGCGTCTTTTGGTCCAACACGAAAATGCCAGGAAATTATGGCTATCTTGGCCATGAAATCTATTTGTTGCCGAATCAAAGCATTCCCGAACATCGTCATCTGGTGACCAAGGATGATAAGGGCGCTACGATCCCTGCAAAAGAGGAATCTTGGATGGTTCGTAATGGCTATGTTTACGGTTTCAGTGAAGTCGGGGAGCCCAATCTGGACAAGTACCCAGAGGCAAAGGCTCTCCTGTCACGCGTGCAGATTCCTTATCTCAAGAGCTTGCATGTGGAGAAGTGGGTGGCTGATGGACGCACGCATGTGATGCCAAAGACGGAGACCTGGCACTTCATGATGGCAGGGCCGGAAGGCGCTATCATCTCCGAATTTGCAACGTATCATGATATGGCAGGTCTTCGGTTCAGCGTTCCTGGCGCGAAACCATAAGTGAATGATCTATTTTTAACAAGAGAGGTATAAGACAATGAAATTACTGCATATTGGGTATCCAGTTTTTGAAAAGATGGAAGGCATGATGTATGCCGATTCGTTAAAGGTGTGGTTCACGGATCCGAGCACGAACCCCTACAACATTGAGTTCGTCTATTTTGAACCAGACTGCCCCATGGCAGCCGCGATCCAAGATACCGTGCATATCGCCTTCCAGGTTGATAACATCGAGGAAGCGGTGAAGGGTAAGAGTATCCTGTGGCCGATCTGCGAACCGGGACCTGGTATGAAAATTGCCTTTGTCTATGATCAAGGGACTCCAATTGAATTTGTGCAACTCGGCTAATAAGAAAGGTTAAATCGTATGGCTATGAAAAAGTTTTTGAATGATCCGGCAAATATCACCAAGGAACTACTGGAGGGAATGACGGCGTGTTATTCGAACAAGGTCAAGTTGGTGAACGAAAAGATTGTGGTCCGTGCAGCGCCGAAATGCGAGTGCAAGGTGGCGATCGTCTCCCTAGGCGGTACCGGTCATGAACCGGCGATCAGCGGGTTCGTGGGCGAAGGCATGTTAGATGCGAGTGTCGCCGGCGATATCTTTGCCGCGCCCGGTGCTCCGAAGGTCCTGGAAGCCCTCCGTCTCTTCAAACGTGAAGCAGGTATCATTCTCGTAACCTTGAACCATGCGGGCGACCGTATGAGCGCAAACAAGGCCCTTCGTGATGCACAGAAGGAAGGCATCAAGGTCATGGAGATCGTGACGCAAGAAGATATCAGTGCAGGCATTGATATTGATCCGGAGGAGAAGCGTGGACTCGGAGGTTGCATCCCACTCTTTAAGGTGATCGGTGCCGCTGCAGAGCAGGGCAAAAATATCGATGAGATTTATGAGATCGGCCAGCGCTTTAACAAGCAGATGGCAACCTTGGCTGTGGCCATGACAGGCTGCACCCATCCTCAAAACGGCGGTGTGATTGCTGTTCTGCCCGAAGATGAAATGGAAATCGGCATGGGACAGCACGGCGAAGCCGGTGGCGGACGCAGCAAGATCCTGACGGCTGATGAGACTGCCGCGAAGATGATCGCTCCACTGATGAAGGCGACTGGCGTGAAGGCAGGCGACGCCGCAATGCTGATCGTCAATGGCGTTGGCGCGACCACCCTCATGGAGATGTTTGTCGTCTACCGTAAGGCTGCGGCCCTTCTCGCTGAGAAAGGCGTGAAAACGGTTCCTGGCATTTGCGACGAACTGCTGACCGTCCAGGAGATGGCTGGCTTCCAGATGATTCTCTGCAAGCTGGACCCCGATCATGTCGAGCTCATGAAGGCGACAGCGAACAGCCCGTACTGGACCGTGAATTGAGTGGAATAATGGAATGATGGAATAATGGAATAGCAGGCGTGAGAAAATTTCTTCACCCAACATTCCACTATTCCGCTATTCCAACATTCCAATGTATTTAAGGTAACTTATGCTGACATTACAGAAGTTTAAAGAGATGATGACGGCTGCGGGTGCCGAGATCCGTAAGAGCGAAAAACATTTTTCGGAATTGGATGCCGCGTCGGGTGGTGATGGTGATCATGGTACGGCGATTGTCACAGCCTTTAATGCGATGGATAAGGTGACCGAGGCGATGTGCTTCAAGCGTTACCTGAAGGCCTTAACTGATACCCTGCAGAATGAGGCTTGCGGTTCAACCAGCACTCTGTACGGCTCTTGGTTGCAAGGCATGAGCGATGCAGCACCAGAAAAGGTCACGGAACTCGATGCTGCTGGTGTTGCCGCCCTCTTTAAAGGTGGCTTGGAGGAGATTGGTTTTACCACAAAAGCGCGGGTAGGGGATAAAACCCTGATGGATGCCCTGATCCCTGCAACAGAGGCGCTTTGCGCCGCAGCAGGCAGTGGTGTTCCCGCGATGTTCAAGGCTGGGGCAGAAGCCGCACTCAAGGGTTCCGAAGCGACGCGCGCGATGCGTGCGAAGTTTGGTCGTGCGAAAAACTTAGGCGAACGTTCAATCGGGCCTGTTGACGCAGGCTCCGCCTCCATGGCCACAATTTTCGCCGCTTTTTCAAAAGCATTCTAATTAGGAAAGGATAGACGATTATGGCAGACTTAGATGATATTCGCGATGGTAAGGAGTATGGACTTGGTATTGAACAGAAGAACGAGAAGTATTTCCTTAAAGGCTCGGCCAACCTGAACTGGGGCATGAAGGACCGTTTGAGCCGTATCTTCAATCCGAAGACTGGCAACAGCGTGATGCTGGCGTTCGACCATGGCTTTTTAATGGGGCCAACCTCTGGTTTGGAACGTATTGACCTGACGATCACCCCGCTCATGAAATATGCGGATTGCTTGATGTGCGCGCGCGGGGTTCTGACGGCGTTGGTTCCCACGACGCTCCGTAAGCCCGTCTGCTTGCGTTCGGATGCCGGATCAACGATCTTGACCGAGATGAACCACAATGTGGTCATGGATGTCAAGAATGCCGTTGCCCTGAATGCCTCTGCGATGGCAGTCATGGTCGGTATCGGTGATCCGACGTGCGAAGCTGAAACCGTGGCGAATTTGTATCGCACGGTGGATGCGGCCCAGCCGTATGGTATTCCTGTCATGGGCGTGACCGCGGTCGGCAAGGACATGGTGCGCGATGCCCGTTATTTCGGACTCGCTGCGCGGGTCTGCGCGGAAAATGGAGCCAATATTGTCAAAACTTACTACACCGAGGGCTTTGAGAAGGTTGTGGCGTGCTGCCCGGTGCCTATCGTGATTGCAGGTGGCAAGAAGCTTCCTGAGCTGGAAGCCCTGGAATTGGCCTATAAAGCCATCCAGAGCGGTGCGGCAGGCGTGGACATGGGACGCAACGTCTTCCAGTCCGATGCCCCTGCAGCCATCATCCAAGCGATTGGCGCAGTTGTCCATAAGGGCATGAAGCCAGCTGAGGCACTTCAGATGTTTAACGATCTGAAGAAGTAGGCAGTTGCAGTTGGCAGCCGGCTTCGCTGGAGCTACGCCGCGCCAGGGTAGCAAATAAAAAAGGCTGGGTTTCATTACGAAACCCAGCCTTTTTCTTTTCGATACGTGTGTCAGACTACAGGTCTTTACCGTAGATTTCGATCTCCGTGTAGTGGTTCATCTCGTTGGAGGTGTTGCCACGGCTGGTGAAACGGACATAACGGCCCTTGACACTGCCGATGGCAAAGGGACGTCCTTCATTTGTCTCAATGTACTCCTTGTCCTTGCCCTTGCCAAGCTTGGAAGAGTTATCATGATCATTGTTGAAGACGGTTTGCACGCCGTCAATGAAGTCAGGGTCATTTGAGATCTGGCAGACGACATCGCGATAGACGCGAGCTTCGCCGTGGAAGTGCCAGACGCAGGCTGCATCGACCTGTTTCTCTTTACCGAGATCAATCTGTACCCATTGGGTGTTTGGCCCCAGCTCCACATACGTGGTGGCGTCATGATCCTTATCACCGTCAGTGACGAAGCCAAGCTCGCCAATGATGGGTTCAGAATCACTGGAGGTGACCTTGCAGCCCTTCGAGATCACTTTTGTTCCTGTTGGGACCTGAATCGGGTCGCGGGGTTTACCATTCCGAGCCTCTTCGAGGTTTTCCGTCTTGATGTCTTTTGGGGTTCCTGTAAAGCAAGGCTTGGGAAGCGCGACTTTAAGGGTTTCCTTCTCCTGTGCTACAGCAGCAATGACCACGCTCGTGGCAAGTGCTACCATTGTCAGTGTTTTGAGGTTCATGGTGTCTCTCCTTGTCTGCTTCTTGCGAAGCGTATTGGTTAGTTAAAATTGTTGGGTAATTATCACACAAGTCCGTGTTGTTTGTCCAGTCAGAATCTATGAATGAAGCGCAGTTATGCAATCACTATTGACGTTCTAAAAAGTGATACGCTTTTACAGGGGAAATCACCTTGTCCATCCAAAGAGGCTGGTCCCTTGCAAGGAGTGCACCACACCTGGGCAGTTGGTCGCACGTTGCTTTTATTTCACGCCAGGTCATTGCGAGAAACGATGTTGACAACGCATCTGCCACAGCTGCTGTGGGTGCACAGGACCATGCCCCTGCATGTCGCGATGCTGCCATTCCTTTTCGAACATCCACAATGTGCAGGCCATTGACATCAAAACCTGAACCGCTGATCGCTGCGTCCTCCAGTCGCACACTGTCCAGTCCAGTACGCACCTTCCAATCTCCACCGACGCCGACTGGCCACCCTTTTTGGCCATCTCCCATCGATCCACGTGCTAGAACACTACTCGTTCCGCCATGCATCAAGAAATTCGTGAATTCCCACTCACCTAACAGCATATCACATGCCAAGTCTAAAGCGTACCCTTTGCCAATGGCGCCGAAGTCGAGTTCAAGAGGGGTATTGGCTCCGTTACGATCCGGAGCGACAGCCACGAGATAGTTTTCGGTATCGATGATCAGGCGGTTCATCCCACAGGTGGCAAAGGCTGCATCGAGTTCCGATTGTGTCAGTCCCTTCCAGCGGTGATTCACCTGCCGCAGCTTGTCCATGACTGTTCCAACCGTGACATCAAAGACGCCTTGGGTCGCTTGGCAGATCTTGGTTGAGATCAAGAGGAGCTCCATCATCTCTGGATCTACACGGAAGGTCTCACCTGGTTTCAGATGACTGATGAGAGCCACCTCGCTGACATCAAGAAACCGGCTGAGGAGATTCTCCAGCCGGTCAATCCGTTCAAATATTTTATGTGCTGCACTGGCTGCAAGTCTCTCCTCTTCGCCGACGATCATCAGCGCGAAGAGGGTAGACATCGCCTTGTGTTCATAGGTGAACATTATTCCTTGCGTCCACCAGTGATCAGCATCCACGTGGCGATTGCCAAGAAGGAGAAGGTCACGCAACGATGCATCTTGAGCATGATCCACTGCCAGTCAGTACCAAACCACGTCATCATCGGAGCAACTGCGGTGAAGACCACCAAGATGCCGACGATGAGCATGATCATCCAAATGGTGTTTCGCTTAGGATTGGTGATCCGCTTGGAACCACGGAACCAGATCAGGGCAAGTAGGCAGGTGGCGAAGAGACCACCGGCCACCATGTGGAAGATCAGGACATAACCTGTCATGAGATGCAAGAACCAACCCAGCAAGCCGGAAAGGGCCAAATAGGCGCTTGCCAATATAATGCCCCAAACTGCGCTCGTTTCAGCTAAAGCCAGGAGGTCTTGGAACTTGGTGTGGCGAGCCCTATAGACTTCTTCACGCTTGAGTAACGCAGGGATGGCAACAGAGATAAAGGCGATAGCCACCATGACGACAAAGGCAAAGACCACCCAGAGGAAGATCTTGAAGAGGGGCCTCATCAGGAAGGTCGAACCAAAAAGCTTGTTGTAACTGCTGGAGAGTCCCATGTAGGCGATCTGGGGCTTGACCAGCTTCTTCGTCGTCAGCAACGGTCCGGTCGATTCGACATTGGCAAAGAAGAACGTGGAGCTCACGGTATGGCAGTCCGCGCACTTGGCAGGCTTGGCACCACGCGCCATGCGTGCACCCCTGACATCGTGTCCAAAGGACCAGGAGACGGCTTGAGCAGCCTTCTCCTCTTTTGACTCAAGGGTTCCGTTGGCAGTGAGGGACCACACCTGTCCATGAGCAACATAGACAGTGTCCGCTTTCCCAGCCGCTTTGAGTGTTTTTAACCCTGTCGCAACCATCTCTTCTGTGATGGAATACTCTGTTCCTGCAAGGATGGTTGCATTTTTGATGACATAGTCAGAGAGGACTGGCTTGAAGGCGCCCTCTTTGTACCAGCCAATGGCGATCTGTTCTTTGGGTAATGAGGCTTGTGCGGTGATGACACCATCGCCTTCGCCACCCCGGTAATAAATCTTGCCTTTTAAGATAACTGCGCCATACCCGTTGCCAATGGCCAAGGGAGAAGCATCCAATGTCTGAAGCAGATTTTTGAGGAACGTCTTCTTCGCTGTCAATTCCTCCTCGACTGCTTTTCCTGCAGCTGTTTTGACTTTCTGTACTGCCTCTTCTTGTAGGTTCGTGCTACTTGCTTTGTAGGCTTTTTCAGCTACGAGTCCAGCAGCTTCTTTCAGTTGGGCGAGGTCGGCATCGGGATCAAAATCAGCGACAGCACGGACAAAGGTTCCCTCTGACTTGTACCAGAATCCATCCGCAACCGAAGCCTTGCCGTCGGGTATCGCAACCGCATCAATGTTTTTCTTGTAGGCTTGTCCATTCGTGACAAAGACCGGGATGCCAGGAATGTTCGGATCCGTGGCTAATGCTTCCAGAACAGCGCCAACCTGTTCGCGAACCGTAAGGTCTTGTTTGGCGATCTCCATCACCTTCTCAGGGGTGAGGGGTGTGAGTTTATCACCATTCCGCGTGGCCCAATACGAAGGCCAGACCATGCGACGGGGTTCAATCTTGCCCTCTGAATTGCGGACAAAGACTGGTTCCATGATGAAAGGTTGCGGCGTGACCCAGCGGGCGCGGCCATAGATGCCCATGCGATTTGCACGCGAGGTGCGGACTTGAGCCAATTCACCCTTATCAGTGACGCCGGAGTGGCAGGTGGTGCAGCTGAGTTTGTCAAAGTGTGTGACAGGAATGCCGACGTGCTTGGGCATGGGCGCACCAAAGCGTCCGGTTTCAGCTCCCTTGCCGCCGAGATGGCATCCAGCGCAGCTTGCGGTTGCGCGGGTCTTGTCCATCTTACCCGTATTATCACCCAGGTAACCACGGGCTATTCCATGGTCAAGACCATTCGCATGGCAATCTGTACAGGTCATGCCCGCGCGCAAATGGACATCTCCATCAATGTCTTTGCTGTGCATCCCGACCTGCGTTGTCGAGTGACAGTTCAGGCAGTTCTCATTGCGTGGCTTGCCCAGTTCCAGGACGGTACGATTCTTAACATCAAATTTGCTCTTGTCGTAGACGACATGAGGGGGTACGGCATAGATGGAATCATCCTTATTGAGTCCCCGCATAACACCCCAGTAATCCCCAACGCGTTCGCCCATGCCACGCACGTCACCCAGACCGAGTGCGCCTGTGGCAGCCCAGCGGAAGTTTTGACGCGTGACGAGACGTGCCCATTCGCTGTGATCATACGCTTTGTCCGTGCTATGGCAGGCAAAACAGTTGATCTCCATAGTACCAGAGACTTCCCAGCGCGCATGGGGACCGCCCTCAGCATAGAGATCAACGGGATCAGCGACATCGCCACCTGGCATATTGCGACCAAAGGTGTGGGTCCACTGCCAATTCGACATACCGATGTCAGAGGGCTTGTAGAGTCCGGGCCAATCGCGCAAGCCCATGGGGATCTGTGAGCCGCTGACCGGGTCAATCAGGAACCAGGGTTGCGCAGGACGTCCGCACGGTGCATTCGTCTTGGACATGTTGAAATGCCATCCCCCTGCGATCGTGTCATAATCGTGGCACTGACCGCACGTCTGACGTGTGCTCACGGGCAATACGTTCTGCGCATCAGGGACGATGAGATCACCAAACTCATCATTGAGGGTCAGGCGGTGTACAGGGAGTACACGCCCGCCATCGTAGTGGGATTCGACGGAGGCAACAGCCGAGCCTGCTGCAAGGGCAAGTGTAATAAATAGTAAGTTTCGCATAGTGAATATCCTGTTAGTCAGACATGTCAGACAGGTCGGACCTGTCTGAACTATTGGGCTCCTCAATTCTTACACGTGAAAATCTTCTGGCTTGAAATAGATGGTCTTGCGCTGTGCAACCGAATCATTTGCCGCCAAAACAGCCACAGCTGATTCGTAGGCCAGCAGGGCAGGGCAGTTCAATGCTTCCGGTTTATTCTTACGCACGGCAAAGAAGAAGTTTTCAAGGTGAGGCATGTGAGCCGGCTTGAGCAGGTCCACAGGCAATGGCCACCCATCCGCTTGCGCCGAGACACGCGCATCAATCGCAACCTTGGTTGTGACTTCACGCGCAACGGTCTTCTTCGGCTGAACAACGAGACCCTTCTGAGCATAGAGCGCCCAGGCATTTTCATCAGGGGCGCCTGCGCGGATTTCGCGCTGGACGGTGTTACCGCGTGCAGAGATCTCCGAGATGGTCAGGGAGCCATTTTCACCCATGAACTGCTCATAGAAGCCGCCACGGCTGGAGGTCGTGAGCACCTGATAATAGGCGCGGTTAATCTTGCCCTCTTTTGTCTTAAATTCATACATGGCCATGACATTGTCGTTCATCTGGCGGTCATAGTAATCGTTACCGCCAATGGCCGTGACAGAGATCGGTTGGCAATCCCAGACCCAGAAGAAGAGGTCAATCTGGTGCGAGCCAAGATCCACCATGGGTCCGCCGCCGTACTTGGAGAACCAACGCCAATTGAGGAACTGCTCCATGTTCTCGTAGCCATACTTCTGCAAGGTTTCAAGGGCAATCGGTTTCTTGACCGTCAGGAACGGTGCAACGGAACGATTCCATTGAGCATAGGCGTGCGTGACGCGTCCGAGCATGTTTTCCTTGCGGATCACATTGTTGAAAGCGTGCATGTAACGCGGATTCGAACGGCGCTGATGGCCGATCTGAAGAATTTTACCGGTCTCGCGTTGGCAGAGCACCATCTCTTTGGCCTTGGCAAGCTGATTGGACATCTCTTTTTCGCAATAGACATGCTTGCCAGCGCGTAGGCAGGCGCAGGTGTGTTCTGCATGCATCCAGTCGGGTGTCGCAATGATCACGGCATCAAAATTCTTGCCCTCTTTGTCCAGCATCTCACGGTAATCTTCATAGGTGGTGACCTCATGGCCGAGGGAGCGCATACGCCCTTTAGCCAATTGACGGCGAAGCAACCACACGTCGCAGACTGCTGTGAAGCGGACGCCTGGAATCTTCATGGCGGCATCGCAGAGGATTTCACCTTCAGCACCGTACCCGATCACAGCGACCTTGATGTCATCATCTTTAGGGCCGATGGTCATGCCGTTTTGCTGACTCAGAATGTTGAAGGTTGGCAGGAAGGTCGCTGCTGCTGCGCTTCCCTTGAGGAATGTTCTGCGGTTAAATGTTGTGTTCATGGTTTTTTCTCCTAGCGGACAACCTCAGAGGCCATCCAGACAGTGTGTTAGTTCCTTTGTTCTTACATCCGGGTGTAACGTGGACCGTCTCCGCCTTGCGGGAAGTTCCACTCGATATTGAGATAGGGGTCCTTGACTTGACAGGTCTTGCAATGCAAACAGTTCGAGAAGTCAATGTGAACATGTCCCTCTTCCACCCTATAAACCTCGGCCGGGCAGAAACGTTGGCAGGGGGCTCCATACTTGAGGAGGCACTCCCGGCATGTGGCACGATCCTTAATCTTTAAGTGGCACGGCTGATCTTCATCATGAATCGTGCCAGACATGAAGACGTCGGTCAAACGGTCAGGTGAAGTAGGGGTCGCAGGGAGTGATTGAGGAGGAGGAAGCTTGCCGCCCTTGAGGGGGTGTAGCTCCTCATGATCAGGCGACATTTTTACCATCCAGAAGGGCAGGAGCCCCTTCAATGCCCAAGCCAGTCCAGCACTCATGACGCCTAAACCAAGGAATGTGGAGAAGGGTGCACGAACATTTTTCACGCGCCTCAGTTGTTTCCACCCGGAGGTCGCTTTTAGACGCTTGGTATAAGGCTTGAGGGCCTCGTAAGAAAAATCATTGGCATTCCAGCAGGCAGCTAGGGTCTGGGCTGCAGCGACGCCGGACTGCATACTGATGTGTACACCTTTGATACGAAGTGTGTCCACGAGTCCCGCTCCGTCCCCAACGATCAGTGCACCGTCTGCAACGACTTCCGGCACGGAGTAGTATCCACCTTCAGGGATCACTTTGGCGCCGTATGCGACCGACTTGCCGCCAGCGATGTGCTGGGCGACCGACGGGTGCCTCTTGAAGAGTCGGAAGAGGGTATGCGGATCCTTCTCTGGTTGCGTGTAGTCCAAGGCGTAGGCGTAACAGATCATCACCTGGGTCGCTGAGACGTGATAAACGAAGCCACCGCCGTACGTTGACCAGTCTGCCGGATATCCGAAGGTGTGGTCAATCTCGCCAGCCCGTTCTTCGTTGGCTGGCACTTCAATAACTTCCTTGATGCCGAGTGCGTAGGATTGATCGCCGCGCAGGCTGTAGAGACCCTTGCTTTTAATCAGTTTCTCAGTCAGGATGCCGCAACCCCCTTCGCCCAGAACCACGGTCTTGGCGTAAATGGCTTCGCCTGGCAGGTGGTTCTCTTTGGGTTTACCGTCACGGTCAACACCCTTCGCGCCCGTGCGCGCCCCGATGATGCGACCCTTGGCGTCCTCAATCAGTTCCGTCACTGCAAAGCTGGTAAAGATCTGGGCTCCCTCTTTTTCACAGAGCTGAGCAAAGTATTGTGTGAGCTTGGTCAGGGAGCCCACTGGGAAACCATGAGCTTGCATCATCGGCGGAACCCAGGGAATCTTCATCGCAATCTTCTTGTTAAAGAGCATGTGGAACGATTCCTTGGTCACACGCGCTTCAATGGGCATCTTCGCGATTTCCTCGGGTGTCAGCAAACCTTCAAAACCTTCGGGGTCAATCACTGCGCCAGAGAGAATATGGTTGCCGATGCTGCGGCTCTTTTCAACAATGGTCACACGAGGCAACTTCTTTCCTTGAGCCTTCAGTGTGCGTAAGAGAGATAGGGCTGTTGAGAGCGACGCGATGCCCGCTCCAATGCACAGAATGTCAGTCTCTAATTTTTTGGCCATAGTGTAAATTCCTTAAGGGTGGCTAGCTTTTGGATTCCAGTGCATCAATCAGAAGCGGAACGATTTCAAACAAGTCACCGACGATGCCCAGGTCCGCCACGCCAAAGATGGGCGCGTTTGGATCGGAGTTGATGGCGATAATCGTGTCAGAAGCACGCATGCCCTCCAGATGTTGAATCGCACCAGAGATGCCAATCGCGATATAGATCTTCGGGCAGACGGTCTTTCCTGTCTGTCCAACCTGTCGGGCGGCGGTTGTCCAGCCCGCATCAACGCAGGCGCGTGAGACACCGACCACACCGCCGATGAGCTTGGCCAGTGTTGAGAGCATCTCCATGTTCTCAGCCTTCTTAAGACCGCGTCCACCTGCGATGATGATTTCCGCCTCGGCGATGTTGAGAGTTGAGGTGCTATGCTCGGCTTTGATAATTTTGGTCCGTGCTGTCATGAGCTTCAGCGCTTCAATGAGCGTCTCACCTGTACGTTTGGCATCCGGAGCCGCCATCTTAAAGACCTTGGGACGGACCGTCGCCATTTGCGGGCGATGGTTGGGCGTCATGATCGTGGCCATGATGTTGCCACCGAAGGCCGGACGCGTCTGGTGGAGGAGGTAAGTCTCCTTGTCAATCGAGAGGGCCGTGCAATCTGCTGTCAAACCGGTATGTGCGCGAACGGCTACCTTGGCAATAAAGGCGCGTCCAATCGCCGTTGCGCCCGCAAGGATCACCTCGGGTTTGTACTTGGCAATCAATTGGTGGAGTGCATCAGAGTAGACATCTGCTTCATACGCGGCGAGTTCCGGCTGATCAACAATATAAACGCGGTCAGCACCCGCAGCAATGAGATGTGAGGCAGAGTCTTTGATGTTGTGTCCGAGAACCACGGCCGCCAAATCACAGCCGCGCTCTTTTGCCAGACGGCGACCGGTTGCCAAGAGTTCGTACGCGACCTCTTGGACTTTTCCGTCATGCTGCTCGGCAAAGACCCAGATATCCTTAAACGCTGCGAGACCTGTTGGATTTGAATCTGTCTTTTCAGGTGCGCTTGAGATCGCCTTGAAGGGGCAGACCTTGACGCAGGCGTTACAGGCACGACACTCTTCTGGTTTAAGAACAGCGAGCTTGCCCTGCATCTCCAGTGCGTCGAAGGGACAGGCTGTGATACATTTCTTGCAGCCCTTGCACAGGACGGGGTCAATAATGATTGGTGCATCACTCATGAATTAGGCAACCCCCTTGTCTTGCAATAGTTTAATAATCGCCTCGACAGCAACTTTGGGCTCCTCGCGGCCATCCATGCGCATCCCGCCTGTCTTCACAGGGGGAGCAAAAATCTTGACAACCTTTGTCGGGGACCCATTGAGTCCGCATAAGGCAGGTTCGGCATTGACATCGTTGGCGCCCCATTTAGGGATGTCTGCCTTTTTGGCGATCATCCAGCCACCTAAGCTTGCAAACCGTGGCGTAGAAGCTTCCTTGACGACCGTCATGACGGCGGGCAACTTTCCTTCAATGACATCCGTGCCCTCATCCATGTGCGTCTCGACAATAAAGGTGTCACCCTTGATTTCAAGGGCTTTCACGTAGGTGATGAGGGTATAGTTCAAAAATTCGGATACGCCAGGTCCAACTTGGGCGGTGTCCCCGTCAATGGCCTGTTTGCCGAAAAAGACGAGGTCAGGGTTGGGGTTGATTTTTTTGATCGCTTGTGCAATGGCGTAAGAGGTTGCCCAGGTGTCAGCACCTGCAAAGGCACGGTCTGTCAGCAACACGCCGTCATCAGCGCCTCGTGCCATGGCTTCGCGCAGGACGATATCGGCTTGTGGGGGACCCATCGTGATGACCGTCACGCGAGCGCCATGCTTATCCTTTAATTTGAGAGCCTCTTCCAATGCGTATTCATCATACGGATTGATGATGCTTTCAACGCCCTCGCGTATCAATGTATTCGTCTCCGGATTGATACGAACATTGGTCGTGTCCGGAACTTGCTTTACGCAAACGATAACATGCATAGAATCCCCGAATTATTTAATGAGCACGTGTTGAAACTGGAAAACAAAAAACGAAGGTGGAATTAAACCAAAAAATCGAACGTTTGTCATGTATTTGTTTATAAAAGATCAAGATTTTTTTACCTCTATTAAAGGCCTCCTTTTTTCTTGGGTTTTTTTAGTCTTGCGTAAGGGGGGCAGCTTCTATAAGCTAGTTGACAAATTCGGAGGTATTATATGGTTGATAACAGGAAATTCTACTCGGCATCAGGCACAACAGAGGGGCAGACGCGACAGGCACCCTCTCTTGGCTCTTTGGGCATGCTGGCACTTTTGCCCTTTGTGTTTCTCTTTCTTGTGGTCGGCGGATCGCTCTGGTGGTGGTATGGGTGGCGGATTGAGCCGGAAAACGGAAAATTTGCTGTTCTAATGAAGAAAACAGGCAAAAATCTGCCTGCGGATCAGATCATCGCACCCTCCTTGGATTACAAGGGCGTTCAGCTGGATGTCTTGCCGGAAGGACGTTTCTTCTATAATCCGTACGTGTGGGACTGGAAGATCGAAAAGACGATTGATATTCCCGCAGGCAAGTTTGGTGTCCTAGTCCGGAAGTTTGGCAAGAATCTCTCCGGCGGAGAGATCATCGCCAAAGATAACACCTACAAAGGCATCGTGCGAGAGGTGTTAGGCACGGGCAAACATCGTGTTAATCCTTATGCGTATGAAATCAAGCTTTTCAATGATATCAAGATCGCACCTGGACATGTCGGTGTGGTGACGGCGTTGTGTGGTAATGATATTCTAAATAATGATGCCAAAGGATCGAATATTTCAAAAAAATTCCTGGTCGCGCCTGGCGAAAAAGGTGTGCAGCCCGATGTTTTGAAAGAAGGAACGCATCGTCTGAATCCGTACCTTAATGCGGTCTCTATTGTGAATATTCAGAGTCAGCGGTTTGAGCTGAGCGGGGCAGATGCCATTTCGTTTTTGACGCTGGATGGCTTCCCGATCACGGTGGAGGGCACCTTGGAGTTCAATTTGAATGTTACGAAGGTGGCTCAGCTCACCCACGAGGTCGGCGATATGGATGATATCATGCAAAAACTCATCCTTCCTAGCGCACGTGGATTCTCCCGGTTGGAGGGGAGCAAGAAGAACGCGACAGACTTCATTGTCGGCCAATCTCGCCAAGTCTTCCAGAACAACCTCGAATCCTATCTGCAGTCGGTTTGCTCACCATGGGGTATCTCCATCAACTCGGTTTTGGTGCGTGATATTATCGTTCCTCAGCAAATCGCCTCGGTGATTAGAGATCGTGAACTGGCAGCCCAAGAGGGAAAAATGCTTGAACAGCAAACTTTTCAAGCCATATCCCAAGGGGAGCTGGGAAAACAGAAGGCCCTTGCAGAACAGAACCGTATGACCGTTTCAGCGGAAACAGAGAAGATCCGTCAGACCATTTCGGCACAGCAGAAACAAATGGAGAAGACCATTGCCGCGCAGACAGAGCTCGAAGTTGCTAAGATCGCTCTACAGACGGCGAAGGCAGATGCTGAGTCGCTCCTGAAGATTGCCGAAGCAGAGCGTAAGGTGGTGGAAGCTCAGAATAAAGCCACGGCGGATGTGCTTCGTCAGCAGGTCACGGTCTATAAGAGTGAGGCGGATTATATTCGTGCAAAACTCTATGAAAAGACGGCGCCGCGTGTCGAGAGTGTTTTGACAACAGACAATGGCGGCGGCCTCTTCGGTCTGCCACTCCAGTCAACGCAAGAGATGAAGGGCGAAGCGATGAAGAAAGAGGTGACACCATGAAGAATTTAATCGGTGCGGTGACAGCGTTATGCTTGGCGATGGCGGCGATGTTTTGTGCATTTCTCTGGTTTTTCTGCCGTATACAGGTAGAGCCTGGATATATGGCGATTGTGACGGCTAAGGTCGGCAAGACCTTGCCTCCAAACGAGATTCTTGCCGCTCCTGGTGAAAAGGGGGTCCAGCGCGATCCTCTTCCGGAAGGGCGCCATTTCTTCAATCCTATCAATTACGCATGGGTAACCGTACCCGTTGTATCCATTCCTGTTGGTAAGGTGGGTATCGTGACCTCAAAGGTCGGCAAGGAATTGGAACGTGGCGAGATTCTCGCTACGGATGATAAAGGGAAAGGTATCTGGAAGGATGTTCTGGGGCCAGGGACCTATCGCCTGAATCCGCAGGGGTATGACGTTACGCTGTTAGATGCTATTAATATCCCGATTGGGTATGTGGGCGTTGTCACCTCTCAGACAGGAAAGCCCGTGCCCCTCGGACAATTTGCAGGAGCTGGACAGCAGGGCGTTATGGAGCAGGTCCTTCATCCTGGACTCTATTACATCAACCCCCGCGCCTATCAGGTGGACATTTTAGAGATCGGGATGAACCAAGTATCAATCCTCGGGCGCTCTGGAAGTGTGGTGATCACCAAAAGCCAGATCGGTTCAGAGAGTGGCAAGGAGTTGGTGGCTTTGCAGATGAATGCGGTGCGTGCACAACAGCAGAAGCGCAGTGAATATCTGGAGAAAAACAAAGATAGTGGTTTTGTCCAAAACCAAGCCATGCAACAAGTCGATGAACAGAGTCAAGGCGAGGAGTCAAAACAAAGGTCTTCCTTGTTGGGAAATCGTGGGCGACAATCGCAACAAATAAAGCAGACACGTCAGGCAACTCCTCAGCAAGGAGATCCCTTGGGGCACCAACAGGGGCAACAGGCGGTCATTCCCGAATCTGCAGCCTTTGGCATCACACGTTTTGTGGAGTTCCCCTCGAGTGATGGCTTTCAGATCCTCTTGGATATGACTGTGGAGTTTGAATTGCTTCCCGAGAATATTTCACGGATCTATATGCTTTATGGTGATCTGCCCGCAGTTGTGGAAAAGATTCTCTTACCTCAGATTCTTTCTATCTCCCGGATCAAAGGGTCCAGCTATAAAGCGCGTGACTTTATTGACGGCGAAGGGCGCCAAAAGTTCCAGAATGAGCTGACAACGGAGTTGATCCGAGTCCTCAAGGAAAAACATATCCTCGTTCATAATGCGATCATCCGCCATGTTGAAATGCCGAATGACATTCTGGCCCCCATCCAATCTGCAAGTGTGGCCGTGGAACAGGATAAGACCAATACGGCGCGCCAGGATACTGCTCGCAAACAGGCTAAACTTAATACGCAGACCGCGATGGTCGAGCAGATGAAAAAGCAAGTTGAACAGGAGACGGAAAAGTTGATCGCGACGACCGTTGCAGAAACCAAGAACAAGGTGGCTTCGATCAATGCTAATGCAACCCTCGCTGCTGCTGAGTTGAACTTGCAGAAAGCCTCTGTCCAGGCTCAGATCGCGCAGGTGCAGGGCGAAGCAAAGGTGCAGTCTAACTTTGTTGTCGCGAATGAGCGGGCGTTAGGCGAGAAGATGAGGGTCTCGGTCTTTAAAAACGCCTCGTCTCTGGCAGATTTGACCTTTGTGGATAACCTGAATCCAGGGTTGTCGATCAAGATCCTTCACGCTGGACCTGGCACGCTCTGGACGGATATGAAGGGGTTGACGCCGACCGTACCCGTCACGGGCGGTAGATAAGCAGAAGAATTGCGCGAAGCGAATACGCTTATTCCGCTTCGCTCCAACGAGCGTTATTATCTTTGGCGCTGATGACTCTTGAAATGAATTGTTTTTGCCCAATAGGTGTTAATCGTTTAGCGATACCCGGTGTGCAGAGCAGTGTTAGCTTTTCGGGGTTGTCAGGTATCCAGATGGCTTCACACCCTGGATAATGCTTCAGAAAGGCAACGCCTGCTTCAGGCCCAAGGACAAAGAGGGTCGTCGAAAGGGCGTCTGCTAACATCGCTGACGGTGCCACAACGGTGACGCCTGCCATTCCTGTCACCGGACGTCCCGTGCGTACATCCATGATATGCCCGTATCGTTTATTCGCGATCTCTACAAACCGCTCGTAATTCCCGGATGTTGCGACCGCTTCGCCGTTCGTCATCAGAAACTGGGCTGTGCAACTTCCGTCGACAAAAGGATTTCGAATGCCCGTGCGCCAGCCTCCACGTCCAGGCGAGGCCTCTCCTATCGCACGGAGATTGCCCCCGAGGTCGATCAGCGCGTTGGTAGTCCCGACCTGCGTCAGCGTGTTGTACGCGAGATCAACGGCGTATCCCTTGGCAATAGCCCCGAGATCAAGTTTCATGCCGGGGTGTGGCAGGTAGAGTCTCACGGGTGTTGATGTGGGATAAAATTGAATGCGATGCCAGTCAGCCAGTTTCCGAGCTTCTTGGAGGGCCTCTTCGGATGAAAGCGCTGATGGTGCACGTTCCTGGGTAAACCCCCAGAAGGACATGAGTGAGCCGGCAAGGGGATTAAAGGCCCCGTCGCTCGCTTCGGCTATTTGAAGCGCTGCAGCCACCAGTGTTGCAACTTCTGGAGAGAGAGGCGTCAATTCGTTTTTGCCAGCAGCTTGATTGAGGCGTGAGAGCTCGCTGGTCTCTTGCCAGGTTGAAAAAAGTGTGTTGACCCGTTCAAAGAGGGGCTGTATGAGTTCCCGTCCCTTTTTTGCCTCCTCCATAGATTGTGCTTGGATGGCGGCAACCGTTCCCATCGTGAACCATTGGGATCGCGCAACCGCTGGTCCTGAGCCACAGCCTGTCGCAGTAAGGAGGAGCGCCGCCACGGCTAGCGTTCGGGTCATTGGTCGTACCTTCTCATGGGGGCTATATTGTCTCACGCTATTCCAGTATTTAGTCATTCTGGTAAAAGGATGCAGGCATACTATTTCTTCGCGTCAATGCGAAGGCGATGCGTCACAGGGACGAGGGCTGAGGCGATAGCCTGTGCGAGGGGCTCACGTATCGCCTCTGTACGTTTCACAGCTGCTTCCATATCCTTTTTGCCTTCTACGCCGTGAAATATTTTTTTGACTTGCTCGGTTTCATAGGTCTGTTTCTTGAGCACGGCAGTGTCAATAGTCGCGAAGGCTTTTGAGAAGGGATTGATTTGGAAATCCTCTGCCAGATTGATGCCTTTACCCAGTTCGGTTGCCGTGTACGTCCGGGACTCGCTGCCCCAGGTCACAACATAGTGTGCAGCCGTGGCGCCCCTCACCACCAGTCGCAAGCGATTGAGCTCTTGGTTGAAGGGGACGAGACTCATTCCGGAACGAATACTGGCATCATTGGTCAGTGACCCGGAGGCGCAGAAGGGATAGCGAGAACTGGTCACCACCACTTCGTTAGAGACAAAGGAGTCCACCACATGTCCCTTTGTGGCCGTGGCTTTGCCGTTTATCAGGTCCACAGTGATCGTACCTAGATTGCCATCCAGTCCCAAGGCCTTGAGAAAAGCATACGCCATCACCAGTTGTCCTGCCCACTCCGGATGGACGCCGTCAGCGCCTGCGAGGTGATAGGTTGGTCCGTATTTTTGCTTTGCGGCATGGGCAGCGGTGAACATCGGCCAGAAGATGTCGGCGAACCGCACCTCTTCCTTGGTTGCGATTTCGATGTCGATATTGCGTAAAGCGCAAAGGTGGAGGTTGTGTTCTTCCAATGTGCCTGAAGCGCTCTTTACCCAGGAAGCCACCTTGCCGACGCATCCCGGGGACCCGACCACTACGCGCGCACCCGCCTCCTTAAAACGTTTCACGACGCTGGTGGTGCGCTCACGATACCAGTTTGCATTGGCCTCGTCATACGGTCGGTACTTATAATCATTCATCCCATAGCAGGTGGTGGCGATTGTCGGTTTGAAACGTAGGCAATCATTTTCCATGCGGTTGAGAAACCCTTCTGCAGTCTCGCCGCTCCAGCCATATTGGCGAACCGTGACGTTCAAGTCAGGTACACAGGCGGTCAGGTACGTTTCGATGATTCGGCTGTACCTCTTCTGTTCTGTGATGGAGTCCCCGCAGATCGCTAGCCGGTCCCCTGTTTTGATGAAGAGACCCCCGGGCGCAGGCGCCTTGAGCGGTTGATACTTTGCAAATACTGAATCAGCAGGTTTTGCTTCATACTCGGCGGAATGGAGCGTAAAGGAGAGTGAGAGGAGTGCAAAAACACTCACGTAACACGTTTGGCGAATTCGGGTTGATAGCGTCATAGAGTTTTCCCCATTATTTGTCTAGCTTCAGGTATATCGGATGTTACCTGATACCGTAAATTAGTTTTGTCAAAATACCATATTTGCGGCTCTAAAAGAAAGCCCATAAATATACGCCTGCTTCCCATGGGCGCATCCCAGATCCCCCCGGCCTTGCGCCGGGGGTGAAGAAAGTTTAGAAGGAGTTATTTTTTACCTCCTTCAGCGTTTGCCTCCACCGACGCAAGGTCGGTGGGCGGCAAGAATATACTTAAGATCAGGAACTCCAGCATGTTGATCGCGCAATTTTTGAATTGAGGCTAGCGCTTCAAACCAGTATGCTACTCACCAGCTAAGGAGAGGCTCTACCATGGAACATGAAGAGGGTGTCGTTGAAGCGTATGCAAAAGTTCAAGCCGTGATCGCGGAAGCCTGCGCAAAGGCAGGCCGGAGTGTTGATGAGATTGAGGTGATTGGCGTGACCAAGACACACGGACCTGATGTAGTTCGCGAAGCCTGGGATGCTGGACTCCGACTCTTTGGTGAAAACAAGGTCCAGGAGGCTGCCGCCAAGATCCCTGAAAGTGTCAGTCAAGCAGAGTGGCATCTCATTGGACATCTTCAGCGCAACAAAGTGCGGCCTGCGCTCGAACTCTTCTCGGTCATTCACTCGGTTGATTCCCTGCGTCTTGCTGAACAGATTGAACGTGTCGCAGAAGAAACGGGCCACCGTCCGCAGATTTTGCTGGAGATCAATGTAGCAGGGGAGTCGAGCAAGGATGGGATGCGTCCGGAAGCGGCACCCGAAGTCATTGAATACATCCTGGGATGCCGGAATTTAACCTGGACAGGACTCATGACCATGGCGCCATTCTGCCCTGACCCGGAGCAGACACGCCCAGTGTTTGCCAAGCTGCGTAACCTGCGCGACACATGGGAAAAGGAATATGGCGTTGGCTTACCCCGTCTCTCCATGGGCATGAGCAACGACTATCGCGTCGCTGTCGAAGAGGGTGCCACGTGGCTTCGCCTCGGTACCGTCCTTTTTGGTCATCGCCCCAAATGGCGTCCGGTCGCAGAGGAGAGTTTTTGACAGGATTTACAGGATTGACAATTTTACCGCAAAGAACGCAGAGAACGCATAGAAAAGAGTTGTACATCTGATTGCGAAACAAAGAATTTAGAAGTTGATCTTTGAGATCTCTGCGGTCTTTGCGGTTAAATAAAATCAAGTTATAGGTAGAGATATGATCATTTTAAATCGGGAATGTTGGGGGCTTCTGCTAATCGGTTGCGTGGCTGCTGGTGCGTTGGCAGCGGATCAGCCGCAGTGGGGGGAACGCTATTCGCGAAACATGGTGTCGCAGGAGAAGGGGTTGCCAGACCACGTTGATCTTGTTAAGGGTGTGAATGTCAAATGGATCGCGGAAAATGGCACGGAGACGTATTCAACACCCGTGATCGCAGGCGGCAAAGTTTATATCGGTACGAACAATAAAAAACCGCGCAATGAAAAGCATATTGGCGACCGCGGTGTCCTCATGTGTTTTGATGAGCAGACCGGAACGTTTCTCTGGCAATGGGTGGTCCCTAAGATCACCACCAGTGTCTATTGGGACTGGACAGGGGCAGGTGTCTGTTCGTCCGTGACCGTTGAGAGTAATCTCGTTTATGGGGTCAGCAGTCGTGGTGAGGTGGTGTGTCTGGACCCCGAAGGCATGGCCAATGGCAATCAGGGACCCTATACAGATGAAGCTCGGCATAGTACACCCGAAGGGATGTCGGTCGTTGAGGTCGGACCAAAAGATGCGGATATCCTCTGGCT